>DASTZF010000294.1:0-3475 GCA_035764445.1 Burkholderiaceae bacterium
TGTTGCGGTTGATGACGCGGCGATACAGGTCGTTGAGGTCCGACGTCGCGAAGCGGCCGCCATCCAGCGGCACCAGCGGACGCAGGTCCGGCGGCAGCACCGGCAGCACCGCCATCACCATCCACTCGGGCTTGATGCCGCTCTTCTTGAAGGCCTCCAACACCTTCAGGCGCTTGGAGTTCTTCTTGACCTTGAGCTCCGAGCCGGTCATGTCGCCGCGCAGCTTCTCGATCTCGACGTCGAGGTCGATGTCGCCGAGCAGCTTCTGCACGCCCTCGGCGCCCATCAGCGCGATGAACTCGTCACCGTACTCGGTGCGCTTGGCGTCGTAGTCCTCCTCGGTCATGATGCTGAACTTCTTCAGCGGGGTCATGCCGGGGTCGACCACCACGTAGGCCTCGAAGTACAGCACGCGCTCGATGTCGCGCAGCGTCATGTCGAGCACCAGGCCCAGGCGCGACGGCAGCGACTTCAGGAACCAGATGTGCGCGCACGGCGCCGCCAGGTCGATGTGACCCATGCGCTCGCGCCGCACCTTGGTCTGCGTGACCTCGACGCCGCACTTCTCGCAGATCACGCCGCGGTGCTTGAGCCGCTTGTACTTGCCGCACAGGCACTCGTAGTCCTTGATCGGCCCGAAGATCTTGGCGCAGAACAGGCCATCGCGCTCGGGCTTGAAGGTGCGGTAGTTGATCGTCTCGGGCTTCTTCACCTCGCCGAACGACCACGAGCGGATCTTCTCCGGGCTCGCGATGCCGATCTTGATGGCATCGAAATGCTCGTCGGGGGTGAATTGCTTGAAAAGGTCGAGTAGTCCCTTCATCCTTTTCTCTCCTTAGTTGCGCTCGAGCTCGATGTCGATGCCGAGCGAACGGATTTCCTTGACCAGCACATTGAACGACTCCGGCATGCCGGCGTCGATCGCGTGCTCGCCCTTGACGATGTTTTCGTAGACCTTGGTGCGGCCGTTCACGTCGTCGGACTTCACGGTCAGCATCTCCTGCAGCACATAGCTCGCGCCGTAGGCTTCCAACGCCCACACTTCCATTTCGCCGAAGCGCTGGCCGCCGAACTGCGCCTTGCCGCCCAGCGGCTGCTGCGTGACGAGCGAGTACGGACCGGTGGAGCGCGCATGCATCTTGTCGTCCACCAGGTGGTGGAGTTTCAGCACGTGCATGTAGCCCACGGTCACCGGGCGCTCGAACGGCTCGCCGGTGCGGCCGTCGTGCAGCGTGGCCTGCGTGCGGGTCGCGTTGAGGCCCTTCTTGGCGGCGATGTCTTCCGGGTACGCGAGGTTCAGCATGCCGCGGATCTCGGTCTCGGCAGCGCCGTCGAACACCGGGGTGGCGAACGGCACGCCCTGCGCGAGGTTGTCGGCCATCTCAAGCACCTCGGTGTCGGACATGCGCTCCAGCGTCTCGCTCTTGCCGCCCGAGCGGTTGTAGAGCTGGTCGAGGAACTGACGCAGCTCGGCCACGCGGGCCTCGCTCTGCAGCATGTCGCCGATGCGCTGGCCGATGCCGCGGGCGGCCCAGCCCAGGTGCACTTCGAGCACCTGGCCGACGTTCATCCGCGACGGCACACCCAGCGGGTTGAGCACGATGTCCACCGGGGTGCCATCGGCCATGTACGGCATGTCTTCGACCGGCACGATCTTCGACACCACACCCTTGTTGCCGTGGCGACCGGACATCTTGTCGCCAGGCTGCAGGCGACGCTTGACAGCGAGGTACACCTTCACCATCTTCAGCACGCCGGCCGGCAGCTCATCGCCTTGCGTCAGCTTCTTGCGTTTCTCTTCGAAAGCGAGGTCGAAGCTGTGGCGCGTCTGCTCCAGCGAGTTCTTGATGCTCTCGAGCTGGTTGGCCAGGTCTTCATCCGCCGGGCGGATGTCGAACCAGTGGTACTTCTCGACTTCGGCCAGGTACTCCTTGGAAATGGTGGTGCCCTTGACTATCCGGTTGGGGCCGCCGTTGGCGATCTTGCCGATCAGCAGCTTCTCGATGCGGTCGAACGCGTCGGCCTCGACGATGCGCAGCTGGTCGTTCAAGTCCAGCCGGAAGCGCTTCAGCTCGTCGTCGATGATCTGCTGGGCGCGCTTGTCCCGCTGGATGCCCTCGCGGGTGAACACCTGCACGTCGATCACGGTGCCGTTGGTGCCCTGCTCGACGCGCAGCGACGTGTCCTTCACGTCGCTCGCTTTCTCGCCGAATATCGCGCGCAGCAGTTTTTCCTCCGGCGTCAGCGTGGTCTCGCCCTTCGGCGTGACCTTGCCGACCAGCACGTCGCCCGGGTTCACTTCGGCCCCGATGTAGACGATGCCGCTTTCATCCAGGCGCGCGAGCTGCTGCTCGGAGAGGTTCGGGATGTCGCGCGTGATTTCCTCGGCGCCGAGCTTGGTGTCGCGCGCCATCACGACCAGCTCCTCGATGTGGATCGAGGTGTAGCGGTCGTCGGCGACCACGCGCTCGCTGATCAGGATCGAGTCCTCGAAGTTGTAGCCGTTCCACGGCATGAACGCGACCAGCATGTTCTGGCCGAGCGCGAGCTCGCCCAGGTCGGTCGACGCGCCGTCGGCCACCACGTCACCGGCTTCGACCTTGTCGCCGCGGTGCACGATCGGGCGCTGGTGGATGTTGGTGTTCTGGTTCGAGCGCTGGTACTTGATCAGGTTGTAGATGTCGACGCCGACTTCGCCGGCCACCGTTTCGTTGTCGTTGACGCGGATCACGATGCGGTTGGTGTCGACGTAGTCGACCACGCCGCCGCGGCGGGCGACCACCACGGTGCCGGAGTCGACCGCGGCGACGCGCTCGATGCCGGTGCCGACGAAGGCCTTCTCCGGCCGCAGCGTCGGCACGGCCTGGCGCTGCATGTTGGCGCCCATCAGCGCGCGGTTGGCGTCGTCGTGTTCGAGGAACGGCACCAGCGATGCGGCCACCGACACGATCTGCGCCGGCGCCACGTCCATGTACTGCACGCGCTCGGGCGACGTCAGCACCGATTCGCCCTTCTCGCGCGCCGACACCAGCTCGTCGGTCAGGCGGCCGTCGTCACCGAGCGAGGCGTTGGCCTGCGCGATCACGTACTTGCCTTCCTCGATCGCCGACAGGTAGTCGATCTGGTCGGTGACCTTGCTGTCCTGCACGCGGCGGTACGGCGTCTCGAGGAAGCCGTACTCGTTGAGCTGCGCGTACAGGGCGAGCGAGTTGATCAGGCCGATGTTCGGGCCTTCCGGCGTCTCGATCGGGCAGACCCGGCCGTAGTGCGTGACGTGCACGTCGCGCACCTCGAAGCCGGCGCGCTCGCGCGTCAGGCCGCCCGGGCCCAGGGCCGAAACGCGACGCTTGTGCGTGATCTCCGACAGCGGGTTGGTCTGGTCCATGAACTGACTCAGCTGCGACGCACCGAAGAACTCCTTCAGCGCCGCGGAGATCGGCTTGGAGTTGATCAGGTCGTGCGGCATCAGCGGCTC
>DASTZF010000295.1:0-7844 GCA_035764445.1 Burkholderiaceae bacterium
GCCGACAAGCCGCGTCGCGCGCTCGTGACGTCGCTCAAGGCCTGGCAGGCGCAGATGAAGGCGGGCGCGCAGCGGCACGACGTGCAGGCCTACTACCGCGCGAACCTGGCGTTCCACTGGGCCATCGTCGAGGCGGCCGGCAACGACGCGCTGTCGCAGACTTATCGAGGCATCGTGCAGCTGCTGCACCTGTCGCGGCTGAAGAACCTGTCGCGCGACGTGGGCATGCGGGCCTCGATGCGCGAGCACCAGCAGATCATCGCCACCATCGCGGCGGGCGACCCGGTGCGCGCGCAGGCCCTGCTGGCCGAGCACGTCACCGCGTCGCACCGCCGGCTGAGCCGCCTGCTGGCGGCCGAGTCCACCGTGCCAGCGGAGAGCCGACCATGACGAACCGACGCACCGTGCTGATCTCCGCGCCCGCGTGGTGGCTGTCGGCAACGCATGCTCTCGCCCAGTCGTATCCGAGCAAGCCGATCCGGTACATCGTGCCGGTGCCCGCCGGCGGCGGCAGCGACTTCATCGGCCGCACGGTGTGCGAGCGCTGGGGCAAGGCGCTCGGGCAGACCTTCGTGGTCGACAACATCGGCGGTGGCGGCGGCGTGATCGCGTCGCAGACCACGTCCAAGGCGGCGCCCGACGGCTACACGCTGATGCAGGGCTACGTGACCACGCACGGCACCAGTCCGGCGACGCGCAAGCTGCCGTACGACCCGATCAAGGACTTCACGCCGATCGGCATGATCGGCGGCACGCCCAACGTGCTGGTGGTCAACCCCAGCCTGCCGGTGCACGATCTGAAGGGCTTCATCGACTACTTGAAGCGCAACCCCGGCAAGAGCAGCTTCGGCTCGGCGGGCAACGGTTCGCTGACGCAGCTGGTGATGGAGCTCTTCAAGCAGCAGTCGGGCACCTTCATGCTGCACGTGCCGTACCGCGGCATCGCGCCTGCATTCACCGACCTGCTGGGTGGCCAGACGCAGGCGATGTTCCCGGGCCTCGCCGCGGCGCTGCCGCACATCCGCTCGGGCCGCGTGCGGCCGCTGGCGATCACCGGCAACGCACGCCAGCCGACGGTCAAGGACGTGCCGACGATGATCGAATCGGGCTTCAAGGGGTTCGACGCCGTGCAGTGGTACGGCGTGGTCGCCCCGGCCGGCCTGCCGGCGCCGATCGTCAAGCAGCTCAACGAGACGCTGACCGCCACCGTGTCGTCGCCGGAGATGACAGAGAAGCTCGCCTCCGAGGCGGTGGTCCCGATGCCGATGAGCCCGGAGCAGTTCGCCAAGTACATCCAGGACGAGGTCGTGCGCTGGACCGCGCTGGCCAAGGAACGCAAGATCCAAGTCGAAGAGTGACCGCTCGAGACCGCAGCTCATCATGGCCCGCAACACCCAGGTCAGCGCCGACACCGCCGCCCCGCCGATCACGCAGACGCTGGCACGCTTCGTCGCCACCCATCCGTCGCGCGGCTGGAGCGACGCGGTCGATCGCGAGGGGCATCGCACGTTCCTCAACTGGGTCGGCTGCGCGGTCGGAGCCGCGACGCACGACGCGATGCGCGCCGCGCTGGCCGGCGTGCAGATGCTGCAGCCCGCTCCGCAGGCCACCGTGCTCGGGCGCAGCGAGCGCGTCGACATGGCGGCCGCAGCGCTGCTCAACGGCATCAGCTCGCACACGTTCGACTTCGACGACACACACCTGAAGACGATCATCCACCCGGCCGGGCCGGTGGCCTCGGCCGCGCTGGCGCTTGCCGAGCACCTGGGTGCGAGCGGGCGCTCGCTGGTCGACGCGCTGGTGCTCGGCATCGACGTGTCGTGCCGCATGGGCAACCTGATGTACCCCGAGCACTACGACCGCGGCTGGCACATCACCGGCTCCACCGGCACCCTCGGCGCCGCCGCGGCGTGTGCGCGATTGCTGTCGCTCGACGAGCAGCGCACGGCGATGGCGCTCGGCATCGCGGCGTCGCAGCCGGTGGGGCTGCGCGAGCAGTTCGGCACCATGACCAAGCCGTTCCACCCGGGCGCCGCGGCGCGCTCGGGATTGCTGTCGGCGCTGCTGGCCAAGCACGGCTTCACCGCCAGTGTGCGCGCGCTCGAAGCGCCGCGTGGCTACGCGCAGGTGGTGTCGACCAAGTACGCGTGGCACGAGGCGACCGACGAACTCGGCCAGCGCTTCGAGATCTCGTTCAACACCTACAAGCCGTTCGCGTGCGGCATCGTGATCCACCCCAGCATCGATGCCTGCGTGCAGCTGCGCGACAAGGGCGTCAAGCCGGACGAGGTCGAGCGCATCGAGCTGAAAGTGCACTCGCTGGTGCTGGAGCTCACCGGCAAGAAGGAGCCGGCCGACGGCCTGAGCGCCAAGTTCAGCGTGTACCACGGCTGCGCGGTCGGGCTGATCTTCGGCCGCGCCGGCGAGGGCGAGTACGACGATGCGATCGTCATGCGCGCCGACGTGCTGGCGCTGCGCCGCAAGGTCGTCGCCACGGTCGACGATTCGATCGACGAGGCGGCGGCCGACGTCACCGCGGTGCTGCGCGATGGCCGGCGCGTGCACGTGTTCGTCGAGCATGCAATCGGCTCGCTGCAGCGGCCGATGAGCGACGCCGCGCTGGAAGCGAAGTTCGCGACGCAGTCCGAGCCGATTCTCGGTGTGGCGCGCACGGCCGCGCTGATCGCTGCGTGCCGGCGCCTGGGCACGCTGGGTAACGTGCGCGAGCTGACGGCCATGGCCAGGCCAGATTGAGAGGACGCGATGGACCGCATCAACGATGACAACCTGCGCACGCCGCGGCGCCGCCTCCTTGCCGCTGCTGCTGGCGTCGGCACGCTGGCGGCGCTGCCCGCTCGCAGAGCGCTCGCGGGGCCGGTGGGCAGCGCCGGCGCGCTCGGCTTCGCGGAGATTCCCGATGGCGCGCTGGCCGAGCAGCTGCTCGAGCGTCTGCCCGGCAAGTTGCCGCTGATCAAGAAGACCTATCGACCGCCCAACTTCGAAACGCCAATCGAGTATTTCCGCAGCGTCATCACGGCCAACGACACGTTCTTCGTGCGCTGGCACCTGGCGGGCATCCCGATCGTCAATGCCAGGGAGTGGAAGTTGTCGCTCGGTGGCGACTCGCTGCAGCAGCCCAGGAGCTACACGCTGGAGCAGTTGCGCAGGGAGTTCGCACCGGTCGAGATCACCGCGGTGTGCCAGTGCTCGGGCAATCGGCGTGGGCTGTTCGTGCCGCACGTGCCCGGCGTCGAGTGGGGCGTCGGCGCGATGGGCAATGCGCTGTGGCGTGGCGTGCGCCTGAAGGACCTGCTGGTGCGATCGGGCCTCAAGCCCACGGCGGTCGAGGTCGTCTTCGACGGTGCGGACACCGCGGCGATCGACAAGACGCCGGACTTCGTCAAGTCGCTGCCGGTCGAGATCGCGCTCGACGACAACACGCTGATCGCCTTCGAGATGAACGGCCAGCCGCTGCCGCACTGGAACGGCTTCCCGGCGCGGCTCGTGGTGCCTGGCTGGACCGGCACCTACTGGGTCAAGGCGGTGGTGAGCATCAACGCGGTGTCGACGCCGGAAACGAACTTCTGGATGAAGACCGCCTACCGGCTGCCGCGCGGCAAGTACCCGGGCTACGCCTTCAAGACACAGCAGGCCGAGACCACCGAACCGATCACCAGCATGGTCACCAACTCGCTGATCACGTCGTTCGGCGTCGGCCACCAGGTGCCGCGCGGCAAGCCCTTGGTGGTGAAGGGCATCGCGTGGGACGGTGGCTCGGGCATCGATCGCGTCGACGTATCCTCCGATGCGGGCGACAGCTGGCAGCGAGCGAAGCTCGGGCGCGACCACGGGCGCTTCTCGTTCCGCGAATTCGAGCTCTCGATGGCGACGCCCGCAACGGGCTCGCGGGTGGTGATGGCGCGGGCGACGAGCCGCTCGGGCGAGACGCAGAGCGAGCAGTTGAGCCACAACCCGGCCGGCTACCACCACAACGTGATGCAGCGGCTGTACGTCGAAGTCGTTTGAGGAGGGCCTCGAGATGCGACTCTGGATTGCCGTGCTGCTGACGGCCGTGGCCAGCGGTGCGCTCGCGCAGGAAGCCAAGGTCCAGCTGAAGGACGGTCCGGGCAAGGAGAAGGCCGCAGTCTGCGTGGCCTGCCACAGCGTCGACTACATCGTGATGAACTCGCGATTCATGACGAAGGCCGGCTGGACCGCGTCGATCAACAAGATGATCAACGCGTTCGGCGCACCGATCGCCAGGGAAGACGTCGACGCGCTGGCGACCTATCTCGCGCAGCAGTACGGCGTGCCTTAGCGCGCGGCGGGGCTGCCGGCGCGCGGATTTTGCGCACGCGAGGGCGCATCGATCACGTCGACGGCTGCCCCCGAGCGCGCGCTGGCCACGATGGCGTCGAGCGTCACCGCGATGTCCAGGCTCGCCTGCGCGGCACGCTCGATGGCCGCGAAGTCGCGGGCGGCCACCACGGCGGCGAACGCCTCGGCCGCGAAGCGGAAGCCGCTCCCGGTGGGGCTGGTGACGGGCTCGAACGGCCCGTTGCCGCTGCCGCGGCGCACGCGCAGCTGACTCGGCTGATAGCCCCAACCGTCCGCGCGGCCGGGCTCGCTGGTGTGGTTGAGGAATTCGGTGGTGATCACACCGTCGCTGCCGACGATGATCGCCTGGCGGTGCAGCGCCAGATCCATCGCGCACGTCATCTGCGCCGTCACGCCGTCGGCGTAGTGCAGCGTCGCCGTGGTCGCGATGTCGACGCCGGTGGGCCCGCCGCGCGCGTTGGCCTGCACGCGCTGCGGCACGCCGGCGATCGCCAGCCGGATCAGGCTCAGGCAATAGCAGCCGGCATCCATCAGCGCCCCGCCGCCGAGCGCGGCGATCGAGCGGATGTTGGTGCCCTGCGGGTCGCGCAACGTGAAGCCGAAGCTGGCCTGCACCGAGCGCACGTGGCCGATCGCGCCGCCGCGCAGCAGTTCGAGCAGCGTCGCCGTCTGGGGCTGGAACCACCACGGGTAGGCCTCGAGCAGCATCACGCCGTGCTGCCGCGCGGCGTCGAACATCGTGCGCGCCTCGGCCAATCCCGTCGCCAGCGGTTTCTCGCACAACACGTGCCGGCCGCGCTGTGCGGCCCGCACCGCCCACTCGGCGTGCATCGTGTTGGGCAGCGGGATGTAGATGGCGTCGAGCTCGTCGTCGTCGAGCAGCGCGTCGTAGCCGGCGTGCGCACGGGCGATGCCGAACTCGGTGGCGAAGGCGCGAGCCTTGGCTGCATCGCGGCTGGCCACCGCGGCGATGCGCACCTGGCGGCTGGGCCGGACATCGCGTGCGAACTGGCGCGCAATGTTGGCGCACCCGAGGATGCCGAGGCGAAGCGGTGGGTGTGGTGAAGTGGTCATGGGTCGTTCGGTCATTGAAGGTGGCTGGATCGTCCGCGGGGCCGTTCGCGTCCGTCACATGATGGCAGCACTGGCCTGGACGCAGCACTCGCGCGCGAGACCGGCCGCGACGCGCCGCCTCAGCCGCGCCGGTGCCCGACCTGAAAGTCGTTGCGCCCGCTGCGGTCCACGCCCTTGAGCAGCCACAGTGGCCGCTGCGCGAAGTTCACCGCGACGCCCGACTTGCCGTCGACCGGCCGCAGGCTGCGGTCGAACACCGAGGTCGACGGCATGTAGCGCAGCGCGACGCCGGTGCGGCGAAGCATGCTCGTGTTGGGCCGCGCGCCGTGGATCATGTAGACGTCGTGCAGCGACATCTGGCCCGGCTGCAGCTCGATGTCGACCGCCAGCGACTCGTCGAAGGCGTCGTCGGCCATGCGCTGATTCAGCGTGAGATCGGTGCGGTCCTCGTGCAGGTGCTCGTGCAGCACGCAGCCACGGTGCGAGCGCGGGATCACGCGCAGGCAGCCGTTGTCGACTGTGGAGGGCTCGAGCGCAACCCATGCGGTGCAGGTCGCCAGCGGCCGGATCGGCCAGTAGTGGCCGTCCTGGTGCCACGGCGTCTCGTAGCCTTCGTGCGCCGGCTTGCAGAACACGTGGCAGCCCCACAGGATCACGTCGTCGCCGATCACGCCGGATACGAGGTCGACGATCTCGGGGTCTTGCGCCAGCTCGAGAAAGCGCCGGCTGCCGCGCACGCCTTCGCCGTTGTCGCCCTCGATGTGCGCCGACACCAGCTTCTCGGGCCGCACACCGGGGTTGTCGCGCAGCAGCTGCTCCAGCGCGTCGCGCAGCGCGGCCACTTGCGCGGGCGGCAGCGCGAAACGCGGCAGCACCCAGCCTTCGGACTGGTAGTGCGCGATCTCGTGTGCAAACAGGTGCGCCATGCGGGCTCCAGCGGCGATTATCGCGGCGCGTCGAGTCGACGGCGTCGCGCCGCCATGAGTCTCCCAGGCGCCAAGCGTTGGCGCCGGATTTCACGAAACACCGTCTGATCGAGGCACATCCAGCGAGCGCGAGCGGCGGGCGCGCACAAGAATCGTCCGGTGGCCCGAACTGCTCGAGCCACGAGAGGCCATCGATGCGCAAGTCCACTGCCTTCGCTCTACTGCTGGCGTCGCTCGCCGTGCTGTGGGGCTGCTCGTCCAACACAGTCGTGGTGTCGGTGCCGCCGCGCATGCAGCTGCAGAACTACGGCACGCTGGGGCTCGTGCAGTTCGATTCCAACTCGCACCCCGGCATCAACGAGCAGACCACGCGCGAGTTCGAGTCGCACGTGCACTCGGCGCAGCCCGGCACACGCATCGTCGAGCTCGGCAGCCGCGAGCAGGTGCTGGCGTCGGTGGGCAGCCGCCAGCTCGATGCGCAGGCGCTGCGCAAGATCGGCGAGAAGTACGGCGTCGACGCGATCTTCGTCGGCAGCCTCACCTATTCGGAGCCGAAGACCGATGTCAAGGTCGTCGATGCCACGAAGCTCGAGGGCGCCGTGCGCGTCGAGGTGCGCGGCGACATCACGAGCAAGCTGGTCGAGACGCGCAGCGGCGCCAGCGTGTGGAGCAGCTCGGCGTGGGCACGGCGCGCGCTCGGCAAGGTGAACGTGTCGGCCGACTACGGCGTGAGCGGTGGGGTGCGCAGCGGCAATCCGCGCGAGGAGATGGTGCCGACGCTGGTGTTCCACCTGACCGAGGACTTCCGGCCGAGCACGGTGCGCCAGCAGGTCAAGTAGGGCAGCGCTCGCGGCGCCGCAGCCGCTGCGGCAGCTGGCCGCATTGCCATCCAAGCGAAGCCGCTCGAATCCGACGCGAGCGTCGGAGCCTGAGATACTTGCGCGCAGATGAGCACGACGGCCGCAGATGCCCCCGGTCCGCGCGATGTCCGCATGCGCGGCTTCAGCCGGCGAACCGAAGTCGACGACGCCTTGCAGTGGATCGCGCGGCATGCCGCGCCGCTGGGCGTGGAAAGCGTCGCCATCGACGCTGCCAGCGGCCGCGTGCTGGCGCACGACGTGGCGGCCGCGTTCGACGTGCCGGGGTTTGATCGCGCCGCGATGGATGGTTACGCGGTGCGCGGCGACGAGACCACCGGCGCCAGCGACTACAACCCGCTCGCCTTTCGCGTCGTCGGCCGCGCGCTGCCGGGCCAGCCCTTCGAAGGCAGCGTCGGCCCAGGTGAAGCGGTGCGCATCATGACCGGTGCGCCGCTGCCCGCCGGCGCCGATGCGGTGGTGCCGGCCGAGTACGTGCGCGACACGCCGCAGGGCATCGAGGCGTCGATGGCGTTCGGGCCCGGCAAGCACGTCGGACGCGTCGGCGAGGACATCGCGCGCGGCTCGGTGGTGCTCGCCGCCGGGCGGCACCTGCGCCCGCAGGACGTCGGCGTGCTGGCGTCGCTGG
>DASTZF010000296.1:0-9471 GCA_035764445.1 Burkholderiaceae bacterium
CGGCGAAGCCGATCAGCTTGTCGCGCGCCAGCTTCGACAGCGCCCGGCTCACCGTTTCGAGCGTCAGGCCGAGGTAGTTGCCGATCTCGGCGCGGCTCAGCGGCAGCGTGATCTGGTCGGTCCGCAGGCCGCGCTCGCTCAGCGAATCGGCCCACGAGCGCAGGAATTCGGCCACGCGGGCGTCGGCCGGCAACGTGCACACCGACATCAGCGAGTCGCGATCCTGCGAGATCTCGCGGCTCATCGCGGTGTGCAGCAGCGTCAGCAGCACAGGCTGCGTGGTGCACGCGTCCAGCAGCGACTGATAGCGCAGCGCCCAGATCTCGCCGGTGTCGATGGCGATCGTCGAGCAGGTGTGCTGCCCGGTCGCGATGCCGTCGAAGCCGAGCCAGTCGCCGCGGAACTTCACGCCCACCACCTGCTCGCGGCCGTCTCCGGTCAAGGTGACGATCTTGGCGCAACCGGAGTTCAGCACGTACAGGCTGTCGAAGCGCTCGCCGGCCTGGCAGATGAAGTCGCCTTCATGCACCACCTGGCGCTGCGGCGCCAGCACCCCATGGATCAGCGCCAGCGCCTCGCTGATACGTCGTGCGGTCGTCTGTGCGTGGGGCTCAGGCGGACGTGAAGACGCCGACCTGCAAGAGCGGGAGGGGTTGGCCATGGCTGAGGCGAGGAACATGGTGCGGTCCTGATTGATTGCAATTTGATCGACGTCAGAATCCTGCCGGCCCGGCGCGAACGGCCGCTGAACGGCGGACGTCATTGCGTCGCGTTGTGCAAACGGCGTGTGTCGATTGCGTATCAGGCGCCGCGCCAGCGCGCCGCTTGACGGCGATCAAGCAGCGCCGTCGCGGCACGGCTAGCCTTCGGAGCGCGGCTCGGACCTCACGTCCGGCCGCGAGGCCCGGCTTCGACGATGGATTGCAGCGTGGTGATGTTCGAGCGGCTTTCCGGCCATGCCGAGCGCAGGCTGGTCGCCGTCGCGCGAGCGCTCGCGGATGCCGAGCGTAGTGGTAGCCGCGACCAGCCGCTGCGCGGCAAGAACCTCGCGTTGTGGGCTCCTGCGCCCGGTCCGGCAGCGGCGCTGTTCATCGCCGCGGTCGAGCAACTCGGCGCCACCACATCGCAGATCGGCGACGAGATGCTCGCGGTGCGCGACGAGCACGAACTGCAGCGCGTGGCACGCATGCTCGACCGCCTGTACGACGCGGTCGAATGCCAGGGCGTGCCCGCCGGCACCGTACGGCGGCTGAGCGATCTGGCCACGGTGCCGGTGTTCGACGGCATCGCCTGCGAGTCGCACCGCACCACCGCGCTGGCCGAACAGTTGGCCGACTGCGGCAGCGCCACCGATGCGCGGCGCTGGGTGCTGCAGGCCGCGGTGCTGCAGACGATGGCCTGAGCGCGCCGCTCAGGCGCGCGCGACCCACGGGCTCAAGTCGCGCACAGGGCGGCGACACGCTCCCACAACCCGTGGCCGAGCGCCCAACCGGACGTCGCCACCAGACCCAGCCCCGCCACGCGCATCGCCCAACCCGGTAAACGAGTGGCCTTGGCGTCGCCCGCGGCCCAGCGGCGAACGATCACCGGCACCAGCGACAAGCCGGTGGACGACGTCAGCGCAAAAGCGGCCATCGCCGCCGCGCCGCCCGCCGGCCCGTCGGCCAGGGCGGCCATCACCAGCGCCGACTGCAGCAATCCGCACGGCAGCGCCAACCACGCCAGTCCGGCCGCGCCGGCACACAGCGGCCCCCTGACCACCATCACGGTGCCCGGTGCGCGCGGCCCCGGTGCGCCGATCGCCTCGATCCAACGCGGCTGGCGCGCACGCACCAGCAGCCACAGCCCGAGCGACAACGCAGCCAGGTGGAAAACGGTCCACAGCGCGCGCAGCGCCGGCGTCGCCGACGCCATGCGGCCGAGCGACGACACCGCCCAGGCCGCCAGCGCACCGGCGACGGCGTAGCCGGCGAGGCGACCCAGCATGAAGGCAGCGGATCCCGCGAGCGGAGCCGCGGGCGCGCAGCGGCGTATCGTGGCGCTGCACATCGCGCCGCACATCGCGGTGCAGTGCGGGGCGCCGGCCAACCCCATCAATGCGGCAGCGACGATCAGCGTCGATTCCATGGGCGGGTCACTGCACGTCGCTGCGCGTGAGGTACTCGGTGACGGCGGTCGACACCGCGATCACGGCCCAGAACACCAGGAAAGTCACCGAGTACATCGTGCTGCGGCTCCACTCGAGGGTGTCGGCCCCGGGCCATTGCACCGCCCCTGGGTCGACGACTGCGAACACCAGCATCTCGAGCACGCCGGCCATCACGAACGCCGGCCACAGGACCAGCAGCACGCGCGCGCGCAGCGGCCGCTGCGGCGGCTCAACGGCTCGATGCGGCGACATGGTTGCGCGCCTGCGTGGCCGGGGTCATGCTGTCGGCGCTCGGCGCGACGGCGCTGTCGCGCACCGGGCGATCGGCGTCGTGCCAGGCGAGCGCAAACGTCGCGAAGCTGGCGACCACGACCAGCGCGGGCCCACCGACCACCAGCCACAACACCGGCACCCGCCAGGGCGATCGGCGCTTCGAGTCGGAACGGTCGCTGTTCACGGCAGGCTCCTGAGGTTCAACACCGCTAGCGCGGCACGATGAAGGTCGACTTCTCGCTCACCGTAGTGGCCGGCGGGTCGAGGCTCTGGATCTGGAACTGGATCGCATGCGCGCCAGGCCCGGCCGCGTGCGCCGACTCCGGCGGCACGCGCGCGGCCAGCGTCACCCAGCGTGCCTGCGCCGGCGCCAGCTCGATCGCGTCGGGCACGCCGGTGAGCTCGATGCCGGGCAGGCCTTGCACACCGAGGCGGTAGCGCTGGGCTCGCTCGGTGGCGTTCATCAACTGCACGCGATAGACGTTCTCGATGCGGCCTTCATCGACCAGCCGCGCCAGCGACGCGCGGTCGCGCACCACGTCGACCTTCAGCGGCTGGCGCCACGACAGGCTGGCCAGGAAGGCCAGCGAGATCAACAGCAGGACGCCACCGTAGATCAGCACGCGCGGCCGCAGGACCCGGCGGAACATCTGCTGTCGCGTCAGGCCGCTTTCGACACCGTTCTCGGTCGCGTAGCGGATCAGGCCGCGCGGGTACTTCATCTTGTCCATCACGCCGTCGCAGGCGTCGATGCACGCGGTGCAGGCGATGCACTCGTACTGCAGGCCGTTGCGGATGTCGATGCCGACCGGGCACACGTGCACGCACAGGCCGCAGTCGATGCAGTGACCGAGGTTGGCGCTCTTCAGGTCGGCGCTGCGCGCGCGCGGGCCGCGCGGATCGCCGCGCCTGGCGTCGTAGCTGACGACCAGCGTGTCGCGGTCGAACATCGCGCTCTGGAAGCGCGCATACGGGCACATGTACTTGCACACCTGCTCGCGCAGGTAGCCGGCGTTGCCGTAGGTGGCCAGCGCGTAGAAGTTGACCCAGAACCACTCCCAGGGCCCGAACGACAGCGTGAAGGCCTCGGCCCACAGCGTCTTGATCGGCGTGAAGTAGCCGACGAATGTGAAGCCGGTCCAGCCGGCGATCGCCAGCCACACCGCGTGCTTGGCGCCCTTGCGCGCGATCTTGTCGAACGTCCAAGGCGACTTGTCGAGCCGCATGCGCGCTCCGCGCTCGCCTTCGATGCGGTGCTCGACCCACAGGAAGATCTCGGTGTAGACCGTCTGCGGGCACGCGTAGCCGCACCACAGCCGCCCGCCCACTGCGGTGAAGAAGAACAGGCCGTAGGCAGCCAGAACCAGCAGACCCGTCAGGTAGATGAAGTCCTGCGGGTACAGCACCAGGTCGAAGATGTAGAAGCGCCTCGCCGCGAGATCGAACAGCACCGACTGGCGGCCGTTCCACGGCAGCCATGGCAGGCCGTAGAAGACGATCTGCGTCAGCCACACCAGCGCCCAGCGCCAGTTCGCGAACCAGCCCTGCACCGAGCGCGGATAGATCTTCTTCTGCTTCGCATACAGCGAAACCGCCGCGTTCTCGATCGGGATGACGCGGTTCATGGCGCGGGCCGGCGCAGACGCGGGCCGCGGCGGCCCTACTGCGTGCCTCCCTTGTTGCCGTTGGACAGGCTCCACACGTAGGCGGCGAGCACGTGGATCTGCGGTGCGCTCAGGCGCTCGCCGTGCGCGGGCATCTCGTTGGTCTTGCCGTTGTTGACCATCGCGATCACCGCGTCTTCGCCCCACCCGTGCAGCCACACCTTGTCGGTGAGGTTGGGCGCGCCAAGGGCCGGGTTGCCCTTGCCGTCGACGCCGTGGCAGGCGGCGCAAGCCGCGAACTTGGCCTTACCCTGACTGGCCGCGAACGCGTTGTGCGGGCTGCCCGACAGGCTGAGCACGTAGTTGGCGACGTTGCGCACGTCCTCGGCCGTGCCCACCGCAGCGGCCATCGGCGGCATCGTGCCGACGCGGCCCTTGGTGATCGTCTCCTCGATCCTCTCCGGCGTGCCGCCCCACAGCCAGTCGTTGTCGGTGAGGTTCGGAAAGCCCTTGCTGCCGCGCGCGTCGGCGCCGTGGCAGGTAGCGCAGTTGTTGGCGAACAGCCGCTCGCCGAGCGCCATCGCCTTGGCATCGCGCGCCAGCTCCTGCGCCGGCAGGCTGGCATAGGTGGTGAACAGCGGCGCCACCTTCGCCTGCGCGGCCGCCTTCTCGTTGTCGTACTGGCCGGCACTGCTCCACTTCAGCGTGCCCTCGTGGCTGCCCAGACCCGGGTACAGCGCGAGGTAGATCGCCGAGAAGACCACCGTGATGACGAACAGCCACATCCACCAGCGCGGCAGCGGGTTGTTCAGTTCGCGCAGGTCTTCGTCCCACACATGGCCGGTGGTGTTGTCGTTGGCCATCACGCGGCGGCGCGCGGCGATGATCAGCAGCGCCAGGCAGGCCGCCAGGCTGGCCACCGTGGCCCACGCGACGTAGATCGACCAACCGCTGTGGAAGAAGTCACTCACGGCCGTCTCCCGTCGCACGCCGCTCGTCGCTGGCCTCGCCGTCGAATGGCAGGCGCGCGGCTGCCTCGTGGTCGCGGCGCGCACGCGGGCGCCACGTCCACACCATCAGCGCGATGAACAGCAGCAGGCTCAGCAGCGTGACCGCGCTGCGCACGTCGTTCATGTCCATGCTCGTACTCCCATCCTCACTTGACGTGGCGGCCGAGCGACTGCAGGTACGCGACGATCGCGTCCATCTCGGTCTTGCCCTTCACGGCCTCGACGGCGCCGGCGATGTCGGCGTCGGTGTATGGCACGCCCAGCCGCTGCAGCGCGCGCAGGTGCGACGGCACGCTGGCAGCGTCGACCGGCGTGCTCTCCAGCCAGGTGTAGGCCGGCATGTTCGACTCGGGCACCAGGTCGCGCGGCGACGCCAGGTGCAGACGCTGCCAGTCGTCGCTGTACTTGCCGCCCACGCGCGCCAGATCGGGACCGGTACGCTTGCTGCCCCACTGGAACGGATGGTCGTAGACGGATTCGCCGGCCACCGAGTAGTGGCCATAGCGCAGCGTCTCGGCGTGCAGCGGCCTGATCATCTGCGAGTGGCAGTTGTAGCAACCCTCGCGCACGTAGATGTCGCGTCCCACGAGCTGCAGCGGCGCGTAGGGCTTGAGACCCGCCACCGGTTGCGTGGTCGAGCGCTGGAAGTACAGCGGCACGATCTCGACCAGCCCGCCGATCGCCACCGTGATCAGGATCAGCACGATCATCAGCAGGTTGCTGGTCTCGATGCGCTCGTGGCCGCTCGCCTTGGTGTCCGACATGATGGGCTCCTCAGGCGTGCGCCAGTTGCGGGATCGCCGACGCGCGGATGGCGCCGTTCCTGATCGTCATCACGACGTTCCAGCACATGACGCCCATGCCGGCCAAGTACAGCAGGCCACCGGTCAGACGGATCAGGTAGAACGGGAACGTCGCCTTCACGCTCTCGACGAAGGTGTAGACCAGCGTGCCGTCGGGATTGAGCGCGCGCCACATCAGGCCCTGCATCACGCCGGCGATCCACATCGCGGCGATGTACAGCACGATGCCCAGCGTCGAGATCCAGAAGTGCACGTTGATGGCGGGCACGCTGTACATGGAGGTGCGGCCGAACATGCGCGGAATCAGGTAGTACAGCGAGCCAATCGTGATGAGGCCGACCCAGCCGAGCGCGCCCGAGTGCACGTGGCCGACTGTCCAGTCGGTGTAGTGCGACAACTCGTTGACCGTCTTGATCGACATCATCGGCCCCTCGAAGGTCGACATGCCGTAGAACGACAGCGCGACGATCAGGAACTTCAGGATCGGGTCGTCGCGCAGCTTGTACCAGGCGCCCGACAGCGTCATCACGCCATTGATCATGCCGCCCCAGCTCGGCGCCAGCAGCACCAGCGAGAACAGCATGCCGATCGACTGCGCCCAGTCGGGCAGCGCGGTGTAGTGCAGGTGGTGCGGCCCTGCCCACATGTAGGTGAAGATCAGCGCCCAGAAGTGCACGATCGACAGCCGGTACGAGTACACCGGGCGCTCGGCCTGCTTGGGGATGTAGTAGTACATCATCCCCAGGAAGCCGGCCGTCAGGAAGAAACCGACGGCGTTGTGGCCGTACCACCACTGCACCATCGCGTCCTGCACGCCGGCGTAGGCCGAGTAGCTCTTCCACAGCCCGGCGGGCATCGCCGCGCTGTTGACGATGTGCAGCAGGGCCACCGCGATGATGTACGCGCCGAAGAACCAGTTGGCGACGTAGATGTGGCGCACTCGGCGCGTGCCGATGGTGCCGAAGAAGACGATCGCGTACGCCACCCACACCACGGCGATCAGCAGGTCGATCGGCCACTCGAGCTCGGCGTACTCCTTGCCCTGCGTGTAGCCCAGCGGCAGCGTGATCGCGGCCAGCACGATCACCAGGTTCCAGCCCCAGAAGGTCAGGTTGGCCAGCCACGGCAGGAACAGCGGCACCTGACAGGTGCGCTGCACCACGTGATAGCTGGTGGCGAACAACGCGCAGCCGCCGAACGCGAAGATCACCGCGTTGGTGTGCAGCGGCCGCAGGCGGCCGTAGCTCAGCCACGACACGCCGTGCGTCAAGTCGGGAAACGCCAGCTGCGCGGCGATCACCACCCCGACCAGCATGCCAACCACGCCCCACAGCACCGCGGCGAGCGCGAATCCGCGAACGGGTCCGTCGGTGTAGTGCACCGCGGTCGTGTTTGCATTCATGGCTTTCTCCGTCATGCCCTGCGCTCGGAAGCGGGCGATTGTTCGATGCCTGCTACAGGCTCGGCTTGATGGCGATCAAGGAGTGCCGGTGGCGACTCGAAGATCGACAGCCCCTGTTGTTCGAGATCGTCAAACTGGCCGCTCTGTAAGGCCCATGCAAACAAACCGATCAGCCCGAGCACCAATGCGGCCGACAGCGGAATCAGCAGGTACAGAACGTCCATCGAGCGATTCTCAGCGCAGCAGCCGCAACGAATTGAGCACCACCAGCAGCGAGCTGCTTGCCATGCCGAGCCCCGCCAGCCACGGCGGCAGCAGCCCGGCCAGTGCCAGCGGCACGCAAGCCAGGTTGTAGAGGCAGCCCCACGCGAGGTTCTGCCGCGCGACGCGCATCGTGCGTCGCGCCAGCACGCGTGCGGCCTGCAGGTCCTGCAGGCGGTTGGAGACCAACACGCCGTCGGCCTGCGCGCGCGCCACCGCGGCGCCCTCGCCCATTGCGAACGAGACATCGGCGCGCGCCAGTACCGGCGCGTCGTTGATGCCGTCGCCCACCATCGCGACGATGGCACCATCGCGCTGCGCGGCCTGCACGGCCGCCAGCTTGCTCTCGGGCCACAGGCCGCCGGCGACGCCATCGAGGCCGAGCAGCGCAGCGACGCGCGCGGCGCGCGCCGGGCTGTCGCCCGACAGCAGCCGCACCTGCACACCGTCGTCGCGCAGCGAGCGCACTGCGGCGGCGGCATCGGGCCGCAACGCCTCGTCGAAAGTGAAGCGCAGCAGTGCGTGCCCGTCACGGCCGAGCACCACCTGTGCAGCAGCGCCCGCAGGCTCGTCGCTCGGGCCCGCCCATGGCGGCGCGCCGAGCCGCCAGCGGCTGCCCCGCGAGTCGACGGCCTCGATGCCGCGGCCGGGCTCCTCGACGACATGGCGCCACACCGCCGCTGCCTGCGGACTGGCTTCGGCGCCCCGCCGCGCGAGCGATCGCGCCAGCGGGTGATGCGACCATGCAGCCAGCGCCGCAGCGGTGCACTGCAGCGACTCGGTGGTCGCCGCGTCGTCGCGCGCGAGCCGTTCGACGCCGACGCAACGCAGTTGCGCTTCGGTGAGCGTGCCCGTCTTGTCGATGAACAGCGTGCTCACGCGCGCCAGCTTGTCGATCGCGTCGAGCCGCCGCAGCACGACGCCACGCCGGCCCATCGCACCGGTGGCAGCGAGTAACGCCGTCGGCGTGGCCAGCGACAGCGCACACGGGCAGGTGACGATCAGCACAGACACCACGACCCAGATCGCGCGCGATGGATCGACCACATGCCACAGCGCACCGGCCGCCGCGGCCAGCAGCAGCACGCCCCACAGGAAGGCACCGGCCCAACGATCGGCCGCCGCCAGCGACGCCGGGCGCTCGCTGCGTGCGCTGCGCATCAGCGCGACGATCGCTTCGTAGCGTGTTTGCACGCCGACGCGCTCGACGCGCATGACCACCGGCGCCACCAGATTGATGCTACCGGCGACCACCGCATCGCCCGGCTGCTTGGCCAGCGGCAGCGACTCGCCGCTGAGCAACGACTCGTCGGCCTCGGTGCGGCCTTCGATCAGCACGCCGTCGGCGGCGAACGCCTGCCCGCGCGGCACGCGCAGCGCGTCGCCGACCTGCAGTTCGCTCGCGTCCACCTCGTCGACGCCGCCATCGGGGCGCACGCGCAGCAAGCGCGCGGGCAGCCGCGCGGTCGCGCTTTCCAGCAGCGACTCGGCGCGGTGCCGCGCGCGCATCTCGAGCCAGCGCGCGCCGAGGAGGAACGAGACGAACATGGTGATCGAATCGAAGTAGATCTCGTGGCCGAATGCGCCGCCGGGATCGAATGCTGCGCCGGTGCTGGCCACGAAGGCCACCGCCAACCCGAGCGACACCGGCAGGTCCATGCCGATGCGCCGGCGGCGCAGCGCGGCCCAGGCTCCGGAGAAGAACGGTGCCGCGGCGAAGCCGAGCACCGGCAGTGTGAGCAGCCATTGCGCCCACGCGAGCAGGCGCTGCAGATCGGGCGCCAGATCACCGGGTGCGCTGACGTACGCCGGCGTCGCGAACATCATCACCTGCATCGCGCACAACGTCGCCACGAACAGCCGCCACAGCGCACGCCGGGCCTCGGCCTCGCGCTCGCGGCGCGCCGACACGCCGCGCTCGACCGTGGCCGTGTAGCCGGCGTCGAGCACCGCCTGCAGCAGGCGCTCG
>DASTZF010000297.1:0-6935 GCA_035764445.1 Burkholderiaceae bacterium
GCGCCAGGGAACCCGGCCTTGATCCACTCCTCCGACTTCATGTTGGCGGGGGGATTGACGCACTCGGCGTTGAAACGCTGGATGTCCTCGAGCACCACCATCTTCTTGCCCGCGTCGTAGCGCGTCTTGCCGATCGCGGTGTCCTGCACCGCTTGATGGCCGCCGCCGAGCGCCATGCGGATCTTGCCGGCCGGCGAATCCCACTCGGAATTGCGCAGCGCATCGGCCAGTTGCTCGGGCGTCGGCTTCTTGCCGCCGTTGGCCGCCATCGCCTTCTCGACCGCCAATTTCAGGCCGAGCAGCGACTGCACCATCCGGTACGGCGCCTGCACCGGGTAGGCGTTGTAGGCCTTGCTGTAGAGGTCCCACCACCAGTCGTTGAGCGCCGACTTCGGCGACATCAGGCCATAGGCGCCGCGCGCGCCGAGGATCACGCCGTTGGGCATTTTCTCGCCCAGGCCCGGCAGCACGTGGTCGGCGGCCGAGAACACCACCTGCGTGCGCTGGAACAGGCCGCGCGGCCCGGCCTGCAGCACGAACGCCTGCAGGTCGCCGCCCCACAGGCTCGATTGCGTGACCTCGGCCGGCTTGGCGAGCAGCGCCGAGATCTCGGTGCCGTACTGGCCGGCGCCGAACTTCGGCAGCAGGTCTTCACCGGCCTTCGCGCTCGGATACAGCTTCTCCATCGACCAGGTGAAGTCCTTCTTCGAGTCCTGGCCCCACGCGTAGTCCTGGTTGATCAGGTTGAAGGTGTCGATCTTGATGTTCTTGGCCTTCAAGTAGCGCGTCAACGCCACGTTGTCCATCGCCGCGTGGCTGGCGGTGCGGAACACGTAGGTCAGCTTGTTGTCCTCGAAGATGCGCGGTGTGCCGCAGTCGTAGAGGATCAGGAACTTCTTCATCTCCTCGGCCACCGGCGCCACCGCGAGGCAGTCGCCCGATCCGACGTAACCGACCACCGCGTCGACCTTCTCGCGGTCGTACAGGTTGCGCAGCTCCTGCACCTGCTTGGTGGCGCCGCCGTTCTCGTCGACGTAGACCGGCTCGATCTTGACGCCGCCGAAGCCGACCTTGTTGTACGGCGCCGGCGCCTTGCCGGCGTTGAACGCCTCGATCACCGCCTTGGCGCCGTTGACCGCCGGGATGCCGAAGCTCTCGGCGGCCTGGCCCGACAGGAAGCTGACGATGCCGAGCTTGAAGGTCTCCTGCGCCTGCGCGGCACCGGCCGCGCACCACGCAGCAGCCAGCGCGACGAACGAGCGCGCCAGGCGGCGACGCCTGGCTGTTGGAGTTGCTGCTGAAGCCATGATGTCTCCTGTCGGGAAAACCGGCGCCAAAGGCGCTGCGCATCGAGCGAGCGCCCGCTGACCAGAGGGTTGGCTGCATCTTTGCCCGCCGCCTGCGGTGCCGGAACCCGAGGAACCCCTGCCTTGATGGGGCTCAAGCGAGCGCGCCGCGGTGTGCCTACAGTGGGAACCGTTGCACAGGAGACGCCATGTACAAGAATCTGCTGGTGCCGGTGGACGGCAGCGAGTTGTCGGAGCGCGCGATGCGCGCTGGCATCGACCTCGCCCGCCAACTCGGCGCTTCGATCGTCGGATTTGTCGCCGAGCCCGACATGCCGCTGCCCAACGTGGGCACGCAGCCGATCGCCTACGCGCGCCAGCGCGACGCGCACGAGCAGCGCACCGATACCCACGCGCACGAGGTGCTGGTGCGCTTCGGCGCGATGGCCAGCGAGGCCGGCATCGGCTTTCGCGGCCGCCATGCGACCACCGACCGCATCGACGAGGCGATCGTCGAACTGGCCAAGGAGCTCGACTGCGACATGATCGTGATGGTCACGCACGGCCGCGGCGCGTTCGCCGAGTTGCTGTTCGGCTCGCACACCAAGAACGTGCTGGCCAAGAGCGAGATCCCGCTGCTGGTGGTGCACTGATCGGCGCACGCGCGCCCCTTTCGCTCGGCGCCGCGGCCTGCTAGGCTTCGCGGCGGAATGGACCAGACGGTACAAAAGCGACGGCGCCGCGGCGCGCCGCGCGCGAAGGCCGGCCACGTGCCGGGGCGCACCAACGACCCCGCGCGCACGATGGCCGACATCATCGAGGTCGCCACCCGCGAGTTCGCCGACAAGGGGCTCGCCGGTGCACGCATCGATGTCATCGCCGAGGCCATGCGCACCAGCAAGCGCATGATCTATTACTACTTCGGCAGCAAGGAAGCGCTGTACGTCGCGGTGCTCGAGGAGGCCTACCGTCGCATGCGCGCGATCGAGGCCGAACTGCACCTCGACGACCTGCCGCCCGAGGACGCGCTGCGCAAGCTGGTCGGCCACACGGTCGACTATCAGCTGGCGCACCCGGAGTTCATCCGCCTGGTGATGACCGAGAACATCCACCGCGGCGAGTTCCTGGCACGCAGCAAGACGATCCAGAAGCTCAACGTGCCGGCGATCGACGGCCTGCGCCGCGTCTACGAGCGCGGCGTCGCCGACGGCTTGTTCCGCGTCGGGCTCGATCCGATTGACCTGCACATGTCGATCAGCGCGCTCTCCGTGTTCAATGTCGCCAACCGCCACACCTTCGCGCTGATCTTCAAGCGCGACCTCGAGTCGCCGGCCGTTCTGATCGCGCGCCGCGACAGCATCATCGAGATGGTGGTGCGGTTCGTGCGCAAGTAGGCGCCAACGCGCGAAGAGCCAAACCCGACCCGACGGTCGGGTCTTGCTGGCGACAAAACGTACTAGTTCGTACATTACGCGGCACGCCGGCCCGCAAGCCCCCGGCTCATCAGGGGGCACGGAGCCGCGAGGAGACAACCGATGCAGACCCTGCTGGGTGCGTTGGGCCGGGCGCTGAACGGCGTCCTGGTGCTGCTGCTGGCCGCGATGGTGGTGCTGGTGTTCGGCAACGTGCTGCTGCGCTACGCGTTCGACTCCGGCATCACGGTCAGCGAGGAGATGTCGCGCTGGCTGTTCGTCTGGATGACCTTCCTCGGCGCGATCGTCGCGCTGAAGGAGCGTGCGCACCTGGGCTCGGACATGCTGGTGTCTCGGCTGCCGGTGGGGGGCAAGAAGGTCTGCCTGGTGGCCGGTCAGCTGCTGATGCTCTACATCACCTGGCTGCTTTTCACCGGCAGCCTGCAGCAGGCGCGCATCAACTGGGACGTCGAGGCGCCGGTCACCGGCGCGTCGGTGGCGATCTTCTACGGCGCGGGCGTGGTCTTCGCAGTGGCCAGCGGCGCGCTGATCCTCTACGAACTCTGGCGTGCACTCAGCGGCCGCCTGAGCGACGACGAGCTGGTGATGGTGGTCGAGTCGGAGGAGGCCGCCGAGCTCGAGTCGCTGCAGGCCGAGCTCGCGCGCGAGAACGCCGCCGCGCGGGCGCGCGGCGGCGACGGGAGCCAGCGATGACGGTGGCGATCTTCCTCGGCGCGCTGCTCGGCGCGATGGCGCTCGGCATCCCGATCGCCTACGCGCTGCTCGCCTGTGGCGTCGCGCTGATGTGGCATCTGAACCTGTTCGACGCCCAGATCCTGGCGCAGAACGTGATCAACGGCGCCGACAGCTTTCCGCTGCTGGCGGTGCCGTTCTTCATGCTGGCCGGCGAGATCATGAACGTCGGAGGCCTGTCGCAGCGCATCGTCAACTTCGCGCTCGCGCTGGTGGGCCACATCAAGGGCGGGCTGGGCTACGTGGCGATCGTCGCCGCGTGCCTGCTGTCGGCGCTGTCGGGCTCGGCGGTGGCCGACGCCGCGGCACTGACCGCGCTGCTGCTGCCGATGATGACCAAGGCCGGCCACGACAAGGCGCGCTCGGGCGGCCTGATCGCGGCCTGCGGCGTGATCGGCCCGGTGATCCCGCCGAGCATCGGCTTCGTCATCTTCGGCGTCGCGGCCAACGTGTCGATCTCCAAGCTGTTCCTGGCCGGCATCGTGCCGGGCATCCTGATCGGCGCGGCGCTGTGGATCACGTGGTTGATCCTGGTGCGCAAGGAAGACATCCAGCCGCCGCCGCGCAAGTCGGCGCGCGAGATCCTCGTCGCGATGCGCGAGGCCACCTGGGCGCTGCTGCTGCCGGTGATCATCCTGGTGGGCCTGCGCTTCGGCGTGTTCACGCCCACCGAGGCCGCGGTGGTGGCTGCGGTGTACGCGTTCTGCGTCGCCACCTTCGTCTACCGCGAGCTGAGGCTGCCGCAGGTCTACGCGGTGTTCCTCACCGCAGCCAAGACCACCGCGGTGATCATGTTCCTGGTCGCGGCGGCGATGGTGTCGGCCTGGCTGATCACGGTGGCCAATCTGCCGGCGATGGTGACCGGGCTCCTCGAGCCGTTCATGGGCAACCAGACGCTGCTGCTGATCGCCATCATGGTGCTGTGCATGGCGGTGGGCACCGCGATGGACATGACGCCGACCATCCTGATCCTGACACCGGTGCTGATGCCGGTGATCAAGCAGGCGGGCATCGACCCGGTCTACTTCGGCGTGCTGTTCATCATCAACAACTCGATCGGTCTCATCACGCCGCCGGTGGGCACGGTGCTCAACACGGTGGCCGGCGTCGGGCGCATGAAGATGGACACCGTGACGCGCGGCGTGATGCCGTTCATGGTGGCCGAGTTCGCGGTGATGTTCCTGATGGTGCTGTTTCCGCAGCTGGTCACCGTGCCGGCCAAGTGGTTCACCGGCTGATGCGGACTTCGGCCGCATCCGATTCACAACCCCAACCGCTTCGACATTCAAGGAGACAACGATGAAGCTCTGGACCCCGTGGCGTTCGCTGATCGCTGCCGCCGCGCTGGCCCTGCTGGGCGCCGGCGCGCAGGCGCAGGACAAGACCTTCAAGCTCGCGCTGCAGAACCCCAAGGGCCATCCGCTGGAGGTCGGCGCGAGCAAGTTCGCCGAGCTGGTGGCCGCCAAGAGCGGCGGCAAGATCAAGGTCAACGTGTTCCCGGGCGGCACGCTCGGCGGCGACGCGCCCAACGTGTCGGCCGCGCAGGGCGGCACGCTCGAGTTCGTGCTGCTGAACTCGGGCATCCTGGCGTCGCAGGTCAAGGACTTCGAGGTCTACGACTTCCCGTTCATGTTCGCCAACGCCAAGGAGGCCGACGCGGTGGTCGACGGCCCGTTCGGCCAGAAGCTGCATGCCAAGCTGGCCGACAAGGGGCTGGTCGGGCTGGCGTACTTCGAGCTCGGCTTTCGCAACCTCACCAACAGCAAGCGGCCGATCAACACGGTCGATGACATCGCGGGGCTGAAGCTGCGCGTGATCCCCAACGCGATCAACGTCGACTGGGTCAAGGCGCTGGGCGCCAACCCGACTCCGCTGGCGTTCCCCGAGCTCTATGCGGCGCTGGAGCAGAAGGCCGTCGACGGGCAGGAGAACCCGCTGTCGGTGATCCTGGCCAACAAGTTCTACGAGGTGCAGAAGAACCTGGCGATCACCAACCACCAGTACAACCCGCAGTCGCTGATCTTCAGCAAGAAGGTGTGGGACGCCCTGAGCGCCGACGAGAAGAAGGCGGTTCAGGACGCCGCCACCGAGGCCGCCCACTACCAGCGCCAGACCAACCGCGACAAGGCCGCCGGTGACCTCGACGCGCTGAAGAAGGCCGGCATGCAGGTCACCGAACTGTCGGCGGCCGAGCAGGCCAAGCTGCGCGACAAGCTCAAGCCGGTGATCGACAAGCACGGTGCCGCGCTGTCGGCCACGGTGGCCGAGATGCAGGCCGAACTGGCCAAGCTGCGCAAGTGAGCGTGTGGGTGCGATGAGCCACCGCCGGGCCGCCCCAAGGTGGCTCGCTCCCCCGCGGGGGGACGCGAGCGCAGTGAGCAAGGGGGCACCATGAGCGACACCACGACGGTCGAGTCGGCGCCGCCCGTGGCGGCTCGGGCGCCGGGCAAGCTGCTGGTCGGCCTGATCGGTGCCGGCATCCAGCGCTCGCTGTCGCCGGCGATGCACGAGGAGGAGGCGCGCGCGCAGGGTCTGCAGCTGCACGACCAGCTGATCGATCTCGACCGCGCGCCGCAGGGTGCGCAGGCGCTGCCTGCGCTGATCGAATCGGCACGCACGATGGGCTTCGCCGGGGTCAATGTCACCTACCCGTGCAAGCAGGCCGTGATTCCGCTGCTCGACGAGCTGTCCGACGAGGCCGCCGCGATGGGCGCGGTCAACACGATCGTGTTCGACGATCGGCGGGCGATCGGCCACAACACCGACGGCTCCGGCTGGGCCTGGGGCTTTCGACGCGCGTTGCCGCAAGCCGATCTGTCGCGCGTGGTGCTGCTCGGCGCCGGCGGCGCGGGCTCGGCGATCGCGCACGCGGCGCTGCGGCTGGGCGCAGGCGTGCTGGTGCTGGTCGATCGCGATCCCGAGCGGGCCGAGCAGGCCGCGCTGGCGTTGAGTGCGCGTTACGGCGCGGGCCGCGTCGCGGCCGAAGCCGACCTCGCACGCGCGTTGAGCGGAGCCAGCGGCCTGATCCACGCCACCCCCACCGGGATGGACAAGCTGCCGGGCCTGCCATTGCCGGCGTCGCTGCTGCGTCGGGACCTGTGGGTGTCGGAGATCGTGTACTTCCCGCTCGAGACCGCGCTGCTGCGTGCGGCGCGCACGGCCGGGTGCGCACTCAGCGATGGCGGCACGATGGCAGTGGGCCAGGCGGTGGGCGCTTTTCGCCTGTTCACCGGCCGCGAGCCCGACGCGGAGCGCATGCGGCGCCACTTTCTGCAGCTGATTGCCTGAAAGGAGCTGCCGTGAACGATCCTGCCCACGATCGCGAGTCGATCGGCGAGGTGCGCAATCCGCTCGGCATCGACGGCATCGAGTTCGTTGAATACGCCACCAGCCGCCCGCAGGCGCTCGGCCAGGTGCTCGAGATGATGGGCTTCAAGCCGGTGGCGCGGCACCGCTCGCGCGAGGTGCTGCTGTACCGCCAGGG
>DASTZF010000298.1:0-7928 GCA_035764445.1 Burkholderiaceae bacterium
GCCTGCTGCTGCCCGGCCTGCCCGCCATCGCCGATGCGGTGCTGCATCAGACCACGCTGTACGAGTTCGGGCCGCTGTTCGGCGCCGGCCGCATTGCGCTGCGCCTCGGACGCATGCCGTACAGCGACGTGCCGACCTACGTCGTCGACGCGCCTTACCTGTACCGTCGTCGCGGTGGCCCCTACCAGACCGATGACGGCAGCGAATGGGACGACAACCTGCAGCGCTTCGCGTTGCTGGGCTGGGTCGGTGCCCACGTGGCTGCGGGCGAGCTCGACCCGCAGTGGTCGCCACAGGTGCTGCACGCCCACGACTGGCACGCCGCGATGGCGTGCGCGTGGATGGACGCGCACCCGGCACCGACCGCGACGTCGGTGTTCACCGTGCACAACCTGGCCTACCAGGGACTCTTTCCGCACGGCGACTTCGCACAGCTCGGCCTGCCGGCGCGCATGATGCATTCGCACGGCCTCGAGTTCCATGGCCAGTTGTCGTTCATCAAGGCCGGATTGAAGTACGCGCGCCGCGTCACCACCGTGAGCCCGACCTACGCCCGCGAGATGGCCACGCATGAATTCGGTTGCGGCCTCGACGGCGTGATCCGCAGCCGCGGTGGCGACGTCTCGGGCATCCTCAACGGGGTTGACGGCGCGGTGTGGGACCCGGCCAGCGACTCCGCGCTCGCAGCGCGCTATTCGGCACGCGACCTGTCGGGCAAGGCGCGCTGCAAGCGTGCGCTGCAGTCCGAGCTCGGCCTGACGTCGAACCCCGATGCGCCGTTGTTCGCCGTCGTCAGCCGGCTCGACGCGCAAAAGGGCCTGGACCTGGTGCTCTCGGCGCTGCCGCCGCTGCTTCAAAGTGGCGCGCAACTCGCGGTGCAGGGCCGCGGTGATCCGGTGCTCGAAGCGGCCTTCACCGCGGCGTCATCTGCGCATCCCGGACAGGTTGCGGTGCGCATCGCGTACGACGAGGCGCGGGCGCATCGCCTGATCGGCGGCGCCGACGTGATCATGGTGCCCTCGCGCTTCGAGCCGTGCGGACTCACGCAGATGTACGGCCTGCGCTACGGAACGCTGCCCCTGGTGCGGCGCGTGGGCGGGCTGGCCGACACCGTTGTCGACGCGACCGACGATGCCGTGCGCGCCGAGCGTGCGACCGGCTTTTCATTCGACGTCGCCAGCGCGTCGGCCCTCGAGGCCGCGCTGCAGCGTGCGCTGCGGGCGTTGCGGCAACCCGAGTTGTGGCGGGGCCTGATGCACACAGCGATGGCTGCGGACTTTTCGTGGTCGAGCGCGGCCAAGCGCTATGTCGCACTGTACGAGGCGATCGCCCGTGACACGGGTTTGCGCAAAGAGGGAAATCAAGGCGTCAGCCATTTCTGAGCGAGGAGAACGGCGCCTTGTGCGGCAGAGAAGAACCCAGTGTAGAGGGCTAGTCTGCCCGGAATCGGTATGTCGGGCTGCGCTTCAGTGTGACTGTAGTAGGAGAACGCTCGAAGGAAGAGATCGTGATCCCCTTTGTGCTCAGCTGCGGCCATGATTTCCAGGAAGCGATCTGTCCAGATCTCTTTCCAGGACTTCTGCTGCAGAGCAAGTAGCCCGATAGCTCCAACGCATAAGAGAGCCGCCACCAAGGGAACCGCAGTGCCGGCAAGCCAAGGAACACCAGCGCCCTTAGGTGCGAAGTAGGCGACGCCTCCAGCGGCGACAATGTTCGTGATCGCGATCATTGCCGCCTTTCCGACGAAGTCCTTTCGATACTCGGTGTGAGCTGCTACGAACGTCCTGTTCTTCCACTCTTCGTACACGACAACAATTGTGCCGATTGCTGCAATTGGCGCAAGGAGAATGGCAATGCCCAGCTCCCGCCACGACATGCCCGGGGCATCCTTTTCAACTGGCGTTTCTCCAGAAGCCTTGTAGCTCTCCAATCGTGTATTGAATACGCCCAGATCCGCTCCTGATTTGCCGAGATCTTCAGCCGAGGCACCGGTCAGGTCGGATGCGGTCTTTACTGTTGGCACCATCACTCGTGGCGCGCCGATGAGACTCGAGTCGGGCGCTTGTCCGACTGTCACTCTCGGCGACCTAGCGCCATTGGCGGCAGTCAACAATCTGGCGCACGAATCCTTTGGCATGGCTCAATCGTCATTGCAACGGCGCTGTGAGGTGCAGGGCCATCACCGGAGCAATCGATGAAGACCGAACTGTTGTATCTGCTGCTGACTGCCACGTTGACCGGCTTGCTTTGGATTCCGGTGGTGGTGGGCTATGTGTCCTCGCGCGGGCCGCTGACGCCGGCCACCTACAAGACCGCGCCGACCACAGCGCTACCCGACTGGGTCAATCGTGCGAACCGTGCGCATCTGAACGCGGTGGAGAACTTCGCGCCGTTTGCGGCGGTCGTGCTGATCGCCCATGTGACCGGGGTCTCCAATGCGACCACCGAGACCTGTGCCGCTGTCTACTTCTACGCGCGCGTCGCACATGCCGCGGTCCACATCAGCGGCTTCGGTCAATTCAAGGCGCGGACCCTGATCTTTTCGGTGGCGTGGGCTGCCTTCATCGTCTTTGCCGTGGTACTGCTGCGACGGGCCTTTTAGCCGCGTTCGTCGGTCGTCAACAAGGTGCTGCCTAGCACGCTGCAGTTGTAGCCCCGACGCCAAGACCACTGGCGATTGGAGTCCGGTCTAACCCATGAAGCTCGACTGACTGCGTTGCGGCCGTGATTTTGACGTCGCGACGGACCGATTTGAGTCGGAAGCTGCCGGTGAGCCCTGATCACCAGTGAATCTGGCGATCGACCAGACCTGGCGCTGCGCAGGCCAGACTGAGCCGACACTGCTGGCCCCTGACATGGCCCCGCTGACGGCAATCGGCCAGGAGCCGACACTCGACTCCCCGGACAGAAGCGGTCGTCATCCCCTATTCTCAATAGGCAGTGCTGCGCCCCGGAGCCGTGTCGTGGGCGCAGGCCCGAAGTCGCTCGATCGGATCGACGCTCACGGGTGAGACTCCCGATAGAAGTTCAGCTTGGTGAGCTCGTGCCTCCTCGAACCGAGCGGGATCACCTGTGCGTACGCGATCTCGTCGGCTCGCAGGCCCAGCCATCCCAGGCCGACAACTTTTTCGCCCACACGCGACTGCAGCGCGTCCGAGATCACAAAGCTCGTCGATGGAACCCACAGGTGCCGCACGCCATTGGCAACGAAGTCGTGCGCCTGGTGCGTGTGCCCGCTGACCACCAGGCGCAGGGCCTTCTTCAGTGGCCCAGCGAGCAACCAACGGGCCGGTGCGGCACTCACATAGCGCCCGTTCGCGATGCCGTCGTCGCGAACGTGGCGACGAACGGGTCGATGCAGGAACAGGGCGACCCGATCGTCATTGGTCAGCCGTTCAGCGAAGCTGTGCACCCATTCGCGTTGCTCGGCCTCCTCTGCAGTACCTGTTCCAAGCAGCTGCGCGTTGATGCCCACCAGCGTCCAATCGGATGCGGTCAGCTACCAACGGCTGGGTCCGAAGGCCGAGATGCAACGTCCGAGGGCTTGAACGGCGAGGGTCTCCTCGCCGCTGCCGTTTCCCATGTCGTGGTTGCCGAGCACGCAGTACATCGGTGTCGGCCACGCGCGAACGAACTGGGCCGCGAACCGCATGTCGTCGGGCTGGTGCTCTCCATCGAGGGTGATGTCGCCGAGGTGAATGGTCAGGTCCGGGTCCGCGGCCTCGATGGCGCGCGCTGCGGCACGCCAGTTGGCGACGCATTCGGGTGCTCGCTCCGACAGATGGGTGTCGGCGATCAATGCAATGTTCATTCGCCATGGTGGGCACTCGCATGTGTCAGCGCGATGACATCGCGCCGTCGCGCAGGCGCTTGATGCCGTCGCCGAGGTTGCCCGACTTTTGATCAGCCGAGCCATTCGATGCTGGGTCGTAGGCGGGGTACGGGCCGCCATCGGTGCCGACGGGCTTGCCGGACGTGACGGCCATCGCCACAACTGGCCCTTGGTTCAGCATGGTTCTCGCGTCGATCGGCGGCCCAAACCTTCGCTATAGGGTCATGCGTGACACCGCGCCCGTATCACGTGCACGAGCACAGTCCTGAGTGCTTCTTCGTTGTGACTGGGGTGATTCACATCGACACAGAGGAGGGCAGCATCAGTCTCTCCGCTGGGCAATTCTTCGAGGTTCGGCCAGGCCTCAAACACCGCGCGCGCGTCGAAGGTGAGGCCCCCCTTTTTGTCTTCGATGCTGTCGCGGCCTAACCCTTCGCTGCACTCGAAGTGCTACAGCAGGCTTCGCCTGCTTCCACACTCGGGTGAGCTCAAACAAACGTTAGGCAGACCGACTGACCCGTGCGCGCGTGCTCGCCGATGCGGCGAGGACGAGTTCTAGAGTTTCAACCTGCCGACGCGTCAGGCGCCTTATTCATAGAGCGTGGCCGCGGGGAGCGGAAAGCCCCCCGCGTCGGCGCCGCCGAACACCAGCACCTTGCCGCTGCGCAGCAGCGTCGCGGTCGACGCGGCGCGCGCGACATCGAGCGTCGGCCCGTCGTGCCACTGTCCGGTCGAGGGCTCGTAGATCGTCGTCGTGGCGGAGGCCACGAGGCGAGTCTCGATGGCGTGCTGGCCGCTCACGACCAGCACGCGTCCGTCGACGAGGCGCACCGCGGCATGCTCTAGGCGTGCCGTCGGCATGCGACCGGTCAGGGTGAACTGGCCGCTCGCCGGATCGAAGATCTCGGCGTCGGCCACCGCGCCGTTGTTCTCGGCTTGGAAGCCGCCGGATACAAGCACCCTGCCGTCAGCCAGGAGCGTCGCGGCGTGGAACGACCGGTGGAGCGCCATCGATCCGGTCGCCTGGAAAGTGCCGGTCGCGGGATCGTAGATCTCGGCGGTGCGAAGGCTCGCGTCGGCGGACGTGTTGCAGCAGACCTCGCCGCCGGTGATCAGCACGCGGCCGTCGAGCAGCTGCGTCGCGGTGTGCCCGCGGCGCGCGACGGTCATCGCGCCCTGCACGGTCCACCGGCCCGTGGCCGGGTCGTAGCGCTCGGCCGTCGCGCTGGCGGGCAGGTCACCGCCAGCCACCAGCACGCCACCGTCACGCAGGGCGGTGGCGGTGCCACCCATGTGGTGGCGTGCGGCGAGGTCGCCGACGCGGCGGAAGCGGCCGGTGGCCGGATCGAAGGCCTGGGTCGCGCGGATGCCGTCGACGGTACCACCGAGCTGCGTTCCGCTGTTGATGCCGCCGCCGACCAGCATGAATGCGCCGTCGGGCAGCTCGACCGGCAAAGTGAAGCCCGCTTCCGCCGAGAACACGAGGTCGGGGCCGGGCGCGAACGTCTCGGTCACCGAGTCGTAGCGCAGGCTAGTGCTGACGTCGGGCGTGTTGATGAATTGCGACGTGTTGCCGCCCATGACAAACGCGCCGCCGTCGGCGAGCGCGACGGCCACGTGCTCCACGTACGCGACGGGTGCGGGTGCGAGCGGGCGCAGGCGATCCAGGTAGGCCGCCGAGGCGGGCCTGTCCGGTGGCGCGTCAGCCGGGGATCCTCCGCCGCACCCGACGGCCAACCCGATGCAGGACACGAGGGCGGCGCACATGCGTGCGCGTGCGCAACGGTTGCGCGCGGGATTGAGGGACATGATTGCCTCCTGCGGTCAGGAACGGAAAGCGGGAGTAGGGACGGACACGCGCTGGGCAAACCGGCGCGAGGCAGCAGGCGCACGACGGCGCCACTACGGCGCGATGAACCGAAGTGCTGCGTTCCAGAGGATGCCGCTGCGCCCGGGGATCACGTTGACGCCGTCGAAAGCTGCCGCCCCGCTGCCGACGTCCACGGTGACCCCGGGGTCGGTGGGCAGCAGCGTGGCGCCGTTGACGGTCAACGATTCGACGAACAGGTTGCGGTCTTCGGTGCCGTTGCTGCCGTCGTTGGAGAACACCACGTCGACCCGTGTATTCGATGCAACGGGAGCGCTCAACCTGAAGACATGGTCGATGAACGTGGTGGAGCGCACCTCCACCGAACTCACGGCCGTGCCGCCCACGAACAGAGTCATCAGCGGACCCACGTTAGCGGCCAGCGACGCGCGTGCGCGCACGGTCACCTTCGGCGCGTTGTTGTCCGGCGCGAAGAAGCGCAGCGCTGCATTCCACAGGATGCCGCTGCGCCCGGGGATCACGTTGATGCCGTCGAAAGCTGCCGCCCCGCTGCCGAGGTCCACGGTGACACCGGGGTCGGTGGGCAGCAGCGTCGCACCGTTGACCGTCAGCGAGTCGACGAACAGGTTGCGGTCTTCGGTGCCACTGGCGCCATCGTTGGTGAACACCACGTCCACGCGCGCGCCGGGGCTCACGGCGGCCGGCAAGGCAAACACGTGGTCGGCGGGTGTAGCGGAGCGCACCTCCACCGTTCCGACGGTCGCGCCGGCCACGAGCACCTGCATCAGCGGGCCCACGTTGGCCGCCAGCGTCGCATGCGCGCGCACGGTGATGCGATTGGGCGGCGGCGGCGCCGAGCCAACGGCGGCATCGACCGCCGCGCTCGCGTCGACGATGCCGGCACCGCACTGCGAGCAGGCGGCCGGGAAGACGCGCGCCGACGACTGCAGGCGCGCCTTCACGTCGTCGGGCGTGAGTGCCGGGGTCTTGGCCAGCATGAGCGCCACCACGCCGGCGACGTGAGGCGTGGCCATCGACGTGCCCTGGTAAAACGCCAAGGCGTCCGCGCCGGGCGACGTCGTACCGTTGTTGAGCGTGGACAGGATACCGTTGGCTATGCTCGCCCGCATGTCGCCCCCCGGCGCCGCCACGGCCACGTTCGCGCCGAAGTTCGAGTAGAACGCCTTGCCGCCGCTGCGATTGATGGCTGCCACCGTGATCACGCCCGCGCAGCTGGCCGGCGAGAAGTTGGCCGCGTTGGCGTTCGAATTACCCGCCGCCACCACCACCACCGTGCTGCGGCTGCGCGCCGAGTTGATCGCGGTCTGCGACGTGATGTCGCAGGCGCCGCTGCCGCCCAGCGACAAATTGATCACGCGCGCAGGGTTCGGGTTGGCCGGGAGTCCGGGCACCGGGCCGCCCGATGCCCACACGATGCCGTCGGCAATGTCCGAGGTGAAGCCGCCGCACTTGCCCAGCACGCGCACCGGCAGCACCTTGGCGTTGAAGGCCACGCCCGCCACGCCGCTGCCGTTGTTCGAGACCGCGGCGATGGTGCCGGCGACGTGCGTGCCGTGCCAGCTGCTTGGCAGGTCCTGGCTGGGCTGCCCGCCGCCGCACTCCCCGGCGCGGACCGCGTCACCCGGGTCCCGGGCGTCGGCATCGCGGCCACTGCCGTCGTTGGACACGAATGTGTTGGTAATCATGTCGAGGCCCGGCAGGATGTTGGGCGCCAGGTCGACGTGCGGGCGGTAGCCGGTGTCGATCACCGCGACGACGACGCCGCTGCCGGTCGACTTGTCCCATGCGTGCGGCAGGTTAAGGCCGCCGGCGGGCTCGAAGTAGTGCCACTGCTGGCCGAACTGCGTGTCGTTGGGCGTGAACTGAGCCTGCAGGATGCGGTCGGGCTCGGCGTATTCGACGTTGGGGTCGCGGGCGGCGATGTCGCGCGCGAGCTGCAGCGCCTCGGCATGCGCGAGGCGCCGGTCGAGCTTCATCACATGCGTGTCGAAAGCCCCGACGCGCAGCAGCCGCATCTGCACGCCATGCGCCATGGCGGCTTCCTGCGCGGCGCGGTGCAGTTGCGCCCGTTCGGCTGCCGTCGCTGCGGCGTCCGCGCCCGCCAAGCCTTTGTGGTACTTCACGATCAACCGGTCGGTGGGCGCGTCTTCTTGGGCGCCGCTCGCCGCATGGACCTCGGGCGCGCCGCCGCCGGCCACCGCCGCTTGCGGCCCGAGCATGGCGAGCGCGAGTGCGCCCGTGGCGAGT
>DASTZF010000299.1:0-6699 GCA_035764445.1 Burkholderiaceae bacterium
GCACCGCGGCGATCGTTGGCTTGGGCAGCACGTGCAGCAGGCGCGACGCCTCCATGCGCCGTCGCAGCGACCGCACGCGCTGCTCGGTGCTCAGCTCGCGGCCCTTGCCTTCGGCCATGTCCTTGACGTCGCCGCCGACGCAGAACGCGGGCCCCTCGCCGCGCAGCAGCACCGCACCGACCGCCGGGCTGTCGCCGGCAGCTCGCAGGGCCTGCAGCAACCGTTCGCACAGCGTGGCGTTGAGCGCGTTGCGGCGCTCGGGCCGGTTCAGCGCCAGGATGCGCAGCGCGCCTTCGTTGCTTTCGAGCAGCACATCGTCCATCGGGTTCTCCTTGCGGCTACTTGATCCATGCGGCGCGTTGCTCGCGACAAACGGTCATGCAGCGACGGTGCCGCGTGCCGCCACAGTCGCTTCAACATCCAGGCATCACCGGAATGGGCTGACATATCCATCGCGTGCAGCGACAAGAGCGTTGTAGGTCGGCCCGATTCGCTTGTCGACAAAGGACAAACCACAATGGCGAACGCGGCGCCGGGCGCGGCGCATCGCTCGCGGCAACAATTGCTAACGGCAAGGTGCAGTTCGTGCCCTAACGTCACCACACGATGAATGGCTGCTCGACTTCGAAGGTGGCGTTGCGCGTGCCGCGCGGCGGCAACAGGTGGCGGATGGCGTGGCTGTTCGCCGGCGCGAGCGCCTTGCTGGGCAGTGGGTGCGGGGGTGCCGAAGGCGCTGCGACCACTGACCCGGCCGCCGGCCCGGCGCCGATCCCAGCGCCGGGCACTTCCCCGTCACCCGCGCCGGCTCCTGCACCGGTTGCGACGGGCAGCGCGTGCGCTGATGCGGCCGGGCGCGTGCTGCAGGTCGGGCCCGGATTGACCTACCCCGTGCCCAGTGCCGCAGCAGCGGTCGCGCAAGACGGCGACGTGATCCGGATCGCCGCGGGCGACTACCGCGGCGACGTCGCCACCTGGCGCGCCAACGACCTGAAGCTGTGCGGCGTCGGTGGCCGGGCGCGGCTGTTCGCCGACGGCAAGAGCGCGCAGGGCAAGGCCATCTGGGTGATCGCCGGTGCGCGGGCCGTCGTCGAGAGCATCGAGTTTCGAAACGTCACGGTGCCGGACCAGAACGGCGCGGGCATTCGCGCCGAGGGTGGCGACCTGACCGTGCGCGACAGCGGCTTCTTCGACAGCGACGAAGGCATGCTCGGCGGCGAGGGCGGCGTGATCACGATCGACCGCTCGGAGTTCGCGCGCAACGGCTTCGGCGACGGCCAGTCGCACAACCTCTACATCGGTAGCGCCAAGCGGTTGGTGGTGACCTCGAGCTTCTTTCACGAGGCGAAGATCGGTCACAACTTCAAGAGCCGGGCGCAGGAGACCCGCGTCGAAAACAGCTACTTCATGGACGGGCCGACCGGCACGTCGAGCTATCTGATCGATGTACCGAACGGAGGCGTCGTCTACCTGAGGGGCAACCTGTTCCACAAGGGACCGAACGCCGACAACAGCATCGCCATCGCCTACGGCCAGGAAGGCCTGAAGTGGACCACCAACACCCTCGAGATGGTTCACAACACCGTCGTGATGACATACCCGGGTGGCAGCTACATCGCCGCGCCCGGAGGGCTGCAGAGCCTGAAGCTGACGGCCAACCTGCTGGCGGGCATCGGCGGCCCGCGGCTGATCAATGGCGGTGTGGCCGCCGGCGTGGTGACTCAGCAGAACAATGTCACTGCCGCCGCGAGCAGCTTAGTGGGAGCCGACAACGTCGGGGCGCCCAACTTCTGGCCCGACGCCGCGTTGCAGGCGCAGGCTGCGCTGCCGGGCGTGCTCGACGCGACCTACGTCAACGACGCGCCGCAGCCCCTCGTGTTGCGGCCGCTGAGCGCGGGCGCCCGCAAGGCAGGAGCGCTGCAAAGCCCGCGCTGAGCGAAACCGCGCAGCGCGCTGTCGCGATGCCGCGCGGCGTCAGCCCGCGAGCCTGATGAAGGCGATCGCGGCGCCCAGTGTGTCCTCGGCGATCGCGTAGCGGCCGATGTTGGGAATGTCGCTCGGCGCCATCAGCACCTTGCCGCCGAGCGCCTTGGCGCGGCTCGCGGTGGCATCGCAGTCGGCCACCGCCACGTAAGGCAGCCACATCGACGGCGCGTCGGGGCGCACCGAGTGCATCAAACCCCCGCGCGAGATCTCGCCGGTCTTCAGCATGTAGTAGGTGCCCTCGGGCCCCATGTCCATGCTGTCGTGGCTGTAGCCGAACACCTTCTCGTAGAACCCCAGTGCACGCCCGTCGTCGGTGGTCCACAGCTCGTTCCAGCACCAGGCGCCGATCGGTGTCTTGGCGGGGTCGGGCCGATCGCCGTTCTTGCTGGTCCACAGGCAGACCGCCGCCCCGGTGGGATCGGTGATCGTCGCGCCGCGACCGACCGTGCCGTGGTCGGCGGGCGCTGCGACGCCGGTGGCGCCGGCGGCCAGCGCCGCGGCGTAACTGGAGTCGACGTCGCTGACCGAGATGTAGCTGAGCCACGCGGGCCGCGCCGTCGCGTCGACGCTGCGGTAGCCGCCGATGCCTTCGCTGGTGGTGCCGTCGCCGTTGAGGATCATCGAGTAGCGCTGGCCGTCCATCGGCATCGACTCGGTGTGCCAGCCGAACAGCGCGTCGTAGAACTTGCGTGCCTTCGGGATGTCGGCCGACAAGTGTTCGAACCACACGAACTTACCGGGCAGATGGCTCATGCGTCTCTCCTAGCGACAGGGGCGGCAATGGGGAACCGCAACATACCCCGAGCCGTGCGGCTTGAAAAGAGCCGGCGCCTCAGCCGGCGGCCGGCCGTCGGCGCAGCTGCAGGGCGAGTGCACCGAGGCCGCCCAGGACGGCCAACGCCCCGAGCACAACACCGAGCCACGGCACACGCATGGCCTGCCACAGCAGCGCCAACACCAGCGCTGCGGCCGCCGCGCGCCAGGCCCAGTGTGCCGCGGCGGCGGCATGCAAGGCCCGCAACCCCCAATCGCCCAGCGCGATGGCAGCGCTCACATAGGCCACCGGCAGCAGCGCGAGGTACAGCGCGACGCCGAGCAAGGCGAGCGGGACGCCGATCACAGTGAGCACCAACAGCACCAATGCCACCGGTGCGCAGACCAACCAGACGAATCCGAGTAGCACGCTCAGGCCGGGGCGCTGCTGCAAGGTCTGCCCCACCCGTGCCTGGAATCCGGGCAGCGCGGCCAGCAGCACCGCCGCCAGCACCACCAGGCCTGCGGTCCAGATCCAACCGGCGGTCGCGCCGCGGTGAGCGTGCCGAGGCACAGGCTGGTTGTCGTGTCCCCACTCGAAGCCCCAGGTCTCGACACCGCCCGCCACTTGTGCCGCCGGGTCGCGCTGGATGCCAGGCCCGCCGCGGTAGCGCAGCTTGCCGGCGATCCGGGCGTTGGGGCCGAGCTCCACCTGACCGGTGGTAGCCAGCACGTCGCCCCCCACCGGTCCGTCGATGCGCAGACGGCCGCCGGCCGCCTGCACGTCGCCATGCACCGAGCCGAGCAGCCGGATTTGTCCGGCGCCGACCGAGAGATCGCCAAGCACTTCTGACTTGGGCCCGAACTCGATGTGGCCACCGGCCACCCGCGCACTGTGCCCGACGCGCCCTTGCACGATCACTTCGCCGCCGGCCGCCCGCAGCGCTTGGCCGACGTCGCCGGCTACGCGCAATCTGCCGCCGGCGGCCATCGCATCGCCGCCGATCGCCCCGTCGACCTCGACATGGCCACCGGCGGCGAACAAGTCGCCCGCCACCGGCTCGCGCACGCTCAGCATGCCGCCGGCCACGAAGACGGCACCACCGAGTCGGACATGTGCGTGATCGTCCTGCGCCGGCGCACGCTGCGCGAGCAGCGCCAGCGCAAACGCGGCGAACCAAACGGCCATGGCGGCCCCGCTGCGCCGGTTCATCGTGGTGGCTCGCTCGTCGCCTCGCACGTCGCCGATGCTCCCACAGCGGCCATCGACTGTCGACGGCGCTCAGCGGCGTGGGTGCGCGCGGCGAACCGCGGCGGCGCGGCGGCGCGAGAAGCAGTTCGCATCGCGCCCACACGCGACCCGCCTGCTCACACTTGTGCACGGTCTGCCCGCCGGCCGCATGCTAGTTTGGTCGCATGCACCAGTCTCGTCCCGTCAGCCGCCGCCGCGCGTGGGCGTGCGCGCTGGTGCTGTTCTGCGCCGCGGCCGCGTCAGCCAAGGATCCGCCGCTCGACCCGTGGACCGATGCCCAATGGCGCAGCGCGCTCGCCGGCCTCAAGGCGGGCGAGGTGCGCAGCGTGCGCTGGAGCGAGCAGGTGTTCGACGCCGGCGCGGAGACGGTGCCCGCCTCCGCGCTGTCGCGACGCTTCGAATTCCGCGACGATGGGCGGGTGGCCACGTTCGGCAGCGAGCGCTCGCGCCGCGGCGAGCGCGACGAGCGCCGCCAGCTGCGCTACCAATGGGGTACGCAGGGCGAGTTGCAGCGCATCGACGAGGAGGGCGCCGAGCCCGTGCTGCAACGGCAGTCCGATTCCGCGGGCCGTCTGGTGTGGCTGATCGAACGGCGCGGCGAGGTCAGCGAGCGTGCGACGTTTCAGTACGATGCCGCGGGACGCGAACGCGAGCGGGTCGTGGAGCGTGGCCAGGCCGGGCGCGTGCGCGAGCGCCGCAGCTACCATTCCAACGGCGCATTGAAGTCGATCGACACCGACATCAAGGGCAGCCCCACGCGCACCGTCACCTTCGATCCGCTCGGCCGGCCGGTGAAGATCAGCGCACGTGACGCGCAGGCGCTGCTCGTCACGCAGATCCGCTACCCCGGCGCGCTGAGCGCCGTCTACGACGACAGCGCAGCGATCATCAGCGGCGGCCGCCTGCGCAAGTTCACGCGCGAGATCACCTTTCGCGTACGACGTCCCGAAGAGTTGACCGGTGCCGGCGAGCCTGAGCAGCCGTTGAGCCGGCGCGAGAAGCGCGACGGCACGCTGTCGGAGACGCAGACCGACTTCGACGACGCCGGGCGGCCCGTGCAGCGGCGGCAACTGGTCGATGATCGGGTGCGCTGCGTCACCGAATGGCGCTATCACGCGAGTGGCCTGCTGCAGACCGCGCGCAGCCGGCAAGGCGACGGCGAGACGCGCTGCCCGGACAGCCCCGACATCGATGCGGAGATCGAGGCCGACGAGCGCGGCAACTGGGTGCGTCAGGTGGTGCAGGCCACCCATGCGGACGGTCGACGCGTGCGCACCGAGCGCACGCGCGAAATCGACTACCGCTGACGAGCCCGGTCAGCGCGCGAGCACCTGCAGCAGGAACTGCTGCAGGTCGGCGATCTCGGGCATGCACACCGAGTGCTCCATCGGGTACTCGTGCCACTGCACCGCATAGCCCAGCGCCCGCAGCGCGTCGCGCGTGGCCACCGCGCGCGACAGATCGATCATCGGATCGAAGCGGCCATGGGCCAGGAAGATCGGCGTGCCCTGGTTGGCGGCGCTGCGCTCGCTGGCCGTCTTGGCGGCCAACGGCAGGTAACCCGACAGGCCGACGATGCCGGCCAGCCGCTCGGCGTGACGCAGGCCGGTGAGCAGCGCCATCGCGCAACCCTGCGAGAAGCCGGCCAGCACGATGCGCGACGGGCTGACGCCGCGCGCCACTTCGCGCACGATCAGGTCCTCGACCAGCACCTGCGATGCCCGCAACCCAGCTTCGTCCTCGGTGCTCGGGCCCCCGAGCGCGAGGATGTCGTACCACGCGGGCATCACGAAGCCGTTGTTGATCGTCACCGGGCGCAGCGGCGCGTGCGGCAGCACATGGCGCACCGGACCCACCGGGCCCAAGTCGAGCTGTTCGCACACCGGCACGAAGTCGTCGCCGCTGGCCCCCAGCCCGTGGAGCACGATCACGCTGGCCTGCGGCTTGCTGCCGGTTTCGATTTCGATGGGGCGGTTATCCATGGTGGCATGGTAGTGGGTCGCCGACGCGGAGTGACAATCACGCCCCGCATCGAAGCTTTCGTCCCGGATCGAGCATGACCACCGTCTCCGCTGCTTCTGTCGTTCGCACTGTCCTGGCCATCGCCGGCCTCGCGCTCGCTGCCGGTCTCGCGGGGGCACAGCAGACGCCGCCGGCCGATGCCGCGTCCAAGACCTTGCGTCCCGAGGTCGCGAACCCGGTCAACGCGGCTCAGGACGCTGCACGCGGCGGCCAGAAGGACGTGGCCGAGGGCAAGCTGCGCGAAGCCGCGGCAGTGCCCAACCTGTCGATGTTCGAGCAGGCGGTGATCGAGCGCGGTCGCGCCGGCGTGTCATTGAGCGCGCGCGATTGGCCGCAGGCGATCCGCTCGCTCGAGGTGGTGGTCGGCAGCAATCAGTTCAGCGGCGCCGATCAGGTGCAGATGATCGAGTTGCTCGCCAAGCTGACTTATCAGGAGAAGGACTACCTGCGGGCGGTCTCTTGGCTGCGCCGCTACGCGGCCGAAGGCGGCAGCGACGCCGCGGTGCGCGACCTGCTGCCGCAGGCGTTGTACCTCGCCAACGAGTACAAGGCCGCCGCCGAAGAGCTCGAGGCGCGCGTGGCCGCCGACGAAGCCAGCTCACGTCCGACCCCGGAGCCGACGCTGCGCCTGCTGGCCAGCAGCTATGTGCAACTGAAGGACGACGCCGGCTACGTGCGCGCGCTCGAAC
>DASTZF010000300.1:0-2204 GCA_035764445.1 Burkholderiaceae bacterium
CGCGCGCCGCCGCTGAATCTTCTCGGCGCACTGCTAGAATGCCGCCCTCGCAGGCGCGTAGCTCAGCTGGTTAGAGCACCACCTTGACATGGTGGGGGTCGGTGGTTCGAGTCCACTCGCGCCTACCAGGTAAATCAAGCACTTACGGCACCTTCGGGTGCCGTAAGCGCTTCGCGTACGGAAGAAGTACGAAGACCCCCCGGTGAGGAGGCTCGACACGCTGAAGTTGCTGCAGGTGCCCGAAACGGCTGCCGAGATGATTGAGGCGTTCGTGCGCACCCCAACGAGTCAATACGGTCCCTCGCGCTAGACCACTAGGATTGCGAACGCGATGACGGCCCAGGTAGCCACGATCAACGACACCATCGTGCGTAGGGATCCTGGCTCGAACTTCCCTGTCGGTCGCTTCCCCGCTTTGAGGTGACCACGACCGTGTGGCACCGCCGCATTGCCGGTGATCGTGGTGGTGAGCGGCTCGCGGTTGGAGCTCATACGAACCGATTGCAGCGTCTCCCCATTGCTGGGAGATAACAAAGCTACTTGCGGTTGGTTGCGGTTGAAACCCAGTAAGTTGCCTGCGCGCTTTCAGGGGAGAGGAGCGGCATGGGCAAGCCGGGCGGCGCAGGCGTGGAAAATCTATCAACGTTCGTAGGCGCGCGTCTGCGGAATCCGGCGCATTGCACTGGCTTCTTTGGTTAAGGGTGGTGACGAAGGGTGCGCCTCGATCGCCTCAGGCCAGCGCCCCCATACGATTGCTTCTATGAAGCGCGACAACAGACGGAAGTGGGTGGTCTTGATCGTTGGGTGCGTGATTGCGATCGCCGCCGCAATCGGACTCCTCGCTCATGACATCGCCGCCTGGCTGTCCGATCTTTGGTTTAGCTGGGATTGGCCCCAACACCCTCGGCTGGCTAAGGCCGAACCAGAGAGCTAGGAGAAGCGATGAACCCACAGAAGCGCCGCGAGCTGGCTTCGCGGATTTACTCGATCACCCGATCGGCGCGTAGCAGCAGCGACTGCGGCAGCGTGAGGCCGAGCGCGCGAGCTGCCCTAAGGTTGAGCGCGAACTCCTGGCGGCTCGGCAGCTCCACCGGGATGTCGGCCGGGCGGGCGCCGCGCAGGATGCGGTCAGCCATCTGCAGCCCGCGCTCGAAGGTGTACTTGAAGTCTGCATCCGACGGGCCGTGGTAGAGCAGCAGGCCGGCATCGAACAGCGATCGGTGGTTCGTCGCAGTGATCCAGCGCTGGCGCAGTGCCGTGTCGACGACCAGAGGCACAGCGCCGTTGAACTGCTCGCCGCCGATGCTCACCACCTGCGCCCGCGCGGCAATGGCCTCGGCCAGTACCGGCCCCACGTCCTCGATGCGTCTGACCACAAGGCGTACTAGGTCGAAGCCCAGCGCCCTTACAGCGGCAAAGGCCGCCGACAACGCGTGCTCCGGCAGCGGCTCGCCCGACAGCGTGAAGTTCCTCGTGTCCGCGCCCAGATTCACAAGCCGCGTTGCCGACGGTGCGACGGCCCGCAGGTACTCCAGCCGCTTAGCCATCACCTCGGGTCCGGTGTTCCAAGAAGTGCCCGTGCAGTTGCGCCCAGGCTTGGCGTACGAGTCGACCAACCCGCACTCGACCGGCAGATAGGCGTTGAAGAACACGATCGGGACCGTGCGCGTCGCCCTGGCGGCGGCAGCCGCTGCGTGCTCGCCGAAAGCCAGCAGCAGTTCGACGTTCTCCAGGCGTAGCAAGTCATCGACCAGGTCAGGCATGCGCTCCATGTGATGGGCCGCGAACCGAGCCTTCTGTTGAAGCGTCTCGGGTGTCCACCCGAGCCGCTCCCAGACAGCTTTAACCTGCGGCGACGGCCCACCCGGATCTACCCAAGGAATCAGCCACCCGACGCGCCTCATCCGCGTCCGCGCCCGCGCACGCACGAGCCACGGTGCCGCGACCGCGGCTGCAGCCCTCAGGACCGTGCGGCGCTCCATGCGAGCCCCCTTTTCCAGGCCCAAGGATTGAAGCACCGCAAGGCTTCGCACGCCAGACCTAGTTCCGCTCCACATAGAGCGCGCCACCGTTCAATATTGAACTGAGCAGAGTTGCCGGTGTCCGCTTACCTGTACTTGCCGTGACCGTCTGCTCATGGCCGATTGCGGCGAACGAGTGCAACCGGCAAACGTGTTGGTGGATCCAGCGTCCGCCAAAACACC
>DASTZF010000301.1:0-7155 GCA_035764445.1 Burkholderiaceae bacterium
CCTGCACGCCCAGTGAGCCAACTCGAAGTCACGATCCTCGGCCAGAGCTACGTGCTCGCCTGCCCCGACGGCGGCGAGCGCGATCTGCTGGAGGCGGTGGCGATGGTCGACCGCGAGATGAGTGCGATCCGCGATGCCGGCAAGGTCAAGGCGCGCGAGCGCATCGCGGTGCTCGCTGCGCTGAACGTTGCATACCAGCTTGCAGCAGCCCCGCCGCCGGCGGCCGACAACGCGATCGACCCCGCTGAGCTCGAGCGGCTGGTGCGTCGCATCGATCATGCACTGAGCGACGACGGTCGCCTGCTGTGACTTTCCCGACGCACCGCGTTCGTCGAACCCATCACGTTCTCGGCGCATTCGGAGTGCATTGCGTTGCGCGCACCGATGCGTAGAATGGCTCGGTCCGCTGCGTTCGCGGAGGTTCTTATTTCCTTGAACCGATGCTCAACGAGCTAGGGCTTGGAACATTGCTTGGCAGGTGCGATCGTCTCGCGTCAGATGAACCCAAAGCCTTGCTGACCGGGCCCACCTGAATCCCCTGGGTTCAGGAATGCGGCCTTCGGCTCGCAGCGGACACTCTCGCACCTTCACTCATCGCGGCGCCTCTCGGGCGCAAGCCCGGGCAACCACGATGACCCAATATTGGCTGATGAAGAGCGAGCCCGACGAGGAGTCGATCGACGACCTTGCGCGTGCGCCGGGCAAGCGCCTGCCGTGGACCGGCGTGCGCAACTACCAAGCACGCAACTTCATGCGCGACCGCATGCGCATCGGCGACGGCGTGCTGTTCTATCACTCGTCGTGTGCCGAGCCGGGTGTGGCCGGGCTGGCCGAGGTGTGCAGCGCCGCGTACCCGGACCAGACGCAATTCGACCCTAAGAGCAAGTACTTCGATCCGAAGTCGACGCGCGACACGCCGCGTTGGATGCATGTGGACGTCAAGCTCGTCAAGAAAACGCGGCTGCTCAGCCTGCGCGAGATGCGCGAGCGTCCGGAGCTGGCCAGCATGATCGTGCTGCGGCCAGGCAATCGGCTGTCGATCACGCCGGTGCAGCCCGAAGAATGGCGATCGGTGCTCGCGTTGCTGCAGGCTTGAGCGGATGCCCCGCTTGATCTCCTGGCTCGAGCCGCTGCTGGTGGCCGAGCTGCTGGCGCTCGGCGGTGCGGCCGGCTTCCTGGCCGGGCTGCTCGGAGTCGGCGGCGGCATGATGATGGTGCCGTTCGTCACGTTCTTCCTGACTCGCCGCGGCGTCGATCCAGCGCTGGCGGTCAAGATGGCCATCGCCACGTCGATGGCGACCATCGTGTTCACGTCGATCTCGAGTCTGCGCGCGCACCACGCCCGCGGTGCCGTGCGCTGGCCGATCGTGCGCGCGATGGCACCGGGCATCGTCGCCGGTGGGCTGCTGGCCGGCGCCGGCGCCTTCGCGCTCATCAAGGGCTCGTGGCTGGCGGTCGGATTCGCGCTCTTCGTCGGCTACGCCGCGACGCGCATGCTGATCAAGCGCGCCAGCGTGGCCACGCGCAGCCTGCCGTCGCCGATCGGGCAATGCGCCGTCGGCGTCGGAATCGGTTTCCTATCGGCGCTGGTGGGCGCCGGCGGCGCATTCATGTCGGTGCCGTTCATGGCGCGCTGCGGCGTGCCGACCCACAACGCCGTGGCTACCAGCGCAGCGATTGGCCTGCCGATCGCGCTGGCGAGCACTGCTGGCTACATCGTCGGCGGCTGGAGCGTCGCCTCGTCGGTCCCCGGCGCGCTGGGCTATGTGGTGCTGCCGATGTTGGCGCTGATCGCCATCGCCAGCATCTCGACCGCGCCGCTGGGTGCGCGCGCGGCCCATGCCTCCGACGTCAGCCGGCTGTCGCTGGTCTTCGCGGGCCTGCTCTACTCGCTGGCCGCTTACATGGTGTGGCGCGGCGTGACAGCGCCTTGACCGTGAAGTCGCTCAGGCCGGATCGAAGCGGATGCTGGCCAGCGCGACGGTGTTGCCGCCGCGGCGTCGGGCTTCGGCGAGCGCCGATTCGCACGCGCTCATCAGCTCGCCCTGCGAGTGCGCTGTGTGCGGGAAACTTGCCACGCCGATCGACACTGTGAACCCGAGCTCCTCGCCGTCGAGCACCACGATCTGCGTGGCGCACTGGCGGCGCAATCCTTCCATGCGCGAATGCGCAGTGGCCAGCCCAACGCCGGACAGCAGCACCGCAAAGCGCCGGTCCTGCAGCCGGCATGAGGCATCCATCGCACGCGTGTTGCCGCGCAGCAGCCGGCCCATCGCCTCGAGCACCTGATCGTGTGCGCGTGAGCCGAGGTCGGCGACCCGCGGGCTGTCGGCATCGAGCTCGAGCAGCACCATCGCAAATTCGCGGTGCTCGCGCGTGGACAGGTCGACCTCGCGACGCAACTGATCCTCGAAATGCGCGCGCGTTGCCAAGCCAGTGGCACTGTCGCGCATCAGCTGCTCACCGTACTCGCGCCGCAACTGCTGGGTGGCGATCTGATGCTGCTCGATCTGTTCGATCGCCGCGTGCAACTGCCCCTCGCGCACCCGCTGTGGCCCCAGATCACGCCACAGACAGGCCAGCACCCTTCGTCCGTTCATCTCGGTGACCAGCCGCAGCACTTCCCAGTCGTGCTTGGCGTCGCGCCAGTCGAAACGATGCTCGCTGCTCAGCTGCCGCCCGTGCGCCAATGCCGTCTGGTCAGCGGCGCGCATCGCAGCGCCAAGAGTCGGATCGAGCAATTCGGTGTCGCTGTGCCCGAGCACCTCGGGCAGTGCCCGCCCGTAAAACTGGGCCAAGGACTCCGATGCGGCCAGGTAGCGTCCGTCGCTGGCTTCCTTGATCCCGTACATCACGCCAGGCATGCAGGCGTACGCCGTCAGCAACTTGCCGGCCGCGCTGAGCAACGCTGCGTCCGGACGGCCGGCGGCTGGTGCCTCCTGCGCTTGGAAGTTGGTCTCGGCGCCTGCGCTCATTCAAAACGCTCCGTACAGCTCCCCATCGCCATGGTGCGAACCATGATATCCGTCCCCATCGCCTTCGTCACGGACCCGAGCGCGGGGTGCAAGGGGAGGTTCGAGCGCCCGCCGTGATGGAATGGCGCCCTGGGAAAGGTACCCTGCGAACATGTGGACACGCGGAGCTTGAGACCGCCCCACCCATGACGATTGCCGCCTACCTGCGTGAAATCGGTCGCGGCGCCCGGGGCGCGCGCTCGCTGGGCGTCGAGGCCGCGCATGACCTGATGGCGCAACTGCTCGACGGCCGGTTGAGCGAGCTGGAGGTCGGCGCCTTTGTGATCGCGATGCGCATGAAGGGCGAGTCGCTCGACGAGCTGGTTGGCTTCGTTCAGGCGCTGCACGAGCGGCTGTTGCCGCTGGCCAGCGACCAGCCGCTGATCGCCATCGCCAGCTACAACGGCGCCCGCCGGCTGCCTAACTTGGTGCCCTTGCTGGCGCTGCTGCTGGCGCGCGCTGGCGCCCGCGTGCTGGTGCACGGGCCGCTGAGCGACCCCCAGCGCGTGACCACGGCCGAGGTCTTCGGGGCTCTGGGCATGCCGCCGGCAACTTCGGCCGAAGCGATCGCAGGCGGCTGGCGCGATCGCGCCTGCGCGTTTGCGCCGATCGGCCTGCTCTCACCTGCGCTCGAACGCCTGCTCGCCGTGCGACGCACGGTCGGCCTGCGCAACTCCGGCCACACGATTGCCAAAATGATGCAGCCTGTGGGTGCCTCCGCTTGCCTTCGGCTGATGAGTCACACCCACCCCGAGTTCGGCCAACTGATGGCCGACTACGCCGTGCGCACGGGCGCCCACGTCGGCCTGTTGCGGGGCACCGAAGGCGAGGCGGTGGCCGATCCGCGCCGCGGACCCCGCCAGCGCATCTGGGTCAATGGGCAGTTTCAGGCCGACCTGTCGGCGGACGCCGAAGCGGGCTCCCTGGCCACGCTGCCCGAGTTGCCCGCGGCCATCGACGCGACCACGACGGCGCGCTGGATCGAGGCCGCGCTGGACGGGCGGGTCGCGCTGCCCGTCGCCGTCACCCAGCAGGTCCAGTTGCTGCTGCAGGCGTGGCGCCGCATGGCTGTTGCGCGGCCCGAGCCCACCGGCAGCGAACAGGAATCGCGCTAGAATTCGCGTCTTTGCCAACGAGGCGGCCTGCTGCTGGCCGCAACTGGCGACCCCGGCCTCTTGCAGCAGGCCCCGCTGCGATCGATCTCTAGGTCGCTTGCAGGCGCGGTCGAACCGCCGGCGTCGAGGATGTCATGACAACCATTCGAGTCAAGGAAAACGAGCCGTTCGACGTGGCCCTGCGGCGCTTCAAGCGCACGATCGAGAAGCTCGGTCTGCTGACCGAGTTGCGGGCCCGCGAGTTCTACGAGAAGCCGACCGCCGAACGCAAGCGCAAGAAGGCCGCCGCGGTCAAGCGGCACTTCAAGCGCGTGCGCAGCATGCAGCTGCCGAAGAAGCTGTACTGAGCCTGCCGCCGCGCGTCAGCGGCCCGCTCGAGCCCGCGCACGGGTTGTCGGCGCGGGCTCTTGCATTTGAGGACTGACCATGAGCCTGAAGGATCGCGTCACCGAAGACATGAAGGACGCCATGCGGGCCAAGCAGGCCGACCGCCTGTCGACCATTCGCATGCTGCTAGCTGCCTGCAAACAGAAGGAGGTCGACGAGCGCGTCGTGCTCGACGACGCCGCGGTGATCGGGATCGTCGACAAGCTGATCAAGCAGCGCAAGGACTCGGTGGCGGCGTTTGCCCAGGCCGGGCGCACCGATTTGGTCGACAAGGAAACGGCCGAGATCCGCGTGCTCGAGGCCTATCTGCCGCAGCGACTCGATGCCGCACAGGTCGAAGCCGAGGTGGCTCGTCTGGTGGCCGCCACCGGTGCGGCTGGGCCGAGCGACATGGGCAAGGTCATGGCAGCAGCCAAGGCGCAATTGGCAGGCAAAGCCGACATGGGCATCGTCTCTGCCGCGGTCAAGAAGGCGCTCGCGAAGTAAGCTTCATCCATGAACGACCTCTTGCCCTTTCGCCCGATCGCCGACGACGTATCGGTGGCACCGCAACTGCAGCCTGAGGCGATGGCCGAGGCAGCGCGCGCCGGCTTTCGCAGCGTGATCAACAACCGGCCCGACTTCGAGGAAGGCCCGCACCAGCCCACGAATGCGAGCATCGAGGCAGCGGCCAAGGCAGCAGGTTTGCAATATCGCTTTCTCCCGGTCGACAGTGCGTATCAATCCCCGGAGGAGATCGCTGCGTTCGCTGCGTTGCTGAAGGAACTGCCGCGGCCGATCCTGGCGTTCTGCCGTTCCGGCGCTCGCTCGACGCGCTTGTTCGTCGCCGCCACCTCGCGTTGAGAGATCGCGTAGACCGCGCGCCATCGCTATTGCGACGCCACGAGAAACGAAAAGCCCCGACGACTTGGCCGCGGGGCTGGTCGGACAATAACGCGCCAGCGGCGCGGGGACTACAGTCGGACTACAGTTTCTGTGACTGCATGAAGTCGTCGAAGCTGGCCTCGGTGAAACGGAACCACAGGTTGACGTCGCGCCGGAAGGTCGCGTAGTCCTCGTACACCTTCTTCCAGTTGGCGTTCTTGGCCGACAACTCGCTGTACAGCGCCATCGCCTCCTTGAATGCGGCGTCCATCAGATCCTTCGGGAAGCGGAACAGCTTGGTGCCGCTGGCCACTAGCTTCTTCAGCGACGCTGCGTTGCGGGCATCGTACTTGGCCTGCATATCGTGGTGACCGAACGCCGCGGCGCACTCGATGATCGTCTTGTATTCCGCCGACAGCCCATCGTAGGCTTTGGTGTTGACGTACAGATCGAGCTGCGGGCCGCCTTCCCACCAGCCTGGATACGCGTAGTTCTGGGCCACCTTGTAGAAGCCCAGCTTCTCGTCGTCGTACGGTCCGACCCACTCGGCGGCGTCGATCGTGCCCTTCTCGAGCGCCTGATAGATCTCGCCGCCCGGGATGTTCTGAGGCACACCGCCGATGCGCTCGACCACCTTGCCGGCGAAGCCGCCGACGCGGAACTTCAGGCCCTTGAAGTCGGCCAGCGACTTGATCTCCTTGCGATACCAGCCGCCCATCTGCGCCCCGGTGTTGCCCATCGGGAAGCTGATGATGTTGTAGTTCCTGTAGAACTCGCGCATCAGCTTGAGGCCGTTACCTTCGTACATCCACGCCGTCATCTGCCGGCTGTTGAGACCGAACGGGATCGCGCACGCCAGCGCGAACGTCTCGTCCTTGCCGAAGAAGTAGTACGGGGCGGTGTTGGCCATCTCGACGGTGCCGTTCTGCACGCCATCGACCACGCCGAAGGCCGGCATCAGCTCGCCCGCCGCGTGGGTGGAGATCTGGAAGCGGCCGCCGGACATCTCGCTCACCTTCTTGGCGAACACGTCGCACACGCCGAACAGCGTGTCGAGCGACTTCGGAAAACTCGATGCGATGCGCCAACGGATGTTGGCCTGCGCGTGCACGATCGCCGGCGCGGCTCCGGCCGCCAGCACGCCGGCCAAGCCGGCTCCTTGCACGAAGGAACGACGTTCCATTGATATCTCCTTGTTGGAACTGCGGGAACTAAGCTGCACCCGATTCTAGGAGGGGGCCCTTGGCGCCCGACCCGGATTTACCCGGCGCGCGCAGCCTGAGCGCCTGTTGGCGTGCGGTCCTAGCTGCCAGCAAGCGTCATGCGCGGGACCAGCAGCGAGCCGACGGTCTTGCCGCCGCTGGTGTACTCGTCGGCTCCGAGCGCAGCCGCCTCGCGTAGCATCGTGCGCAGGTTGCCAGCGATCGTCACCTCGTGCACCGGGTGCACGATGCGGCCGCGCTCCACCCAGAAGCCGGCGGCGCCGCGCGAGTAGTCGCCGGTCACCAGATTGACGCCCTGCCCCATCAACTCGGTCACGAACAACCCGCGATCGAGCTTGCGCAGCATCGCGTCGAGGTTGTCGGCCGGCTGCGTCAGCCGGCTCGACAGCCGCAGGTTCTGCGAACCGCCGGCGTGTCCGGTGGTGCGCAGGCCGAGCTTGCGCGCCGAGTAGCTGGACAAAAAGTACCCCTGCACGACGCCGCCATCGATCACGCGGCGTTTGCGCGTGCGCACGCCCTCGTCGTCGAACGGCGCGCTGGCCTTGCCTTTGA
>DASTZF010000302.1:0-5908 GCA_035764445.1 Burkholderiaceae bacterium
GGCGTCGGCCTGGCGCGGCTGGAGTTCATCATCAACACCAACATCGGCGTGCACCCGAAGGCGATCCTCGACTACCCCAACGTCGATGGCGAGCTGAAGATGGCCGTCGAATCGGTGGCGCGCGGGCACGCGTCGCCACGCGCGTTCTACGTCGACAAGCTGATCGAGGGGGTGGCAACGATCGCCGCCGCGTTCTGGCCCAAGCCGGTGATCGTGCGGCTGTCGGACTTCAAATCCAACGAGTACAAAAAGCTGATCGGCGGCTCGCGCTACGAGCCCGACGAAGAGAACCCGATGCTCGGCTTTCGCGGCGCGTCGCGCTACATCAGCGGCGACTTCGGTGACGCCTTCGCGATGGAGTGCGAGGCGTTGCGCCGCGTACGCGCCGAGATGGGGTTGACCAACGTCGAGATCATGGTGCCGTTCGTGCGCACGGTGCGGCAGGCCGAGCGCGTGAACGCGCTGATGGCCGAGCGCGGGCTGGTACGCGGCAAGGACGGTCTGCGCGTGATCATGATGTGCGAGGTGCCAAGCAACGCCATCCTGGCCGACCAGTTCCTGCAGCACTTCGACGGCATGTCGATCGGCTCAAACGACCTGACGCAGCTGACGCTCGGCCTCGACCGCGACTCCGGCCACGAGCAGCTGACCGGCGACTTCGACGAGCGTGACCCGGCGGTCAAGGCGATGATCTCGCGCGCCATCGCCGCCTGCCGCGCTACCGGCAAGTACATCGGCATCTGCGGCCAGGGCCCGAGCGACCACCCCGACTTCGCCGATTGGCTGGCTGCCGAGGGCATCGTGTCGATGTCGCTCAACCCGGACACGATCGTCGACACCTGGCAACGGCTGGCCACCGCCCGCTAGGCGCGCGCCTTCCCGTACGGCCGCCAAGCTGGCGGCCGCGGCTATAATCCGCAGCTTTCCCTTGCCGCACCCCACGCCGACGCCACGGGGGCGGCTTCCGATCCCGGAACCCACAAGGAGTCGTCATGCGTCACTATGAAATCGTGCTCCTGATCCACCCGGATCAGAGCGAGCAGGTTCCGGCCATGCTGGAGCGCTACAAGACCCTGGTCACCGCCGGCGGCGGCAAGGTCCATCGGGTCGAGGACTGGGGCCGGCGCCAGCTGGCTTACATGATCCAGAAGCTCGCCAAAGCGCACTACCTGTGTCTGAACATCGAGTGCGAGCAGAACGTGCTCACCGAGCTCGAGTCGGGCTTTCGCTTCAACGACGCCGTGCTGCGCCATCTGACGGTGGCCAAGAGCAAAGCCGAGACCACGCCGTCGGTGATGATGAAGGTGGTCGAGAAGGAGGAAGCGCGCAAAGCCGCGCAGGAGGCCAGCGCCTGAGCCCGGCCCGTCGCGGCAGCTGAAGCGAGATGAACCGCCTCGTGCTCTCGGCCCGATTGATCGAACGGAGCGCGCTGCGGTACACCCCCGCCGGGCTGCCGGCGCTGGATTTCAGACTCGAGCATCAGTCGGAGCTGAGCGAGGACAACCAGGTGCGCAAAGTGTCGCTGCAGGTGAGGGCGATCGCGATCGGCGCGGTCACGCAGGCGCTGTCGGCGCTGGCTCTCGGTGATGCCGGCACGTTCGCGGGGTTTCTGGCTGCCACGCGCAACGGACGCGGATTGCTGTTTCACGTGACGTCGCTCGGCTGAGCGGCGTCGACCACACGACGAATTCATCGCATTGAGAGAGGTACCCCATGCCACCGCCAAGAGGTAAAGGCAAGTTTTCCAAGGATCGCAAGCCCAAGCGCAACCAGCAGTCGCTGCTGTTTCGCCGCAAGCGCTTCTGCCGCTTCACGGTCGCCGGCGTCAAGGAGATCGACTACAAGGACGTCGACACGCTGCGCGACTTCGTCGGCGAGAACGGCAAGATCACGCCGGCGCGCCTGACCGGCACGCGCGCGTTCTACCAGCGTCAGCTGACCACCGCGATCAAGCGTGCGCGCTTCCTCGCGCTGCTGCCGTACTCCGACCAGCACCGCGTCTGAAGGAGCACGTATGCAAGTGATCCTGCTCGAAAAGATCGGCAACCTGGGCAACCTGGGCGACGTCGTCAAGGTCAAGGACGGCTTCGCGCGCAACTACCTGATCCCTACCAGGCGCGCGCGTCGCGCCACCGAGGCGGCGATCAAGGAGTTCGAAGACCGCCGTGCGGACCTCGAGAAGGCTGCAGCCGACAAGCTCGTGGCGGCGCAGGGGCTGGGCGAGAAGCTCGCGGGCCTCACGCTGACGGTGGAACAGAAGGCCGGGGTCGACGGAAGGCTGTTCGGCTCGGTGACCAACTTCGACATCGCCGAAGGCTTGAGGAAGCTCGGTCATTCGATCCAGAAGTCGCAGATCCGGCTGCCCAACGGTCCGCTGAAAACGGTGGGCGACCACGTGGTCTCGGTGGCACCACACACCGACGTGGTGGTCGACATCACCGTGCACGTGGTGGCCGAAGTCGAGTGACGAGCTAGCCCGCGCTACGCACGAAAGGGTCGGCACGATGCCGGCCCTCTTTCGTTGGCGCTCGGTGTTGACACCCGCTTTCAAATCCATTTCCACAGGCCTGTCCACAAGAGCCGGCACACGGCCGAACTATCATCGGCGCCATGTCCGCGGTGTTCCAGCAGCCTCCAGGCCAGGCCGACGACGACGTCGCGCGGCTGCGCGTGCCACCGCATTCGATCGAGGCCGAGCAGAGCGTGCTTGGCGGCCTGCTGCTCGACAACCTGGCGTGGGACCGCGCGGCCGACCTGCTGGGCGAGAGCGACTTCTACCGCTACGAGCATCGGCAGATCTACACGGCGATCGCGGCGCTGGTCGGTGCCAACAAGCCGGCCGACGTGGTGACGGTTCACGAGCACCTGCAGAGCATCGGCACCGCGGCCGACTGCGGCGGCCTGGTGTACCTGAACGCGTTGGCGCAAAGCGTGCCGAGCGCGGCCAACATCCGCCGCTACGCCGAGATCGTTCGCGAGCGCGCGGTGCTGCGCAAGCTGATCGGCGCCAGCGACGAGATCGCGACGCAGGCGTTCAATCCACAGGGCAAGCCGGTGGCGCAGATCCTCGACGAGGCCGAGACGAGGATCTTCCAGATCGGCGAGGAGGGCGCACGCACCCGGCAGGGCTTCATCGGCATGGACAAGCTGGTGGTCGAGCTGATCGACCGCGTGACCGAGCTGCACGAGAACGGCGCCGAAGAAGTGACCGGCGTGCGCACCGGCTTCTACGACCTCGACCGCTACACCGCGGGTCTGCAGAAGGGCGACCTGATCGTGCTCGCGGCGCGGCCGTCGATGGGCAAGACCGCGTTCGCGCTCAACATCGCCGAGCACGTCACCGTGCGCGAGGAGCTGCCGGTGCTGGTGTTCTCGATGGAGATGGGCGCGTCGCAGCTGGCGGTGCGGATGGTTGGATCGCTGGGCCGCATCGACCAACAACACCTGCGCACCGGCGCCTTGCGCGACGACGAGTGGACGCGGCTGACCGAGGCTGTGGACCAGCTGGGCAAGGTCAACCTCTACATCGATGAGACGCCAGCGCTCAACCCGGCCGAGCTGCGCGCTCGCGCGCGGCGAATGGCACGACAGTTCGGCGGCACGCTCGGCTTGATCGTGGTCGACTACCTGCAGCTGATGAGCGGCAGCAGCGGCAGCGACGAGAATCGCGCCACCGAACTGGGCGAGATCTCGCGCGGACTGAAGGCGCTGGCCAAGGAGCTGCAATGCCCGGTGATGGCACTGTCGCAGCTCAACCGCAGCGTCGAGACGCGCAACGACAAGCGACCACTGATGAGCGACCTGCGCGAGTCCGGCGCGATCGAGCAGGACGCCGACGTCATCATGTTCATCTACCGCGACGACTACTACAACAAGGACTCCAAGGAGCCGGGCGTCGCCGAGATCATCATCGGCAAGCAGCGCAACGGGCCGGTGGGCACGCTGAAGCTGACCTTCCTGAAGCCGCTGACGCGGTTCGACAACCTGGCGTCGGGCGGGGAGCCACACTACTAGCTGCGGGGCTTGCCGCTTGACGACCCGGCGACAACTGTATAGATTTACAGTATGTCGTCAGCCACCCATGGTCACAAGCCGACGGCGACGTCGCGGGTCGCTGCGGCGCCACTGCTGTTCGCCCCCGTCAAGGGCCGCGGCACGACGTGGGCGATCGAGCACCGTTTCAGCGCCGACCGGCGCGAGGCGTTCGACGATGGCTGGGGCACGATCGAACAGGTGGCCCATGAGGAGCAACTCAGGCCCGGCACGCAGGTGATCGAGGAGCGGGTCAAGTCGATCCTGAGCGGCAACGACTCGCCCGACATCGGCTTCGACCTGTCGATCAACCCTTATCGCGGTTGCGAACACGGCTGTGTCTATTGCTACGCGCGGCCGACGCACAGCTATCTCAACCTGTCGCCCGGGCTCGACTTCGAGACACGCATCGTCGCCAAGGTCAACGCCTCCGAGCGCCTGCGCGAGGCCTTCGCGAAGCCGAACTACGTGCCGCTGCTGCTCAACGTGGGTTCGGCCACCGATTGCTATCAACCGGTCGAGCGGCGGCTGAAGATCACGCGTTCGATCATCGAGGTGCTCGGTGAATGCAGCCATGCATTCTCGATGTTCACCAAGTCGGCCGGCATCGAGCGCGACCTCGACCTGATCGCGCCGATGGCCGTGCGCGGCTTGGTGGCCGTCTACGTCACGATCACCACGCTCGATCCGCAGCTCGCGCGCACGCTCGAGCCACGCGCCGCGGCGCCGCACCGCAGGCTGAAGACGATCGAAGCACTCGCCGCGGCCGGTGTACCGGTGGGCGTCAGCGTGTCGCCGATGATCCCGTTCCTCAACCTCCACGAGATGGAGCACATCCTCGAAGCTGCGCGCGAAGCCGGCGCGAGCGCCGCCTCGAGCATCGTGCTGCGCCTGCCGTGGGAGGTGAGCCCGTTGTTCCAGCAATGGCTGAATCAGCATGTGCCGGAGAAGGCCGAGCGCATCATGGCGCGCGTGCGCGAGATGCGCGGCGGCAAGGACAACGACCCGCGCTTCGGCACCCGCATGACGGGCACCGGCATCTGGGCGCAGTTGATCCGCCAACGCTTCGACAAGGCCAGCGCGCGGCTTGGCTTCAACCGCACGCGGTTCGAGCTCGACCTGTCGCAGTTCCGCAGGCCGGCGAGCCAACCCGGCCAGGGATCGCTGTTCTAGCGCAACGAGAGAGCGCCGGGCCGCCCCGTCAGTCGCTGCGATCGGGCTCGAAGAAGCACCAACGGATCTGCGGAAACGACTCGCGCAGCGATCGCTCGACGCGGTTGATCGCATCGACCATACCGCGCTCGCTGCCCTGCGGCGCGATCGTCGCCTTGACGGCGACCATCACGTCCGGCCCGAGTTGCTGTGTGATCAGTTTGAACAGATGCTGCACCTCGGGCCGCGCGCTCAGGTGATCGAGCATCGCGCGCTCGACCTGTGGATCGGCACTCTGGCCCACCAGCAGTGACGAGATCTCGTTGCCCACCAGCACCGCCACCAGCACCAGCAGCGCACCGATCGCCACCGACCCGAGCGCGTCCCACATCGCGTTGCCGGTGATGAGCGCGAGCACGATGAATCCGAACGCGAGCACGAGGCCTCCGAGCGCGGCCAGGTCCTCGCCGAAGATGACCACCAGCTCGCTGGTGCGCGAACTGCGAAACCACCGCCAGTAGCCGCGGTCGCCGCGCTCCTTGTCGATCTCGCGCAGCGCGCCCCACAGCGACAGTGATTCGGCGACGATGGCGAAGGTGAGGATCGCCAGTGCCACCCAGGCGTCGCTCATCGGCTCGGGATGGGCCAGCTTGTGCAAGCCCTCGTAGATCGAGAAGAGGCCGCCCATCGAGAACAGCATCAGAGCGACGATGAAGCTCCAGAA
>DASTZF010000303.1:0-5433 GCA_035764445.1 Burkholderiaceae bacterium
GGCGCGCGCCTCGTGTCGCTGGTCGGCATCGGCGGCAGCGGCAAGACGCGCCTTGCGACGCGCTACGGCCGCAGCTGGCTCGGCGAATTCCCCGGGGGCGTCTGGTTCTGCGATCTGGCGAGCGCACGCGGCGCCGATGGCATCGCAAGGGCCGTGGCACAGGGGCTCGACGTTCCCCTGGGCCGGGACGATCCGGTGATACAGATCGGCCACGCCATCGCCGGACGGGGCGCCTGCCTGGTGATCCTTGACAACTTCGAGCAGGTCGCGCGGGATGCGCCGCAGACCTTGGGTCACTGGCTCGCCCGTGCCGGCCAAGCGCGCTTCGTCGTGACGACGCGCGAGGTGCTGGGCTTGGCGGGCGAGGTGGTCCAAGCGCTGCCGCCGCTGTCATCGGCAGAAGGCGTGGCGCTGTTCGCGCAGCGGGCCCGGGCAGCGAAGCCGGACTTCCAACCGAACGCCGAAGACGATGCAGCCCTTGCTCCGCTTGTCGCCCTGCTCGATGGCCTGCCGCTGGCCATCGAGCTGGCCGCGGCGCGTGCGCGCGTGATGCCGCCGCGCATGCTGCTGGCGCGCATGAGCGAGCGCTTCAAACTTCTCGCATCCAAGGGCCGCGGGCTCGACCGCCAGTCGACACTGCGCGCCGCGTTCGACTGGTCGTGGGACCTGCTCGCGCCACCGGAGAAGACGGCATTGGCGCAATTGTCGGTGTTCGAGGGCGGCTTCACGCTCGAGGCCGCCGAAGGGGTGCTCGACCTGTCGGACTGCGACGGTTCACCGTGGGTCGTCGACGTCGTGCATTCTCTGGTCGACAAGTCCGTCGTGCGCTCGCGCGGTGAAGACCGGTTCGACCTGCTTGTCAGTGTGCAGGCTTACGCCGCCGAACACCTTCAGACCGTCGGGCGCTATCGCGGCAGCGGGCCGCAGGCGCTCGCTTCGGCCCGCCACCGGCACATCGAGTGGTTCGCCGCGCTTGGGCCACTTCGCGCCGCTGCGGATCGCGGCACCGAACTCGACAACCTCATGGTTGCATGCCGGCGTGCCGTGGCACTGGGCACCGGGGACTTGGCCACCAGCGTGCTGGAGGCAGCGTGCGCTGCACTGAGCTTGGGCGGACCCTTCAAAACCGGCGTGGAGTTGGCCGAATCGGTGTGCGCCATACCCGATCTGAACAGCCGAGCGAAGGCGCAGGCGCTGTCGCTGCTGGCACACATGTTGGTGAAGTCCGGAGCCTCGGAACGTGCTCGTGGGCTGTATGACAAGGCGCTCGCGTGCTCGCGGTCGGAAGGCGATCGGCACTGTGAGGCAATGACGACGCATCGGCTGGGGGTACTGCACCATGGCGCGGGCAAGATGCAGGAAGCCCGTGCGCAGCAAATTGCTGCGTTGCAGATGGCACGCGAGCTCGGCTATCTCGAAGTGGAATGCCTCGCGAGCAACACCCTCGGCAATATTGACGCCCACGCCGGTCAAATGGAGTGCGCGTTGTCGCACTACGAGCGCGCACTGGCGCTGGCTCGCGAGAGGGGCGACCTGCACATGCAGGGCGGCGTGCTTGGCAACCTCGGCTTGTTGCACGTCGAAGTCGGTCGCACACACGAGGCACATGTCCACTACGAGCAGTCCCTGGCGATCGCAAGAGACACCGGCAATCGGCAGCTCGAAGGCATCATGCTGTGCAACCTCGGCATGTTGTGCATCCTGCTGGGGCGCCCGGCCGAATCGGAGGCCATGTCGAGAGCCGCGCTCGTCGTCGCAAAGGATCTTGGCAACGCGAGGCTCGAGGCCAGCGTGCTGTGCAACCTTGGCATCGCCATCGAGTGCCAAGCACGTCCCGGTGAGGCAAAGGCGCAGTTCGAGGCTGCGGTGGCGCTCGCGCGCGCGCTCGGCGACCCAAGGGCCGAAGGCCAGTTCCTGAGCTACCTTGGCCTGCTGCAAGCACGCCAGGGGCAGCAAGACGAGGCGCGCGACAGTTTGGCGGCGAGCGAGGCCTTGCTGCGCTCAGCTTCCGACGCGTTCGGGCTGGGCGTTTTGCTGACCAGCCGCGCCGAGGCCCATCATCTCACCGGCGACGCTGCGGCGGCGATGGAGTCGCTAGCGGCCGCCGCGGCGATCGCGGCCGAACTGGGTGCTGGTCCTTCGTCGGAAATCGGGCTCGCGCTGGCGCGTGTGCGCACATTGATCGACCCGCTGCGCCTGTGATTTGCTAGCGTACGGACAACTCGGCTGATTGGATCTGCAGCGCCATCAGCCCCATCGATAAGCGCTTGGTTGATCGTCCGCTTCTGTTGGCCGTGTAGGTCCGCTATGGGTCGCAAGCGGCTGCTGACGCGGTTGCGCGACCGGGCACTCGACCCCGCCCACGACTGGCACCGATCAAGCCACCGAGCGCCCGGTTGGCATCCTCGGAGACAAAGGACTGCGCGCCCGCGCGATCAGTAGACGGGTCGCTCCAGCACCGGCTCGCGCACCGGCTCGATCGCGTCGAGCACGTCGCGCACCATCACCTCGGCCAGCGCTGCCTTCGAGTGGATCGCGCTGCGGGCGCCTTCCTTCAGCAGCAGCTCGGCCTCCTCGGCGTTGGCCGCACGCACGATCACCGGGATGCCGGGATTCAGCAGGCGGGCTGTCTCGACCATCGAGCGCACGTCGGCGCTGTCGGGTGTGGCGACCACCAGCAAGCCGGCATTGGCGATGTGCGCCTGCACCAAGGTCGTCGGATCGCTCGCATCGCCCGACACGGCGTGTACGCCCTTCGCGCGCAGCGCCTCGACGCGCTCGCGATTGCTGTCGACCACGATGAACGGCACGTCGCGCAAGGCCAGCGCGTTGGCGATACGCTGGCCGACCGCGCCGTAGCCCACCAGCACCACCTGGCGTGCCAGGAAGCGACGGTCGGTCGACGACGGCAGCTCGGCCAATGGGTCCTCGCGCGCCTCGAGGCTGCGCGCCACGCTCGAGCGCGCCAGGATCCACAGCCGCGCCGGCTCGACCAGCGAGAACAGCAGCGGATTGAGCGCGATCGACAGCAGGGCCGCGGCCACCACCAGGCTCTTGGCCTCGGGCGGCAGCACACCGAGGTTGTCGCCCAGCGCGATCAGGATGAACGAGAACTCGCCGATCTGTGCCAGGCTCACCGAGACCATCAGCGCCGTGTTCAGTGGATAGCGGAACAGCAGCACCAGCAGCGCCGCGGCGAGCGATTTGCCGATCATCACGATCGCGGTGACCGTCAGCACTTGCAGCGGCTGCTCGACCAGCACCAGCGGGTCGAACAGCATGCCCACCGAGACGAAGAACAGCACCGCGAAGGCATCGCGGAACGGCAGCGACTCCTGGGCGGCGCGGTGCGCGAACTCCGATTCGCGCAGCACCAGGCCGGCGAAGAACGCGCCCAGCGCCACCGACACACCGAACAGCGCCGATGCGCCGTAGGCGATGCCCACCGCGACCGCGATCACGCACAGCGTGAACAGCTCGCGCGATCCGGTCTTGCTGATCTGCCACAACAGCCACGGCAGCATTCGCCGGCCGCCGAGCAGCATCAGCGCGACGAACGCCACCACCGCCAGCACCGTCTGCGCCAGCAGCGGCCACAGGTCGCGCGCGGCAACCGCGTTGGCGTCGCCGGTCGGCCCCACGACCGCCGGCAGCAGCACGAGCACCAGCACCATCGCGAGGTCCTCGACCACCAGCCAGCCCACCGCGATGCGGCCGTTGTGCGACTCCAACGAGCGGCGCGCCTCGAGCGCGCGCAACAGCACCACCGTGCTGGCCACCGACAGCGACACGCCGAACAGCACGGCACCGGCGAGCGACCAGCCCCACCACAACGCGAGCCCGGCCCCGAGCGCGGTGGCCACCGTCATCTGCACGACGGCGCCAGGCACCGCGATGCGGCGCACCGCGAGCAGCTCGGCCACCGAGAAGTGCAGCCCGACGCCGAACATCAGCAGCATCACGCCGATCTCCGCCAGCTGCGCTGCCAGGCTCACATCGGCCACGAAGCCCGGCGTGTGCGGGCCGATCAACACGCCGGCCAGCAGGTAGCCCACCAGCGCCGGCAGCCGCAGGCGCGAGGCGATGAAGCCCAGCGCCAGCGCCAGCCCCAAGGCGGTGGCCAGCGTGACGATCAGGGGCATGGGGGCGTGCATGGCAAACGACGGGCCGCGGCCCGTCGATTGTCACTGAACGCGCGCGGCCTGCGGCCCGCGCGCGATGCCTCAGCGCGCGGCGGGCGGGCGCTGACGTGCGTGACGCAAGGCCATCAGCAGCAATGCACCGCTCAAGCTGCTGGCCAGCAGCGGGCTGGCAGCCATGACATCGGGCAGACGCCACAGCAGGTCCGGCGCCTTCTGCTCGACGTACTGCGCCAGCGCCAGCACCTGATCGGGGCCGATGGTCCACACATCGTCGAGTTGAACCTGAGCGCTGCTCCAGCGCCCGGGTGGCAGCAGCCGCGCGAAGGCGCCGGCAGCCACCACCACCAGCGCCAGCGGCCCCACCGGCCGCAGCAGATGGTTCAGTAGGCGCTGGCGCAGCGGCGCCGGCGCCTCGTCGTACAGCTTGGCAACCAGCACCGGTACGTTGGCCTGCCCCGGCACCGCATCAGAGCCGTCGCGAGCGGCGGCGTTGACGTCGATCGGATTCATGGCCGTCACCATACGACGCATCGCAGCGCACAAGCGAGCGTCTGGCGCAAAGAACTGTTTCGAGGCGAATCAAACCGAGGTGGTGCAACGTTTCATCCCGCATCACGCAACGGCCGTACCGCGAGCAGCGAGAAACAGCTGAACGTCAGTTGAAGCAGACCGCTTCGACATTGTGGCCATCGAGGTCGAGCAGGAACGCGGCGTAGTACGTGTCGCTGTATTCCTTGCGCGGTCCCGGCGCACCGTTGTCGCGCCCGCCGTTGGCGAGCCCCTGCGCGTGGAAGCGCGCCACCGCGTCGCGGTTGCGGGCGACGAACGCGAGGTGCGTACCCGCGCCCACCGGGCCCTTGTGCGCATACAGCCACAGCGCCGGCGCACCGGCCGGCCCCAGCCCGGCGTAGCCGTCGCCCTCCGAGCCCAACTCGTGGCCCAGCGCGCCGAGCGCCGCCTTGTAGAAGCGCACGCTGCGTGCGAGATCGGAAACCTTCAACCCCACGTGATCGAACATCGCTCGTTCCTCCATCGCGATCGTCGAGCCGCCGAAATGCAGCTCAAGTGCGAGCGATGTTAGGTAAGCGGGCGCAGGCGTTCTTGGACAATCTTGCGGTCGCCGCGCGCAGCGCGCCGGAAGCTGCGCGGCGAGACGCCGGCCGCGCGCCGGAAGCTGCGCACGAAGTTCGACAGATCGGCGAAACCCGAATCGAGCGCGACCTCGATGATCGGCTGCTCGCTCTCGGTGAGCCGCCGCGCCGCCGTGCGCAGCCGGCTGCGCACGAGGTAC
>DASTZF010000304.1:0-4760 GCA_035764445.1 Burkholderiaceae bacterium
CTTCTCGTCGGCGCGCCCGAAGCGGTTGAGCCGCGCGATGATCTCCTCGAGCTGGTGCTCGCGGAACTCGACCTCGTACTCCACCGCGCCGCCCGCACCCTTGCGCTCGGTGAGCGCCATGCCGTAGACGCCCGGCGGCAGCAGCTCGATCGTCTTGAGCACCGACACGATCTGCGCGTGCTCCTTCTTCGCGACCTTGCCCGACACGAAGATGCCGAGGTGGCCGATGTCCTGATGCAGCAGACCGACGATCACCTGGCCGCGCGACTTGATCTCCGCGGTGCTGCCGTAGACGTCGGCCACCCAGTTGAACGCCTGTTGTGGCGGCGTGATGTTGTCGCCCATCGACGCGAACAGCACGATCGGCGACTTGATCTCGCGCAGGTCGAACGACTTGCCGTCGACGCCCTTGGTCTCGCCCTTCCACAGCTTGTTGCCGACGAACAGGTTGCGCGTGATCCACTCGATCTCTTCGCGGTTCATCAGGTAGTAGCCGCCCCACCAGCGTTCGAACTCCAGGAACCGCGGCGGCTCGGTGTCGGCCTTGTCGAACAGGTGGTAGTACTTGTCCCACAGGCTGTTGGCCGGGTTCAGGTTCTCGAAGTTCTGCACCAGATGGGCGCCGTCAAACTTGCCGTTGCCCAGATCCGCCGCGAACGACGACAGCCAGGTGCCGCCCAGCATGCCGCCGGAATAACGCATCGGGTTGTCGCCTTCTCCTTCGCTCCAGGCGCCGCCCCAGTACGACATCGGCGCGCCGTTGATGACGATCGGCCCGGTGTCGTCGGGGTCGGAGGCGGCGAGCATCATCGCGGCCCAGCCGCCCTGACAGTTGCCGACGATCGCCGGTTTCGCGCTCTTCGGATGCAGCGCGCGCACCTTCTTGACGAACTGCTGCTCGGCCTTGCAGACGTCGAGCAGCGTCTGGCCGGGCTCGGGGTCGCGGAAGAAGATGACGAAGTACACCGGGTGCCCGGCGCGCAACGCGACGCCGACCTGCGAGTCGTCCTTGAAGCCGCCGATGCCCGGGCCGTGGCCGGCGCGCGGGTCGATGATGATGTAGGGCCGGCGCTTGTCGTCGACCGTCACGCCGGGTGGCGGCGTGATGCGCAGCAGCGCGTAGTTCACCGGGCGCTCGAGGTCGCGGCCGTCGACGACGAACTCGTAGTCGAAGTGCAGCACCGGCTTCAAGCCCTGCGCGGTGTGCTCGAGAAAGTTGTTGCCGCGCAGCCAGAGCGTGTGCCAATAGAGGATCGAGCGCTGCGCGGCATCGACAGCGTAGCGGTAGCCCGCCAGCGGATCGACGTTGGCCAGGGCTTCCGTCGGCGTCTGCGGCACCAGTTCGCGCGCCGCCTTGCCCAGGCGCTCGCGGAACTGCTCTTGCGCCTTCTGCACCCGCTTCTGGTACACGCGCGTCAACTTGGCGCCCACGCGCTGGCTTTGAGCGAGCTTCGATCCAGCATCCATCACAACCTCCGTGCGCGAACGCTCCAGGCGGTGGATCACCGCCCGCTGATCGCTCGGCAGCCAATCGTGCCACGGCTTTGTGCGATGCAACAGATACCGCCGACGACTTTACTGACGCCTATTGACGCGGCGCAAACCGCGCAGTAAGGGCGGCGATCAGACCGCGAGGTCCCAAGGCCGCGACAGCTGCGTCGCGCAGTTGATGATGCCCACCATCGAATAGGTCTGCGGGAAGTTGCCCCACAGCTGACCGGTCTGCGGATCGATGTCTTCCGACAGCAGCCCCAGTGGGTTGCGGTGCGCCAGCAGCGTCTCGAAACTCGCGCGCGCCTCGTCGATGCGGCCGATGCGTGCCAGCGCGTCGACTCGCCAGAACGCGCACACGTTGAACGCCGTCTTCGGCACGCCGAAGTCGTCGGCCGCCTCGTAGCGGCGCATGAACGGGCCGTCGGCCAGCGTGCGCTCGAGCGCGTCGACGGTGCTGACGAAGCGCGGGTCGCGCGCGTCGAGGAAGCCGACCTCGGCCATCAGCAGCACGCTGGCGTCGAGGTCCTTGCCACCGAAGCTCTCGACGAACGCCTTGCGCTGCTCGCTCCACGCCGACTCGAGGATGCGTGCGCGCACACGATCGGCGCGCTCGCGCCAGTGGGTCGCGCGATCGGGCAGCAGCAGCGTGGTGGCGGCTTTGGCCAGGCGGTCGCACGCCGCCCAGCACATCAGCGCCGACGACGTGTGGATGCGCGCGCGCGTGCGCAGCTCCCACATGCCGGCATCGGGCTGCTCGTGCAGCGTCCACGCCAAGTCGCCCACGCGCTCGAGGTACTCGAAGTCGCGCCGGTCGGCGCGCCGGAACAGCCGGTGGTCGTGGAACGCTTGCGACGAGCCGAGCACGATGTTGCCGTACACGTCGTGCTGGAAGTGCTCGAACGCCTGGTTGCCCACGCGCACCGGCCCCATGCCGGCGTAGCCCGGCAGCGTGGTGACCACGTGCTCGGTCAGTTCGCGCTCCAGTGCGATGCCGAACAGCGGCTGCACGTGGCCGTCGGTGTAGCGCACCACGTCGTGCAGCCAGCGCAGATAGTCTTCCATCGTGCCGACTTCGGACAGCGCGTTGAGCGCACGCACGACGAAGAACGCATCGCGCAGCCAGCAGTAGCGGTAGTCCCAGTTGCGGCCGCTGTCGGCGGCCTCCGGGATGCTGGTGGTCATCGCCGCGACGATGGCGCCGGTCTCCTCGAACTGGCACATCTTCAGCGTGATCGCTGCACGGATGACCGCGTCCTGCCATTCGAGCGGCAGCGCCAGGCGTCGCGTCCAGTGACGCCAGTACAGCGAAGTCTGCTCTTCGAAGTCGCGCGCGGTCTCTTCGATGCCGCCCGACAGCGTCTCGTCGGGGCCGATCATGAGGCTGACCGGTGAGTGCAGCGAGAACCAGGTGCCCGCCGCCACGTAGCTCGGCGGCGCACTGGTGTTCAGCCGCAGCGTGGTCGACGGCATCACGTAGCGCAGATGGTTGCTGCCGCGCGTCAACGTCGGCGTGACGCTGCCCCACTCGCCGCGCGGGCGCACGACGATGCGCACGCGCGGATGCCCGCTCAGAGGGCGCACGCGTCGCACCAGCTGCGCCGGCCTGAATGTGCGCCCGTGGTGCGCAAAGCGCGGCGCGAAGTCGGTGATCTCGATGCCCTGGCCCGACGCATCGAACAGACGCGTGCGCACGATCGCCGTGCCGGGGTCGTAAGCCTGCTCGGTGTGGCGCAGGGACTCCAGCTCGATGCTGAAATGGCCGTCGTCGGCGTCGGCCTTTGACGGCCCCAGCAATGCGTGGAACACCGGGTCACCGTCGAAGCGCGGCATGCACCACCAGACAATCCGGCCGCGGCTGTCGATGAGCGCGCTGATCGAGCAGTTGCCGATCATCGCCAGGTTCAGACTGGGCTCCGGATGGGGTGACGCCGCACCCTGTGTGGTGACGCGCTCGGCTTTGGCGGGCAGGGCGCCGGGCTCTGGCATGGGTATATTCTGCCGAACGCCTTACCGATCGGCCGGCGCGTCGTCAAAGCGGATAGACGGGTCTTTGCAACTGCGCAAACAATAGCTGCCGAATGAAAACCTTACAACTCCAGCTGCGGTTCCTGATTCCGCTGCTGGTGGCGTTGGTGGTCGCTGCGCTGGTGGTCTTGCCTCTGATGGACCAGTTGACGCTGCGCTGGTTCTCGCGCGACCTCAACACACGCGGTGCCCTGGTCGCGGGCGCGCTATCCGACGCGATCGACGATGCGGTCAACAGCGGCTCGTCGGCACGCCTGCAAGCGTTGATCGACCGCTCGGCGCGCGACGAGCGGATGGTGGCGATTGCGTTGTGCTCCAACGACGACGTGCTGCTGCGCCACAGCGCCGCTTACCCGCTGAGCTTGAAGTGCGCCGCGGCCCGCGAGGCCGCCCGGCGGCCCGATCAGCGGCTCGAGTTGCCCACCGGCGCGGTGCACGTCGGCTTCCATCCGGTCACCAGCGAGCGCGCGAACGCCGGCTCGCTGGTGCTGCTGCACGACCTGAGCTTCGTCGATCGACGCAGCCAGGACACCCGTCAATACCTCGTGATCTTCATCATCGGGCTGGGCTTCGTGATCTCGTTGATCACGATGATCGTCGCGCAGCTCAGCTGGCGCGGCTGGGTCTCGGGGATGCGCGCGATCCTGCGCGGCGAAGGCCTGGTGCGCCCGCTGCTGCCGCCGCCCGAGCTGCAGCCGATGGTCACCGAGGTGCGCGCGAGGCTGCGCGACCTCGAAGACGAGTTCCGTCGCAGCGAGGGGCTGGTCACGCAGTGGAATCCCGAGCGCCTGCGCTCGCTGCTGCAGACGCAGCTGCGCGGCGACCAGGTGATCGTGGTGGCGAACCGCGAGCCCTACATCCACGAGCACGGGCCGAACGGCATCATCGTCAAGCGGCCGGCCAGCGGCCTGGTGACCGCTGTCGAGCCGGTGATGCGTGCGTGCTCCGGCACCTGGATCGCGCACGGCAGCGGCGGCGCCGACCGCGAGGTGGTCGACGCGCGCGATCGCATCGGTGTGCCGCCGACGGCGCCAGACTACTGGCTGCGCCGCATCTGGATGACCGAGCAGGAGGAGCAGGGCTACTACTACGGCTTCGCCAACGAGGGCTTGTGGCCGCTGTGCCACGTGGCGCACGTGCGGCCGGTGTTCCGCGAGTCGGACTGGGAGGCCTATCGCACGATCAACCAGCGCTTCGCCGACGCGGTCGTGCAGGAGGCGCGCGGCGAAGACCCGGTGGTA
>DASTZF010000305.1:0-27840 GCA_035764445.1 Burkholderiaceae bacterium
GGCTGGTGGCCGCGCGAGCGCAGCAGCCGTTCGACACCATCGAGGACCTGGCGCGCCGCGCGTCACTCGATGCGCGCGCGCTGCAGCTGCTGTCGCAAGGCGATGCACTGAAGCCACTGGCCGGGCACCGCCACCAGGCGGCATGGGGCACGGCCGGCATCGACACGCGTGCCACCGCAATGCTGGCCCGCACGCGCACGCACGAAGCCACTGCGGTGCTGCAGCCGCCCACCGCCGGCGAGGAGTTGCTGGCCGACTACCGCAGCACCGGCCTGTCGCTCGCCAGTCACCCGCTGGCGATGCTGCGCGAGCGGCTGGCGGGGTTCCAGGTGCAGCCCGCGCGGGTGCTCAACGGCTATCGCAACGGGCAGCTGGCGCGCGCCAGCGGCCTGGTCACGCATCGGCAGCGGCCCGAGACGGCCAAAGGCGTAATCTTCGTGACGCTGGAGGACGAGACCGGCGCCGTCAACGTGATCGTGTGGCCGCAGGTCGCGCAGAGCCAGCGCAAACCGCTGCTCGCCTCGACGCTGCTCACCGTGTACGGCGTGTGGCAGTGCGAGGGCGAGGTGCGCCATCTGATCGCGCGCAAGCTGGTCGATCACTCGGCGCTGCTGCAGGGCCTGAGCGTGAAGAGCCGCAACTTCCACTGAGGCAAAAAAGAAATCGGCCCGGACACTGGCCGGGCCGCTGCACGGGCGAGTTCGGGTCAGTTTTTCTGCTGCGCGTCGTGCTTCTGGCGGTAGATCCGCTTGCTCTGGTGGTTCTCGGCGTGCTGCACTTGCGCCTGCTCATTGGCCGACACATGGCCGTCGCTGCCGACGCGCGCCTCGGCCTTCGCCACCTTCGACTGGCCGCGCTCGAGCTTGGCCGCCTCGTGGTCGGTCAGCGAGCCGCTCTGCACGCCGTTCTCGATGCGCTGCTGCTGGTTGATGTTGCGCTGCACGTCGGCCTGCATGCGCTGCGACGACGCCGACTGCGGATTGCCGTTCACGCCGTTGTGCTTGGCCGCGTAGATGTCGCCGCTGACCTTGTTCTGGGCCTGGTTCAGCTTGGCCTGCTCGGCCGGCGTCAGCTTGCCGTCCTTCAGCGCCTTGGACTGCATCTGGTTGACGCGCGATTCCTCGCGCTCGAGCGTGGCAGCCTCCTTGGTGCTGAGCGCGCCGCTCTGCAGTCCTTGCTCGATGCGCTGCTGCTGGTTGATGTCGCGTTGCACGGTGTTGGCAGTCGGTTGCGCGAACGCAGCCGTGCTGCCCAACAGCAGGCAGGCCAAGAGGGTGGTGCGGGTCATGGTTGGCTCCTTGGATGTGGCTTTGAGTCGGGACGGCTCGGGCCGTCGCCGCTTCTCAACGCCAAACGCCAAGCGATGTTGACCACGCGACCGATCGCCCCGGGTGAAGTTTTGTTGCGCCGGCCGCGCCGTGGGCGGTGGCTGTGAAGTGCGCACATCGGGGTGGCGCAGCGGCGACACATCTGGTAAATGTTCGGTGCACTGGCAATGCAGATTCCAACTGCGACAATTCAGGCCATGAGCAGTCAAGCCATCACTCCCGAGCTGCGCGACTGGATCGTCGCGCAGGCGCGCGCGGGTTGTCGCCCCGAGGACGTGCTGCAATCGATGCGCACCAGCGGCTGGGACGAAGACACCGCGCTCGATGCGCTGGAGACAACGCTGCAGGAGTACCTCGCGACGCAGCAGAAGATCGCGCAGCTGCCACCGCCGGTGCCGGTGCCCGAGCCCGATCTGTCGGCCAACCCCAGCGTTCTGCATGCACTCGATCGCGATGTCGAGGTACTGATGTCGATGCGCAGCCCGCGGCTGATCGTGTTCGGCGGTCTGCTGTCCGACGACGAGTGCCGGCAGATGATCGAGCTCGCGCAACCGCGACTGACGCGCTCCGAAACGGTCCACAACCCTAGCGGCGGCTCCGAGGTGCACGAGGCGCGCACCAGCGACGGCATGTTTTTCGAGCGCGGCGAGCATCCGGTGTGCGACCGCATCGAGCGCCGCATCGCGGCGCTGCTGAACTGGCCGCTGCAAAACGGCGAGGGCCTGCAGGTGCTGCGCTATCGGCCAGGCGCGCAGTACAAGGCGCATCACGACTACTTCGATCCCGCGCAGCCGGGCACGCCGACCATCCTGCAGCGCGGCGGCCAGCGAGTGGCGAGCATCGTGATGTACCTGAACACGCCGCCGCGTGGCGGTGGCACCGGTTTTCCGGACGTCGGTGTCGAGGTCGGGCCGATGCGCGGCAACGCGGTGTTCTTCAGCTACGACCGCCCGCACGTGATGACGCGCTCGCTGCACGCCGGCTTGCCGGTGCTCGAAGGCGAAAAGTGGGTCGCCACCAAGTGGCTGCGCGAGCGCGAGTTCCGCTGAAGCCTTGCTGCTGAAGGGCAGCGCGCCTACAGCGTGCTGTTGGGGCTGACCGCCGCCGGCCGCAGCGCCGGGAACGGCCGGGCGCGCGCGATGCGAGCGACCTTGCGCTCGTCCCACGACTGCGGGCCCTCGAGCGGCCACTGCGCGATCAGCGGCTGCAGCTCGGCGCGCGGCAGGCGCACGAACGCCGGTCTGTGCTGGCGCAGGATCCACAGGCCGGCGCACAGCTTGCGTGGCAGCGTGGCCTTCGCCAGCGGCGCCCAGAAGACGCAGCGGCGCTCGCCCCAGAACAGCTGGCGCTCGAAATGCACGCGGCCTGCGATGCCGCTTTCGGGCGGGAACAGCAGGTCGTGCTCGCGCGTCTGCAGCAGGGCGTAGGCGAGATCGCCCGGCGTGTCGCCGCGGTTGACGTAGACGAGGATGACGCGCTCGATGTCGCTCGCCGCAACGCGGTCGATGTCGCGCCCGTCGCGCGCGACGACCAAGTCCATAGCCTGCCAGCGGGTCTGCAACTGCGGCTTCATGCGGTCACGGTAGCGGCGCCGGCGCCACGGGGGTGTGACGAGCGGCCACCAACTGCAACCGTGCGTGCATGCGACCGCAGCGCGCGTGAAATACGCACGCTCAGAGATCGACGATCTCGCCTTGCTGCGGCGCACGCACACGCCAGCGCTCGCGAAAGAGCTTCAAGCCCTGGAACAGGCCGCAGTCGAGCAGCACACGCTGGCCCGACGCCTCAATCAGGTGCTTGGAACCGGTGACGGTGTCGGCAGCGCCGAGGAACTGGATGCGGATTGCGCGGCGTCAGCGGCCGAGCACCTGCAGCACGCCCGACGACAACGCGAACAACCCGGGCTCGCCGCGCTGCACCGATCGCATCAGCGCGCGCGCCACGACGGCCGCTTCGATCGGCCTCAGCGAGCGCGGCATCAGCCATCTGAGCGGCGACGTCAACGCAGCGGCGATCTGCTCGCCCGGCCGCGTGGACTGCCCCAGTGCCGTGCGGTCACCCAGCAGCAGCGACGGCCGCGCGATGACCATGCTCTCGAATCCGAGGGCGGCGATCGCATGCTCGGCTTCGCCTTTGACGCGGTTGTAGAACACGCTGGACTTCGGGTTGGCGCCGAGCGCCGACACCAGCCCGAAACGCGTGGCACCCGCCGCCTGCGCAGCCCGCGCGAAGCTCAGCGCGGCGTCGTAATCGACAGCGCGAAAGGCCTCCTGCGATCCGGCGACCTTGATCGTCGTGCCCAGGCAGCAGTAGGCGTCGTCGATCACGGGCAGCTCGCTCAAGCCGCGTTTGTAGTCGACCACGTGCTGCGTCAGCCCGGCGCGCCTGCGCCAGTCGGCCTTCTCCGCGCGCACCAGCACGTGCACCGCGCCGACCGCGCTGTCGGCCAGCAGAGCCTCGATGAGCGCCGTGCCCACCAGCCCGGTGGCGCCTGCGACGACGGCCGAGCGGCGCCGCTTGGCGATCGCGAAGCTGGCCTGGGTCATGATGGGGTGCGATTGTGCTTGAGCGCACCGGCGACGGCTGCGAGCTCCGTGTCGTGCGCGACGCAGTGCCTTCCCCAGTTGTGGGGACGAGTCGCCTTGCTAGACTGAACCGCAGCCATGCTCGCCGCACAGAACGAACTGATCACCCGCATCGGGCCCGGCACGCCCTGCGGTGCGCTGATGCGCTGCTACTGGCAGCCGGTGGCGCTGCTCGACGAGTTCGACTCCGCGCTCGATCCGAGCATGGCCGCGCGCCCGGTCAAGCGCGTGCGTGTGCTCGGGCAGGAGCTGGTGGTGTTCCGCGACGGAGAGGGGCGCTGGGGGCTGCTCGATCGCGCCTGCCCGCACCGCGGCGCGGACCTCGCATTCGGCCGTCACGAGGCCGACGGGTTGCGCTGCCCGTTCCACGGCTGGAAGTTCGCGGTCGACGGCCGTTGCCTGGAGACGCCGGCCGAAGGCGTGGGCTCGACGCTGTGCACCCGCGTGCGCCAGCGCAGCTATCCGGTGCGCGAGCAATCCGGCGTGTTGTTGGCGTGGCTCGGACCCGAAGATTCGCCGCCACCCGAGTTGCCCGCATTCGATGCGTTCAAGGCCCCACCGTCGCACAGCTTCGCGTTCAAGGGCCTGTGGCGCTGCAATTGGTTGCAGGCATACGAGGTCGGCATCGACCCCGCGCATCCGTCGTTCCTGCATCGCTATCTGCAAGACGAGCGCGGCGGCAACGCCTATGGCCGCCAGTTTCGCGCCACCAGCGTCGGCGACGTCGACGGCGAGCGCTGGCCGATGACGCGCGTGATGCGCGAGCGCACGTCGCCCGAGATCCGCCACGAAGAGGGGGCGCCGGGGCTGACGCGCATCACCGCGCTGCGCATCATCGACGAGCGACGCACGCACGTGCGCGTGACACATGCGATGTTCCCGTCCACGTTCGTGATCCCGTTGTCCGAAACGGTGACGATCACGCAGATGCACGTACCGGTAGACGACACGCACACCTACTGGTACTCGTTCTTCACCAGTTTCGAGGCACCGCTGGACAGGGCGACGATGCGCGCGCAGCGGCTGCAAGGCGTGTCGCTGCCCGACTACCTGCCTCGCCATGGTGCGCACGACGACTGGGGTTTCGACCCCGAGGAGCAGCGCACGCGCACCTACCTTGGCATGGGCGAGGAAGACATCAACCGCCACGACCAGTGGGCGGTCGAGAGCATGGGCGCGATCCAGGACCGCACGCGCGAGCACCTGGGCACCAGCGACAAGGTGATCATGGCCAACCGCCGCCTGCTGCTGAAGGCGATCGAGCAGGTGCGCTGCGGCGTGCGCCCACCGATGGCGCTCGATGCCGACGCAGCGGCCGCGCTGACCGGGCCCGACACGATCGACTGCATCGCCCCGGCTGCAACCTGGGAGTCGTTCTGGCGCGAGGCGGCCGCCGCCAAACGCGCCGCCGCACCGTGGCTCGGCGTCTCGCAGGGCGCGCGCGCACCGCTGCCGCACGCGCCCAGCGAGGCGCGTCCATGACGTCGTTCGCGCAGCGCTGCGGCCTCCACGACGCGCCGCGCGCGGCGGCGTGCGAGCAGGTGCTGCAATCGATCGCCGAAGCGCGCATCGAGCGCGTGCGCATTGCCTGGTGCGATCTGCACGGTGCCCTGCGCGGCAAGACGCTGATGGCGCACGCGGTCGCCGCTGCGCTGCAGGACGGCATCGGCCTGGTCAGCACGGTGATGCTGAAGGACACCTCGGACCGCACGGCGTTCCAGGTGTTCGACCCCGGGCTGGCCGACGAACTGCCGGGCTTCGGCCAGGCCAACAACCTGGTGCTGCTGCCCGACCCGGCGAGCTTTCGCGTGCTGCCGTGGGCACAGTCGACCGCGTGGATGCAGGCGCAACCGTGGTTCGATCACGGCGAGCCGGTGCGGTTGGACACCCGGCGCGTGCTGCAAACAGCGCTCGGCCGGCTCGCCGACGAAGGCTACGGTCTGCGCTGCGGACTCGAGGTCGAGTTCCACATCTATCGCATCGACGACCCGCGGCTCGACCCCCATCGGGCCGCTTGGCCCGGCGAGCCGCCTGCGGTTTCGATGATTCATCCGGGCTACAACCTGCTGGCCGAGGACTGGAGCGACATGGCCGACGAGCCGTTGCAGATCGTGCAGCGCACGGCGCAGGGACTCAATTTGCCGCTGCGTTCAGTGGAAATCGAGCTAGGCCCGAGCCAGGTCGAGGCGGTGTTCGGCGCCACCGACGCGCTCACCGCGGCCGATCACATGGTGCTGTTCCGCAACGGCGTGCGTCAGGCGTTGCGTCGCCATGGCTACCACGCGAGCTTCGTCTGCCGACCACCGTTTCCCAACGTGATGGCCAGCGGCTGGCATCTGCACCAGTCGCTGGTGCATCGCGACAGCGGCGTCAACGCGATGCGTCGAGACGCACCGGCGCCCGGCGCCGAGATGCGCGATGCGGCGTTCACGCTGTCGACCGCCGGCGAACGCTACCTGGCCGGCCTGCTGGCGCACGGGCGCGGGATGGCTGCGTTGTGCACGCCGACGATCAACGGCTTCGGGCGCTTCCGTCCGCACGCGATGGCGCCGCAGTCGGTGCTGTGGGGCCGCGACAATCGCGGCGCGATGTTGCGCGTGCTGGGGCGTCGCGGCGACCCCGCCACGCGCATCGAGAACCGCATCGGCGAGCCGAGCGCCAATCCGTACCTCTACGTCGCGGCGCAGATCTACGCCGGGCTCGACGGCCTGCGCCAGTGCCTCAGTGCGCCAGCGGCCACCGACTCGCCGTATGCGGCGGTCGCGATGCCCCTGCCCACGTCGCTGGGCGAGGCGCTCGACGCGCTGGCCAACGACGCCGCCCTGGTCGATGCGTTCGGCGCGCCGCTGATCGAATGCTTCACGCGCATCAAGCGCGCCGAACTCGCGCGCTACGACGAGGCGGCCGACAAGGACGATTGGCAGCGTCGCGAATACTTCGGTCGCTTCTGAGCCCATGCCCGCGACGATCACGATCCACCTGATCGCCCACGACGGCACGCGGCGCACGATCCGCGGCCGTGTCGGCCAGAGCCTGATGCGCGCCGCGACCGACGCCGGCGAGGAGGGCATCGCGGCCGACTGCGGTGGCGTCCTGAACTGCGCGACCTGCCACGTGATCGTCGACCCGGCATGGGCGGGCCGCGTCGGCCCGCCGTCCGACGACGAGGGCTACATGCTCGAGATGACCGCCTCGCCGCAGCAGCCGACCAGCCGCCTGAGCTGCCAGGTTGCGCTGACCGAAGAGTTGGACGGCTTGGTGGTCCAATTGCCCGAAAAGCAGTACTGACCAGCGCGGCTCGCGCAACGGAGGGAGCGTGTGAAGACACTCGAATGGCTGGCCAGGCTGTGCGCCATCGTCGCCGGCGTGCTGCTGGTGGTGATCACGCTGATGACGTGCGTCAGCCTGATCGGCCGCAACACGACCGGGTGGAGCATCGTCGGTGCCTTCGAGCTCTCCGGCGCCGCCGCCGGCGCGGCGATCGCGCTGTTCATGCCGTGGTGCCAGGCCAGGCGGGGCAACATCATCGTCGACTTCTTCACCGCGCACGCCTCGGAGGCCACGCAGGCGTGGCTCGACCGCATGGGCGCGCTGATGGTGGCCGCGGCGATGGGTCTGCTCGCGTGGCGCACCACGATCGGCGGCCTCAATGCATGGCGGTCGCAGACGGGCACGATGATCATGGGATTCCCGGAGTGGATCGTCTACACGGGCATGGTCCCACCGCTGGCGCTGACCGCTGTCATCGCGCTGGTGCAGGCGGTGGCCGGCTTCAAGAGCGGCGAAGCGCCGGCCGAAGAGGTGAAGGTATGACGCCGCTGGCGCTGACCGCGCTGATCTTCGCCATCATGCTGGTGCTGATGGCCGTGCGCGCGCCGATCGCGGTGAGCATGTTCGCCGCCGGCGCGATCGGCTACGTGCTGCAGGCGGGCTGGCTGCCGTTCGCCAACTTCCTCAACACGCAGGCGTTCGCGCGCTTCGCGAGCTACGACCTGTCGGTGATCCCGCTGTTCATCCTGATGGGGCAGTTCGCCACGCGCGGCGGCATCAGTCGCGCGCTGTTCGAGTTCGCCGCCGCCGTGATGGGGCGCTTTCGCGGCGGGCTGGCGATGGCCGCGTTGCTGGCGTGTGCCGCCTTCGGTGCCATCAGCGGCTCGTCGGTCGCCACCGCGGCGACGATCACCAGCGTGGCGTTGCCGGAGATGCGGCGGCACGGCTACTCGGGCCGCCTGGCCACCGCCACGCTGGCCGCTGGCGGCACCTTGGGCATCCAGTTGCCGCCGTCGATCGTGCTGGTGATCTACGCGATCCTCACCGAGCAGAACATCAGCAAGCTGTTCGCCGCGGCCATCGTGCCGGGCCTGATCGCGATGGTGGGCTACATGATCGCGGTGGCGGTCTATGTGCGGCTCGCACCGGGGCACGCGCCCGCGGTCGAGGACGAGCCGCCGCCGCTGACCTGGCATGCGGTGCTCGGCGTGTCGCCGATCGTCGGCATCTTCGTGCTCGTGTTCGGTGGCATCTACGGTGGCTTCTTCACGCCGACCGAGGGCGCCGCGGTGGGTGCCACCACCACCTTCCTCACCGCGCTCGGCAAGGGCGAAATGACGCGCGCCAAGTTCGCCGAGTGCTTCTACGGCACCGCGGCCAGCGCGGCGATGATCTTCTTCATCTTCATCGGCGCCGACCTGATGAACTCGGCGCTGGCGCTGACGCAGGTGCCGGCGCAGCTCGCCGCCGTGGTGGGCGGCTGGGGGCTGGCGCCGTTGATCGTCGTCGTGGCCATCCTGCTGTTCTACGTGCTGCTCGGCGCGGTGATGGACGAGCTGTCGATGCTGCTGCTGACGATCCCGATCTTGTTCCCGATCGTCATCGGGCTCGATTTCGGCATGCCCAAGGAGAGCGTGGCGATCTGGTTCGGCATCATGGTGCTGATGACGGTGGGCTTCGGGCTGATCGCGCCACCGGTGGGGCTGAACGTCTACGTCGTCAACGGGATTGCGAAGAACGTGCCGATGGGCGAGACCTATCGCGGCGTCTTCGTGTTCCTGGCCAGCGACGTGATCCGCACGACGCTGTTCCTGTTCTTCCCGATCGTTCCGCTGTGGCTGGTGCGGTACGTGGGGTAGTGCGGCGCCTTCGTCATTGCAGTGCGTGCGGTGGCTTGGGCAGCCGCGCGTAGTCGGCAGGGTCGTGCTGCACGATGACGCGCGCCTTCAACCGCTGCGCGATGCGCTCGATGCGTGCCATCGACGCCAGCGTCTGCGCGCGGTCGGCGTTGATCTGCGGCACCTGTGATGCGGTGCGCCCGGCGCGCGAGATGTAGAGGTCGCCCGACAGCAGCACGGCGCCGGTCTTCGGCAGCTTCAGCAGCAGCACGCCGCTTCCCGGCGTGTGCCCGGGCGCTTTGAGGATGCGCACGCGGCCGTCGCCGAACACGTCGTGATCGCCGTCGATCATCTGCACCTGCGCGCCGTCGCGCGCGGCCAGCAGCGACGCCACCATGCTGAAGTGCGGCGGCTGCGCGAGCGCCCAGTCGAGCTCGGCGCGGTTCAGGATCCAGGTGGCGCGGCGGAACAGGTGCGTCTGTCCGACATGGTCGAAGTGCAGGTGCGAGAACGCCAGGTGCGTGACGTCGTCGGGCGACAAGCCCAACGCGAGCAACTGCGCGGCCAGCGGCGCGCCGTGCGTCACGCGCACACCGTCGCGCCGGGCCAGCGCTTCGTCGGTCAAACCGTCGGCGCCGGGCCACTGCGCTGGCAGCCCCGCGTCCCACAGCAGCCAGCCGCGCGGGTGGTGCACGAGGAAGCACGGGTCGGCGAGTTCACCCGCATGGCCGTCGAGCTCGCCGGTGTCGGCCGCGACGCTCAGGTCCTTGAACCACACGCGGCCGCAATCGAGCGTGTACAGCGCCAGCGGTGGACTCGCGTGCGCCGGATCCGGCCAGGTGAAGGTGGACAGGCACAGCGCAATGGCGGCGATCGTTCGTTGCAACGCGGCGGCAGGCATGACGACCTCGGCAGCTTTGCCGCCGCGGCGCATGAGCTGCGGATCTCGCCGACGATGGTGGCCAAGTACGTGCAGGCAATCGAAGCGCGCCTCGGTGCGCGGGTGTTGCAGCGCACGACCCGGCGCCACAGCCTCACCGAACTCGGCCGGCTGTACGTCGAGCGCTGCCGGCAGCTGCTGGCCGACGTCGAAGCGGCCGACGCCAGTGCGGGCGAGTTGGTGGCCACGCCGCGCGGCACGCTGCGGCTGACTGCGCCGGTCGTGGCGGGCACGCACTGGCTGATGCCAGTGGTGGTCGACTTCATGGCGGCGCACCCGGACGTGCGCGTCGAATGCGAGCTGCACGAGCGCGTGGTCGATCTGGTCGACGAAGGTTTTCGACGTCGCGCTGCGTTCCGGCCCGATGCCGGCCTCGGGCCTGGTGGCGCGGCCGTTGGCGCCGCTGCGCATGCTGCTGGCCGCGTCGCCGGCGTATCTGCAGCGGCGCGGGACGCCGCGGCGCGTGGCGGACCTTGCAGGGCACGACTGCCTGACCTTCTCGCACTGGGTGCACCGCGATCGCTGGCGCTTGATCGGCCCGCATGGCGAGGAAAGCGTGCGTGTCGGTGCACGTCTGCAGGTCAACAACGGCGAGGCGCTGCGCCACGCCGCATTGGCAGGCGCAGGCATCGTGATGCAGTCTGAGCAGATGCTCGCGGCCGACCTGCACGCGGGCAGCCTGCGCCGCGTGTTGCCGCGCCACGCGCCGCCGTCGCGGCCGGCGCAGCTGGTCTATCGACCCGACCGGCAGGCGAGCCCGAAGCTGCGGCGCTTCATTGAATTCGCGCTGCAAAGGCTGGGTCCTGAGGCGACGCGAACGACCGGCACCGCCGCGCGTTGACAGCGGGCACTAGGGGCAAACAGTGAGGGTTGGCGCGTGGGTTTGACGGTATTTTTGGGCCTGTTCGTGAATCCGTCGAAAGGCTTGCGATGAAACGTCGTTCCCTGCTGCAAGGCGCCGCGGCCGCGGCGCTGGGTGCACCGGGTCTGTCGGGCCTGGCCCAGCAATCGGTCACGTTGAAGTTCCACACCTTCATGGCGCCGCTGTCCAACGTCTGGCTGACGATGCACAAGCCGTGGATGGAGAAGGTCGAGAAGGACTCCGGCGGGCGCATCAAATTCGAGGCCTATCCGGCCATGCAGCTCGGCGGCACGCCGGTGCAGCTGTACGACCAGGCGCGCGACGGCGTGGTCGACATCGTGTGGACGCTGCCGGGCAACACTGCGGGCCGCTTTCCGCGCATCGAGGTGTTCGAGCTACCGTTCATCATGAACAACGCCGAAGCGACTTCGAAGGCGTATTGGGAATACGTGCAGACGATGGCACCCGACGAGTTCAAGGAAACCCAGGTCATCGCGCTGCACGTGCACGGGCCGGGGATGTTCCATTCGGCGACCAAGCAGATCAAGACGCACAGCGACCTCAGGGGCATGAAGGTGCGCGGCCCGACGCGTCAGATCACCAAGATGCTGGCCGCGGTCGGCGCCACGCCGGTTGGCATGCCGCTGCCGCAGATTCCCGACGCGCTGTCCAAGGGCACGATCGACGCCTGCGCGATCCCGTGGGAGGTGGTGCCGTCGGTCAAGGTGCACGAGCTGACCAAGTTCCACAGCGAGTTCGACTCCAACGGCCCGGCGCTGTACACGACGACCTTCGTGATGGCGATGAACAAGGCCAAGTACGACGGCCTGGCGCCCGATCTCAAGAAGGTGATCGACGCCAATTCGGGCCTCGCCACCTCGGCCTGGCTCGGCAAGGTGCAACAGGGCAACGACCCGGCCGGGCGCAAGCCGGCGGTCGATCGCGGCAACACGCTGTACACCTTCCCGGCATCGGAGCGGCAGGAGTTCATCAAGCTGTCGGCCCCCGTCGAGGAAGAGTGGGTGGCCGACATGAACAAGCGCAACTTCGACGGCAAGAAGCTGCTGCAGGCGGCCAAGGACCTGATCGCGAAGCACGGCAAAGCCTGAAGCGGCCGCGTCGCCGCGCGAGTGCCGGCGCGCCGGCGTCAGCGCCGCGGCAGCAGCCGGTCGAGCATCGCCAGCAGCGTGGCGCGCTCGCGCTTCGGTTCGAACAGCCGTGCGCGCTGCCTGCATTGCCGCACCAGGGTGCGCAGCCAGGCCGGTTCGTCGCGCGCGCGTCGCAGCAGCGCCGCGAGCCCCGCCGCATCGTGCCACTCGAAGTAGCCGGCATAGTCGGCACCCAGCATGCCGACGTTGCCGTCGATGCGCGATGCGATCACGGGCGTGCCGCTGCGCACCGCTTCGGCGATCACGTGCGCGCCGCCCTCCATGCGGCTCGCGTGCACCAGCAGGTGCGCATGCTGGATGCGGCGCCGCGTCGTCGCGTGGTCGAGCGCGTCGAGCCAGCGATAGCGCGGCTGTTGGCGCGCCAGTGCGCGCGCTTGCTCGCCGAGCGCGGCATCGAGCGGCGCACCGATGTGGTCGAGCACGATGTCGTCGCGCGCGGCGAGCAGGCGTGCCGCTTCGAAGTAGGTCTCGGGCGATTTCTCGTCGCGCAGGTGGCCGACCATGACGGCGCGCAAATGGCGAGTGGTCTTGGCGACCGCGCGCCACGCGCTGCAGGATTGAAAGCACACGGTGCAGCGCGCGCGCAGTGTTTCCGGCAGCCGCTGCGGCCCGAGCTCCTGCAGCACCACCAGCCGATCAGCCAACTGCAGCGACGCCTGCGCCGACGCGTCGCGGTCGATGTCGCGGTAGAGATCGGTGCCTGTCAGCACCAGCACCAGCGGCCCGCGCTGCGCGTGGTGCCAGGCCTGAATCGAGGCGGCCGAGCGGCGCGCGTGCAAGGCGATCAGCAGATCCGCCGGCTCGTCGCGCCAGCTCTGCAGCACCCGCGGTTGATAGCGCTGCGCCAGCAGGCGCGACCAGCGCCATGCGGTCTGCCAGTTGCCGTTGTTGGACGACGGCTTCGCCGGCGTGACGATGCCCACATGGAGACGGTTCGGCACGGGCGCGCGGTCGCGAATCAGTTGGAACGCATGGGCGTCGAGCGGTCGTATTGTGCGATGAGGCGACGCTACATTGGCGGGCATGGCCGCAGACTTGAGCACCGGGCTGGCCGACCTGCTGCTGCGTGGTGCGGTCGGTGGCGTGCTGCTGTTTCACCTGATCCATCTGCTGCTGCCGGGGCCGCGAGCGGCGACCCGCGTGGCGCTGGCGATGTTCACCGTGTCGCTGATCGGCTACTTGTTCTGCCAGCGCGCCGAACTGCTGTTCGCGCTGCCGCAGCCGTTCGCGGTGGCGCTGGTGGCACTGTGCGTCAGCACGACCGCGTGGCTGTGGCTCGCTGCGCGCGGGCTGTTCGACGACGCGTTCGCGCTCACACCGCTGCTGCTCGCCGCGGCGCTCGGCCTGATGGCGCTCGGCTTGGCGGCCAATCTGCCGCGCCTGAACGTGCGCTACGACGGGCTGCCGGACCCTGGGCCCACCATGCTCGCGCCGATTCACGCAGCAGCGATGCTCGCGTTCACCGCCGCCGCGGTCTGGGAGATGGCACGCGGCTGGCGCGACGACCTGGTCGAGCCGCGACGCGCGGTGCGTCGCTGGATCGCGCTGGGCATCGGCCTGTACGCCAGCGTGGCGCTGGTCGTCGAGCTCGCGGTGCGCGAGCGCCAGGTGGGTGCGCTGCTGCCCGCCTTGCACGTGGCGGGCATCGGCTCGATCGCGCTGGCGCTGGCGGTGCTGGTGGCGCGGCGCTCGATCGGCGCGATCCTCGGGCTGCCGCCGGACGAGCCGGCCGCCCCGACGCCCAAGGCGGAACCACCGGTGTCGGTGGCGGCCCAGCCATCGCCCGCGCTGGCGGCGCTGACCCAGGCGATGGGCGAGCAACGGCTGTACCGGCGCGAGGGCCTGACGTTGGCCGCGCTGGCACAGGCGCTCGGCATGGGTGAGGCGGCACTGCGCGCGCTGATCAACCAGCAACTCGGCTATCGCAACTTCAACGACTTCCTGCACCACTACCGTCTGCAGGCTGCCGCAGCCCGCCTGACGACCGAGGACCTGCCGATCCTCACCATTGCGCTGGACAGCGGCTACGGCTCGATCGGCCCGTTCAACCGTGCGTTTCGACAGCGCTTCGGCATGACTCCCACCGAATACCGCGCGGCCGCGCGCATGGAGCGCCACCGCCAGGCTTCCGGAGCAGCTTGAGCGACGAATCGGCCAGGGATCGCGACAAATCGGCAAGACCGCCGAGCGGGCCGGCGGACACGATGGCCGCCGTCACTGCCATCGGAGCCCGCCATGCAAGACCCACCGCTGCTCAAGCTCGCGCTGACCATCCTGACAGTCGACTTGCTGCGTTATGCGCTCACCGCCGGGGCGGTGTGGCTGCTGGTGGAAAGGCTGCTTGGCCGCCAGCTCGCCGGCCGCCGCATCCTGCAGGCCACCCGCCGTCCCGGCCAGCTGCGGCGCGAGCTCACCTATTCGCTTGCGACGGTGTTGATCTTCGCCAGCAACGGCCTGCTGGTGTGGCTGCTCGCCGCCAACGGCACGCTGGTGATCTACAGCGACGTGGCCGAGCGCGGCTGGGCGTGGTGGTGGCTCAGCCTAGCGCTGATCATCGTGGCCCACGACGCCTACTTCTACTGGACTCATCGCTGGCTGCACCATCGGCGCTGGTTTCGGGCCGTGCACGGCATCCACCACACCTCGCAACATCCCACGCCGTGGGCGGCCTATGCCTTCCACCCGGTCGAAGCGCTGATCCAGGCCGCGTTCCTGCCGGTGTTCCTGCTGCTGGTGCCGATGCACACCGCGGCGATCGGCGTGTTCCTGCTGCACATGATCGCTCGCAACACCATCGGGCACTGCGCTCACGAGCTGCTGCCCTGGCGGTGGACGCCGCGTGGCTGGCTGAGGGCGATCACACCGGTCAGCCACCATCACTTCCACCACGCGCGCAACCGTGGCAACTACGGCCTGTACTTCACGTGGTGGGACCGCTGGTGCGGCACCGAGGATGCCGACTACCTGCGTGAAGGCGACCGGCGATTCGGCATCCCTGCGCGCGCAGGCGAGGCCTCGTGATGCGGGCGCTCCTCGTTGCGCTGCTGATGGCAGCGGCCGCACCGGTGGCGCACGCGCAAGCCCACGTCACCGGCGAGTGGTGGACGCCGGGGTTCAACGCGCGTGTCCGCATCGAGGCCTGCGGTGACGCGGTGTGCGGCCGCATCGTGTGGCTGTGGGATGACCACCCGAAAGACATTGCCGACCAACAGCCGCTGCTCGGGCGCCTGGTGATCGACCGCATGGAGGCGGCCGGATCGGGGCGCTGGCAAGGAGGACGCCTGTACAACCCCGAGGACGGACGCGACTACAAGGGCTCGCTGCGGTTGCAGTCGGACACGCGGCTGGTGGTCGACGGTTGCGTGCTTTTCGTCTGCCGCACGCAGGTGTGGCGCCGCTTCGATGGCCAGCGCTGCCCACCGGTGGTGATGCCGTGACACTTGCCGGCGCTGTCGTGTGTCGGAACCTGCTACAAAGTCCGCAAGCGTTCCGATCCCGATTGCCCGATGGAGCCGCATCCCTTTGACGACGCCCCCGCTGCGCGCGCCGCGCCGGCGGCCGCGTTGGCGACCGCCTTGCGCGACAGCCGCGAGCAGACCCTGGCGACCTTTGCGGTCTATGAGCACGCCTTGCGCGAGGCGAAGTTGCAAGTGCCGTACTCGCCCGAGCTCAACCCGCCGCTGTGGGAGCTGGGCCACGTCGGCTGGTTCCAGGAGTGGTGGCTGGCCCGCAACCCCGAGCTCGGACGCGGGCCGGCAGCCAACCCCGATGTGGCGCGACCACCGCCGCACCGTGCCGGCGCCGACGCGTGGTTCGACTCGGGTCGTGTCGAGCACACCAGCCGCTGGCGGCTGCCGCTGCCTGTGGCCGATGCGATCCGCGATGACTTGGCGTTCGGACTGCAGCAGTCGCTGCAGTTGCTGCGCGACGGTCCGCCAGCAAGCGACGACGCGCTGTACTTCTTTCGGCTCGCGCTCTTCCACGAGGACATGCACCACGAGGCCGCGGTCTACATGGCGCAGCACCTGGGCATCGCGCTGCCGGGCTGGTCGCCCCACGCACCGGTGGTGCGTGGCGAGATCGCCGTCGAGGCGGGCACGCACCGGTTGGGTGGCGCGTCAACGGGGTTTGCGTTTGACAACGAGCTCGCGGGCCACGATGTCAAGGTGCCGGCGTTTCGCATCGACGCCGCGCCGGTGACGTGGGCGCGCTACCTGCAGTTCGTCGAGGCGGGTGGCTACGGTCGGCGCGAGCATTGGAGCGATGACGGCTGGGCGTGGCTGCGCGACGCTTCACTATCGGCGCCGCGCTATTTGCGCGCCGTCGGCATGCGCTGGCAGCGCCACGTGTTCGGCCGCTGGCTCGACGTCGAACCGGGACTGCCGGCGATGAACTTGTCGTGCTTCGAGGCCGAGGCGTTCTGCGCCTGGGCCGGCCGCAGGCTGCCGAGCGAAGCCGAATGGGAACGCGCGGCGCTGCACGCCGGGGCCGCGCTGCAATGGGGCGACGTGTGGGAGTGGACGGCGAGCGCGTTCGCGCCATACCCGGGCTTCGTCGCGCATCCCTACCGCGACTACTCGCAACCCTGGTTCGGCAGCCGTCGCGTGCTGCGCGGCGGCTCGTTCGCGACCCATGCGCGCATGAAGCACGAGCGCTACCGCAACTTCTTCGTGCCGGCGCGCAACGACATCTTCGCCGGCTTTCGCACCTGCGCGCTGCCAGCGCGCGACTAGCGGCCGCGGCCGCCGCGATGCGGCCTTGCGCCGCCGGGTCCGCCATGCGAACCGCCGCCCGGCCGCCCGTGCGGACGCGCGGTCGACGCCCCGTGCGAGCGGCCTTCGCGCGCGCCGTGCGGCGCATGCGGTGGATGCGAGCCCGGCGTGCCATGCGGCGCGCCGCGACCCTGGCGCGAGCCATTGCCACGCCCGTTGCCGCGCACGCCGATCGTCATGCGGCCGAGCACGATCGGCTCGGGGCGCTCGTTGGGATCGGGCTCGAAGCCCTTGACCACCGCGCGCGCGATCTCCTTGTGGATCAGGCGCTGGATGTCACGCAAGAAGATCTCCTCGTCGACGCACACCAGCGAGATCGCCTCGCCCGACGAGCCGGCGCGGCCGGTGCGACCGATGCGGTGCACGTAGTCCTCGGGCACGTTGGGCAGCTCGAAGTTGACCACGTGCGGCAGCTGGTCGATGTCGATGCCGCGCGCGGCGATGTCGGTGGCCACCAGCACCCGCAGCTCGCCGCTCTTGAACTCCGCCAGCGCCTTGGTGCGTGCCCCCTGGCTCTTGTTGCCGTGGATCGCCATCGCGGTGATGTCGCACTTGTTTAGGAACTCGGTCAGCTTGTTGGCGCCGTGCTTGGTGCGCGTGAACACCAGCACCTGGTGCCAGTCGCCCTGCAGGATCAGGTGCGCGAGCAGGTCCTTCTTGCGGTCGCGGCTCACCGGGTGCACCCTCTGCGCCACCAGCTCCGCGGGCGCGTTGCGGCGCGCCACCTCGATCAGCGACGGCTGGTTCAGCAGCCGGTCGGCCAGCGCCTTGATCTCGTCGCTGAAGGTGGCCGAGAACAGCAGGCTCTGCTTCTTCGCCGGCAGGATCGCGAGCACCTTCTTGATGTCGTGGATGAAGCCCATGTCGAGCATGCGATCGGCTTCGTCGAGCACGAACACCTGCACGTGGCTCAGGTCGAGCGTGCGCTGGCCGTGGTGGTCGAGCAGGCGACCGGGCGTGGCCACCAGGATGTCGACGCCGCGCTTCAGACGGTCGATCTGCGGCTGCATGCCGACGCCGCCGAACATGACCATACTCTTCAGCGGCAGGTGCTTGCCGTAGGTGCGCACGCTGTCTTCGACCTGCGCTGCGAGCTCGCGCGTCGGCGTCAGGATCAGGCAGCGGATCGCGATGCGGCCGCGCGTGTCCCGCACCGGCCCTTGCGCAGCCAGACGATGCAGCGTCGGCAGCACGAAGCCGGCAGTCTTGCCAGTGCCGGTCTGGGCGCCGGCCATCAGGTCGCCGCCCTTCAGCACGGCGGGAATTGCCTGCACTTGAATCGGTGTCGGGGTCTCGTAACCCTGTTCGCGCACAGCGCGCAGGATCGGCTCGGCCAAGCCGAGGTCAGTGAAATTCATCGAGGAAAGGCCACTGGAGGGCCATGGATCGCAGCCTGCTGTCGTCTACTCGAGTAGACGCACCAGTCGCCAGGCGCGAAGTCGTTGGGAACGTCGAAACGACTGCGCCGCGAAGACTGGATGCCGCGGCGCGATCGGGATTGTAATCGATGAGCCGGCAGCGGCCGGCCCACCTGGCTCAGGCGGGCATCGGTTGCCCGTTGTTCAGCCGCAGCCAGCCGCGCGCGATGCGGTAGATCGCCCACAGGCCGAGCACGAACAGGCCCAGCACCCAGGTGCCGAAGCCCACCACGACCAGCGTCAACGGGGCCGACACGAGCGCCACCACCACCGCCCACAGGAGCGCATACCAGAAGGTGCGGATCTGCCAACCGAAGTGCGAGTCGAGCCAGGTGCCCCGCACGTCGCCACGCTTCACATAGTTGATGATCACCGCGATGATCGACGGCCAGCCGAACAGGAACGATCCCACCACGGTGGCCGCACCGAAGGCCCCGAGCACGAGGCCGAGCGCGTGCAGCCCGTAGACGAGGTGCGCGGTGCGCACCAGCGACGGCGACGGTGCCGCGATCAGCGAAGGGCTTTCCATGCTTGCATCCTTTCGTCCCGGTGAGGGCGTCCCTCATCTTCGGTCGGATCGGTCGGACTCAAGGGCGCATGCGACGAACGGCGACAATAGCGGAAAGGCCGCGCGCTGAAGCGACAGGCCGCCAACCCAACAGAAGTCCCATGGCGCAATACGTCTACACCATGAACCGCGTCGGCAAGATCGTGCCGCCGAAGCGGCAGATCTTGAAGAACATCTCGCTGTCGTTCTTTCCCGGCGCCAAGATCGGCGTGCTCGGCTTGAACGGCGCCGGCAAGAGCACGCTGCTGAAGATCATGGCCGGCCTCGACCAGGACATCGAGGGCGAGGCGGTGCCGATGCCCAACCTGAACATCGGTTACCTGCCGCAGGAGCCACAGCTCGATGCCGACCAGACGGTGCGCGGCGCGGTCGAGCAGGGCATCGGCGGCGTGCTCGAAGCCAAGAAGCGGCTCGACGAGGTGTATGCCGCCTACGCCGAACCCGATGCCGACTTCGACAAGCTGGCCGCCGAGCAGGCCGAGCTCGAAGCGCTGATCGCTGCCGCGGGATCGGAGAACACCGAGCACCAGCTTGAGATCGCCGCCGACGCGCTGCGGCTGCCACCTTGGGACGCAGTGATCGGCAAGCTCTCAGGCGGCGAGAAGCGCCGCGTCGCGCTGTGCCGCTTGTTGCTGTCCAAGCCCGACATGCTGCTGCTCGACGAGCCGACCAACCACCTCGACGCCGAATCGGTCGAGTGGCTCGAGCAGTTCCTGCAGCGCTTTCCGGGCACCGTGGTGGCGATCACGCACGACCGCTACTTCCTCGACAACGCCGCCGAATGGATCCTCGAGCTCGACCGCGGCATGGGCATACCGTGGAAGGGCAACTACTCCAACTGGCTCGACCAGAAGGAGCAGCGCCTGGAGCAGGAGCAGAAGACCGAAGACGCGCGCATGAAGGCGATGAAGAAAGAGCTCGAGTGGGTGCGCCAGAACCCCAAGGGCCGCCAGGCCAAGAGCAAGGCGCGGCTGGCGCGCTTCGAGGAGCTCTCCGACTTCGACTACCAGAAGCGCAACGAGACCAACGAGATCTTCATCCCGGTCGGCGAGCGCCTGGGCAACGAGGTGATCGAGTTCAAAGGAGTCACCAAGGGCTTCGGCGACCGCGTGCTGATCGACAACCTGTCGTTCAAGGTACCGGCCGGCGCGATCGTCGGCATCATCGGCCCTAACGGCGCCGGCAAGTCGACGCTGTTCCGCATGATCCAGGGCAAGGAAAAGCCCGACGCCGGCGAGATCGCCATCGGCCACACCGCGCAGCTCGCCTTCGTCGACCAGAGCCGCGAAGCGTTGGCCAACGACAAGACGGTGTGGGAAGACGTCTCCGGCGGCCTCGACAACATCACGGTGGGCAAGTTCGTGATGCCGAGCCGCGCCTATCTCGGCCGCTTCAACTTCAAAGGCAACGACCAGCAGAAGCAAGTCGGGCAGCTGTCGGGCGGCGAGCGCGGTCGGCTGCACCTGGCCAAGACGCTCTCCAAGGGTGGCAACGTGTTGCTGCTCGACGAGCCGTCCAACGACCTCGACGTCGAGACGCTGCGCGCACTCGAAGACGCGCTGCTCGAGTTCGCCGGTTCGGTGATGGTGATCAGCCACGACCGCTGGTTCCTTGACCGCATCGCGACGCACATCCTCGCGTGTGAGGACGAAGGCAAGTGGGTGTTCTTTGCTGGCAACTTCCACGAGTACGAGGCCGACAAGGTCAAGCGCCTCGGTGAAGAGGGCGCGCGACCGCACCGTCTTCGCTTCAAGGCGCTGAAGTAGCCTCGCGCACTGCCGGCTGGACCGCGGCGCGAGGGCACGCGGCTGCGTGCATCGTGCGTGACGCCGGTCGCACCGCATCGGGGCAAACCGACTCCCGACGTGGCGGGCCTTGCCTCACAATCGGTGCCCGGCGCGGCGCGCCCCGCAGGTGACGGGCCGCGACCGACTGTGGCTGAGCATGTGGTGTCTCATGGACAAGATGTTGTTGCGTCCGATTCGTCTGTTGGTGCCGGCGTTGCTGTCGTGCGTCGCCGCGGGTTGTGCCACGCCTGGTGCGGGCACCGCAGTGGCCCAAGGTGGTGCCGCTTCCGCGCCGGCTGCCGCCGGTGGCCCGGCGCGTCCGGCCTCGGGCCCGGCCTCACCGGGTCAGCCGCCGGTCTTTGCCACTGTGATCAAGGACGCCAAGAAGATCGACGGCGCGCTGACGCTGTGGCAGAAGGAGGACAAGTTCTGGATCGAGCTGGCGCCCGCTGACTTCGGCAAGCCGCTATTGTTCGCCCCGAAGATCGCGCAGGGCATCGGCGAATCGGGCTTGTTCGGCGGCACGATGGTCGGGCCGTGGGGCCGCTACGGCCGTCAGCAGCTGGTCGAGTTCCGCCGTGTGCACAACCAGGTGCAGCTGCTGGCGCGCAACACCGAGTTCCAGGCCGCCGCGGGCACCCCGGAAGGCCGCGCGGTTCAGGCAGCGTTCTCGCCGAGCCTGATCGGCAGCGCGGCAGTGGCCAGCCAGCCGCACCCCGACAGCAAGGCGGTGCTGGTCGAAGCCAACGGCATCTTCGTCGGCGATCTGCTGGGCATCGGCATCTCGCTACAGCGCAGCTACCGCCAGGGCTATTCGTTCGACAGCCGCAACTCGGCCATCACCGCGGTGCGCGGCAAGCCCGACCAGGTGGTGTTCGAGGTGTCGGCGCATTTCGCGACGACGAACATCGCGCAGCAGACGCCCGGCGGCCCACCGGGTCCCGCGCCGTCGACGCCCAACGTGTTGCCCGATGCGCGCAGCCTGTTCGTCGGTCTGCACTATTCGCTGGCCAAGCTGCCCGAGCAGCCGATGCAGCCGCGCCGCTCCGACCCGCGCGTGGGCTATTTCGACACCGTGGTGCAGGACTTCGGCGACGACCTCACGCGCACGCCGCGCAAGCGGCTGATCAACCGCTGGCGGCTCGAGAAAAAGGACCCGAGCGCCGAGCTGTCCGAGCCGGTCAAGCCGATCACCTACTGGCTCGACCGCACGATTCCGCTGAAGTACCGCGACGCGATCGCCAAGGGCATCCTGGCGTGGAATCCGGCGTTCGAGCGCATCGGGTTCAAGAACGCGATCGTCGTCAAGACGCAGCCTGACGACGCCGACTTCGACACGCTCGACGTCGGCGTCGCGTCGGTGCGCTGGATGACCAACGCCTCGCCGTCGTTCGGTGCCATCGGGCCGCGTCAGATCGATCCGCGCACCGGCGAGATCCTCGACGCCGACATCGGCTTCGAGAGTCTGAGCTCGCGCAGCGTGCGTGCGCTGCGTGCCCAGGTGCTCGCGTCGCGGGTGGCGGTCGACTGGCCGGCGCTGCTGCAGTCGAGCGCACCGGAGCACGTGGCCGAGCAGACGGCGCGCCATGCCGCTGGCGCCGGCTACGGTGCCGACTCGTGCCAGCACGCGGAGATGGCAGCCGAGCAACTGGCCTACGCGCTCGACGTGCTCGAGGCGCGCGGCGAACTCGACCCGGCGAGCCCCGAGGCCCAGCAGTGGGTGCTCGACTATCTGACCGATACGACGATCCACGAGGTCGGCCATACGCTGGGGCTGCGCCACAACTTCCGCAGCTCGCGCGTCTACACCGAAGAGCAGCTGTCCGATCCCGAGTTCACGCACAAGAACGGCCTCGCCGGCTCGGTGATGGAGTACGCGCCGATCAACCTGAGCCGGCCCGGCGAGCGCACCGCCGAAGCGTGGCAGCTGACGCTCGGACCGTACGATTACTGGGCGGTCGAGTATGGCTACAAGCCGATTGCGCCCGACCGCGAGGCCACCGAGCTGCAGCGCATCGCCGCGCGCAGCAACGAGCCGCAGCTGGCCTACGGTACCGACGAGGACAACTTCCTCGGGGTCGACCCCGAGTCGCTGCACTTCGACCTCGGCAACGACCCGGTGGTGTTCGCGAAGAAGCGGTTCGACATCGCACGCGACCTGATCCGCCGCCAGGAGGTGCGCGAGCTCAAGCCCAACGAGGACTACTCGGTGCTGCGCCGCTCGATCGGCTTCGCGCTGCGCGACATGGCTCGTGCGTCGGGCATCCTGGCACGCCAGATCGGCGGCGTGCGCACGCTGCGCGACCACCCGGGCAGCGGGCGCGATCCGCTGTTGCCGGTGAGCGCCGGCGCGCAACGCGCCGCGCTCGACCTGCTGGCCGGTGGCGTGCTCGCGTCCGACAGTTTCGTGCTGTCGCCGGCACTGCAGCGCCGCATGGCACCGAACTTCGCCGAGCGCAGCGACGCGGTCTTCGAGGGCGAGGCAGCGGTGGCGACCGACTACTCGCTGGCCACCGTCGTGCTCGACATGCAGCGCGCGCTGCTCGGCGCGCTGATGAACGACGGAGTTGCGCAACGCCTGCTCGACAGCGAAGGCAAGGTCGACGCCAGCGGCCCGTCGCTGCGCCTGTCGGAGCTGCTACAACGGCTCAACGGCGAGGTGTGGAGCGAGCTCGGCAGCAACGGCGACATCGGGTCGATGCGCCGCGAGCTGCAGCGCGAGCACGTCAATCGGCTGGCCGGCCTGCTGCTGCGTCCCGGTGCGCTGACCCGTGCCGATGCGCGCTCGCTGGTGCGCGTGCAGTCGCAGGAGCTGCTCGGCCGCATCCAGGCGGCATCGCAACGCAAGGGCTTGAGTGCCGAGGCGCGCGCGCACCTGCAGGACAGTGCCGACTCCTTGCGCCAGGCGCTGAACGCACCGCTGCAGCGGCAGGGCGCATAAGCTGGGCCGTTCAGGCTTCGCCGCGCGTCGTGTGCGCGCGGTCCGTGCCCGGCGCCAGGGTGGTAGCCGCGGTTTGGTCGAGGCCAATCCGCGGCTGATGCCGGACCACCGGCGATCGCACCGCGCCGGCCGCCGTTCGTCGCACGGAAGCGGCCCATGCCTTGGACGGCACAGCGGCGGGCGTTATCGTGCCGCATGGCCGAGTCGCTGCAGCCCGCTGCCGAACGCGCACAGCCGTCGATCGTCGTGCGGGTCTGGCGCGAACTCCATCGTGCCAGCGTCGGCTGGGCGCTCGCGCTGGCGGTGGCGGTGGCACTGGCGTTGAACCCGATTTTCGTGGTGCCGCTGCCGGTGTTGCTGGGGCGCACGCTGTTCGTCGCGCTGATGTTGGTGCTGGTGTTCCACGGCGTCGGGCTGCTGCGCCAGACGCTGCTGCCGCGCTGGCTCGCGCAGACGGTGGCGGTGGCGCTGACGGCGCCGGTGGCCACCGCGATCGTCTATCTGGTAGCCACCAGCGGCGACGTGCAGTCGTTCATCGGCAACCCGTACCGCGTGAGCGGCTTCCTGTGGATTGCCGGCTGCGCGCTCGGCGTCGGCCTGCTGGTCGCGCTCGGCGCGCTGGTGCGCGAGCGCGATGCGCTGGCACGCTCACAGGCGCTGCAGTTCGAGATCGAACGCGGGCGCCTGGAGCGCCAGGCGCTCGACGCACGGCTGGCCGTGCTGACCGCGCAGATCGAGCCGCACTTCCTGTTCAACACGCTGGCCAACGTGCAGGCGCTGGTCGACAGCGGTTCACCGCGCGCGGCGCCGGTGCTGAAGAGCCTGATCGCCTATTTGCGCGCGGCGATGCCGCGCCTGCAGGAGGGTGGGCTGTCGGTGCTGCGAGACGAACTCGACCTGGTGCGCGCCTACCTCGATCTGATGCAGTTGCGCATGCCCGACCGGCTGCAGGTGGTGATCGACGTCGACGCTGACCTGCTCGGCTGCCGCTTCCCGCCGATGCTGCTGCTGACGCTGGCCGAGAACGCGGTGCGCCACGGCATCGACCCCAGCGAGCAGGGCGGCCGCATCGAGGTCGGCGGCCGCATCGACGCTGCGACGCGACGCGTTCGGTTGTGGGTGGCCGACACCGGCCTCGGCCTGCGCAGCGAGCCGGCCACCGGCACCGGCCTCACGAATGCGCGCGAGCGCCTGCGCGGCGTGTTCGGCGCCGATGCACAGCTGACGCTCGGACCGGGGCAGCCGCGCGGCACCCGTGCCGAATTGAGTTTCACGATTCCGCCGCCATGACCACGCACACCGCGCTGATCGCCGACGACGAGCCGCTGCTGCGTGAACACCTCGCGACGCATCTGGCGCGCCAATGGCCTGATCTGCAAGTGGTGGGGGAGGCGCGCAACGGGCGCGAGGCGGTGGAACTGTTCGACCGCCTGCGCCCCGACGTCGTGTTCCTGGACGTGCACATGCCGGGCATCAGCGGCGTCGACGCGGCGCGTACGATCGGCCCGCTGGCGCAGATCGTGTTCGTGACTGCGTACGAGCAGTACGCGGTGCAGGCGTTCGAGCACGGCGCGATCGACTACATCGTCAAGCCGCTGGACGAGCCGCGACTGGCCGCCACCGTACAGCGGCTGAAGGAGCGCCTGGCCGATCGCGCTGCGCGGCGCAGCGATGAGGCGCAGATCGACTCCGCGCTCGAGCAATTGGCGCGCCGGTTGAGCCGCCATCCGGCCGTGTTGCCGCGCCTGCAGTGGATCCGCGCGTCGGTCGGCACCACGGTCAAGCTGATTCCGGTGGATCAGGTGGCCTACCTGCGCTCCGACGAGAAGTACACGCTGGTGGTGTGGGAGGGCGGCGAGGCGCTGATCCGCAAGTCGATCAGAGAACTGATCGACGAGCTCGATCCGGAGCAGTTCGCTCAAGTGCACCGCTCGGTGATCGTCAACCTGCGCCAAGTGGCGCAGGTCACGCGCGGCGCCAACGAGACCGCCGAGGTGCACCTGCGCGGCCGCAGCGAAACGCTGCCAGTCAGCCGCAGCTACCTGCACTTGTTCCGGCAGATGTAGGCCAGGCGGCATCGCCGGCGGCGCTTGCCGGGGCCGAGCTAACGACCGCCTCAACAGGGCGGCCGCGCTCGACGGCGCACGCCCCGAGTCTCAGGGCAAACACCTAACCGACCCGCCCGTCTGACACGCACGACGGGCCGTCTCACCTCGCGTTCAGGGGGTGCACAGCGCGATCGATTGCATCAAGACTTATTTCACACATTTAGTTGCGGCCCGGCCGCTCCATGCGCATGAACATGTTGCCGGCCCGATTCCGCATGTTTGCCGCCGTGCTGGCCCCGGCGTGTGCGCTGGTCGCCTGCGGCGGGGGCGGGGACGACGCTGGAAACACCAACCCGTCGGCCAACGCGACGCGCGAGCGTCCCCAAAGCTTCTTTGCGCCGGTCAAGGGGACTCCAGCAGAGGCCGCCGTCAAAGGCATGTGGTCGGTGCCGTACAACTGGCCACTGATCGCCGTGCATGCGGTGCTGCTGCCAGACGGGCGGGTGTTGACCTACGGCAGCAAAGGCGACGGGACGCAGGGCGGCAGCTTCATCTACGACGTGTGGGACGGCAGCGGCGCACCGGACGCCGGCCACATGACCTTGCCCAACGGCACCGGCACCGATCTCTTCTGCAGTTCGCAGGTCCTGCTGCCACCGGCCTCGCCGAGCGCAGGAGCCGGGGTGTTCATTGCCGGCGGGGACGTCTGGAACACGAGCACCAACAGCACGACGAACTCGCCCAACAACAACAGCAACGTCTTCAGCAACAGCGACAACTCGGTGGCGCGCGGCGTCAACATGAATCGCAGCCGCTGGTACTCGAGCTCGATCACGCTGGTCAACGGCGAGACCTACATCCAGGGTGGGTCCGGCGGCACGGACTTCCCCGAAATCCGAGGCTTGAACGGTCAATTCCGCGTGCTGTCGAGTGCAGGCACCGGCGCCTTCGACTTCATGTACCCGCGCAACTTCGTCGCCCCCGACGGACGGGTGTTCGGCTTCGACAGCAACGGGAAGATGTACTACGTCGTGACGACCGGTGCGGGGTCGGTGACGCAGATCGGCCAACTCGCTGCGCCGACGGGCAGCGACGCCAGCGCGGCGATGTTCCGACCCGGCCGCATTCTGCAGTTCGGTGGCTCCAGTGCCGGTGCGCAGGTGATCGACATCACCGGAGGCTCGCCGGTCGTGACGCCGACCAATTCGCTGTCCTCGCAGCGGCGCCTGGTCAACGCCACGGTGCTGGCCAACGGCCACGTGCTGGCCACCGGAGGCAGCTCGGTCTGGAACCAACTGACGGGCGTGAACAACAGCGCCGAGATGTGGAACCCGCAGACCGGCCAGTGGACCCGAGGCGCGGAGGGCACGAACGCGCGTCTGTACCACGGCAATGCGCTGCTGCTGCCCGACGGCAGCGTGCTCGTGGCCGGCGGCGGTGCTTCGCAGGCGATCGCCGGCCCATCGGGACCGCTGAACAACCTGAACGCCGAGGTCTACTACCCGCCGTACCTATTCGCGGCGGACGGCACCGCTGCGCCTCGGCCCAGCATCGTCGCTGCCCCCGATTGGTGGGACATCGGCAAGACCATCACGGTCGACACCGCCGGCGCCGCGAGCATCAGCCGCGTGACGCTCGTCAAGACCGGCTCGGCCACGCACAGCTTCAACATGGACCAGCGATTCCTGGACCTCACCTTCAACGGGACGGGTTCGCGGCTGGCGGTGCAGGTACCCACGCGTGGCGCCGATGCGCCGCCTGGCTACTACATGATGTTCGTGTTCAACGAAGCGGGTGTGCCGTCGGTCGCCAAGATCGTGCGAGTCGGCATCGCGGCCAACCCGAATCCGGCGGTGACGCCGGTGCTGACTCCGCCCGCCGCCAGGACCGGGACGGTCGGCATCGGCGACAGTCTGAGTCTGAGCGCGAGCGACCCGAACGGCGACGCGTTGACGTACAGCGCGACCGCGCTGCCGCCCGGGCTGGCGATCGACGCGAGCAGTGGCGTGATCAGCGGGACGCCGACGCTGGCCGGCAGCTACAACGTGGTGGTGTCGGTCAGCGACGGCATCAATGCCGCCAGCGCCAGCTTCGTCTGGACGATCAACAACGAGGTGCCGCTGGTCCTGAGCGCGTTGGCGATGCCGGCGCCGGCCCAGGTCAATGGCGATGCCACGTTCTCGGCCACCGCGACGGGCCTGAACCCGCGCTACAAGTGGGACTTCGGCGACGGCAGCGCCGAGACGGCCTGGTCATCGGTGGGCAACGCGGCCCACACCTACACGCGTGCGGGCATCTTCAACGTGACGTTGAC
>DASTZF010000306.1:0-10065 GCA_035764445.1 Burkholderiaceae bacterium
CCGATTGCTGCCGCAACGCCCAGGGCGACGAAGAAGGCGCGCTTGCGCGCGACACGTTTCTCTTCCCGGTGCGGAAGTAGGTTGATCAGAATCACTGGACAAACCTCCGCATCGCCAGGCCGCACGCCGTCAGGTACGACGCCGCCTCACGACGCATCTTCGCCTCGCGAATGCCCGAGCCCAGACGCATGTTGTCGAACGGGTTGACGACCATCGACGCGAAGCCGGTGAGCTCGGTGACGCGATCCTTCAGACCAGGCAACGTCGCGGTGCCGCCAGACAGCATCACATAGTGCACCTTGTGGTGCGGCGTGCTGGTAAAGAAATACTGCAGCGCGCGGCCGATCTCCTGCGACAGGCTGTCGACGAACGGCACCAAGATCGACGCTTCGTAGTCCTCGGGCAGATCGCCGGCCAGCTTCTTCCCTTCGGCCTCCTCGAAAGAGAAGCCGTACTGCCGCGAGATCAGCTGCGTCAACTGAGAACCACCGAACGCCTGGTCACGGTCGTACAGCATTTCTTCGTCGCGCAACACCTTGAGACTCGTGGTGTCGGCGCCGATCTCGAACAGCGCCACCAGCGCGTCCTTGCCTTCATTGGGCAACGCCGAGATGACACGGCTCATCGCCAGACGCGACGCGTGCGACTCGATGTCGAGCACCACCGGCTTGAGCCCGGCGGCCTCGGCAAGACCCTGCCGGTCCTGCACGCGATCCTTGCGCGACGCCGCAATCAGCACCTCGACGTCGCCCACTGACGTGGCGCTCGGGCCGATGACGCAGAAGTCCAGGCTCACCTCGTCCAGCGAGAAAGGGATGTACTGATTGGCTTCGGACTCCACCTGCAGTTCGAGTTCTTCCTCGCGCAGGCCGGCAGGCAGCATGATCTTCTTGGTGATGACGGCGGACTGCGGCATCGCCATCACGACCTGTTTGGTCTTCGACCCGCTCTTCTGCACCACCCGTCGGACGGCGTCGGCCACTTCATCGAACTTCTCGATCTGGCCGTCGGTAATCCAGCCCTTTTCGAACGGCTCTGAAGCGAACCGCTCCAGCACGAATTCGCCGCCGCTGGTCTGTCCGAGTTCAACCAGTTTCGCGCTCGATGAACTGATGTCCAGACCGATGGCGGGTGGGTGCTTGCGACCCAGCAGCAGGTCCAAAAAGCTCACGGATTGGGTCTCCCGACGCGCACGGCCACGGAGCCGAATGCGCTCTTAATAAGTCACTTCAATGCTAGCAGTAAAGCCCTTGTGAACCAAAGCAAAAATGCCGCATCTACCTGTCGCGTCGTTGTGCTCCGCAGACGTTGTGTTGGCTGCTTTCACGACTGAAAACCGCAGTAGGCCACGGGTGGGCAGGAGGCTGGTTTGTGACCGGCGAGAAGCAGTTCACACTTCACTCACGTTCGTGGGAAGTGCGTTCCTATAATGCGTCGCACCGATGAGTGACACCGAGCGCGCTGACGCAGCGCCACCAGCGAAGTCCCGCTGGGATCCCACCAGAAATTGGCCCGCCTGGGCCCGAGTGCTGTCGCGTGTTGTCGCCTGGGCTCTAGGGCTGTCGGCGGCGACGCTGCTCGCCGCCGTCACGATGGTGGTGCTGGCGCTGTCGGTGGCGTATCCCAATCTGCCCGACATCGCCGGCCTGAGCGACTACCGGCCCAAGCTGCCGCTGCGGGTGCTGTCGTCCGACGGCGTCATGCTCGGTGAATTTGGCGAGGAGCGCCGCCAATTCACACCGATCGGTCGCATCCCGAAGGTCGTGAAGGATGCGGTGCTCGCGATCGAGGACGCGCACTTCTACGAGCACGGCGGCGTTGACTACAAGGGCGTGCTGCGCGCCGGCCTGGCGAGCCTGAGCGAATTCAAGAGCCAAGGTGCATCGACGATCACGATGCAGCTCGCGCGCAACTTCTACCTGTCCACCGAGAAGACCTTCACCCGCAAGATCTACGAAATCCTGCTGGCGCTGAAGATCGAGAACCAGCTCTCGAAGGAGCAGATTCTCGAGGTCTACATGAACCAGATCTACCTCGGGCAGCGGGCCTACGGGTTTGCGGCCGCCAGCGAGGTCTACTTCGGCAAGTCGCTGCAGGACGTCACGGTCGCCGAGGCCGCAATGCTGGCGGGTCTGCCCAAGGCCCCGTCGGCCTACAACCCGATCGCCAACCCGCGGCGCGCCAAGGCGCGGCAGATGCACATCATCGACCGCATGGTCGACAACGGCTTCATCTCGAACGACCAGGCCGAAGCCGCGCGGCAGCAAACGTTGCGCTACCGGACGACCACCGAGGCCAAGGTGCACGCCCAGTACGTTGCCGAGACGGTGCGCCAGCTGATCTATGCGCAGTATGGCGAGGAGACGTATTCGCGCGGCCTCAACGTGCACGTGACGATCGACTCATCGGACCAGGAGATCGCGTACCGAGCGCTGCGCCGCGGCCTGATGGACTACGAGCGGCGTCAGGTCTACCGCGGGCCCGAGGCGTACGTCGACCTGCCCTCCGATCCGAAGGAGCTCGATGCGCGCATCGCCGAGGCATTGTCGGACCACCCGGACAACGACGAGTTGCTGGCCGCCGTGGTGATCGAAGCGTCGCCCAAGCGCGTGGTGGCGGTGCTGCAGTCGGGCGAGTCGATCACCGTCACCGGCGAGGGCCTGCGCCCGGTGACATCGGGTCTCGCCGAGCGCGGGCCACCGAAGAGCCGCATCCGCCAGGGTGCTGTCGTGCGGGCGATTCGCGGCGCCAAGGGCGATTGGAGCCTGACCCAGCAACCCGAGGTCGAAGGCGCCTTCGTGTCGATGCAGCCCACCGACGGTGCGGTGCGCGCGCTGGTGGGCGGCTTCGACTTCGACAAGAGCAAGTTCAACCACGTCACGCAGGCGTGGCGGCAGCCCGGCTCGAGCTTCAAGCCGTTCATCTACTCGGCGGCGCTCGAAAAGGGCTTCACGCCGATGACGGTGATCAACGACGCGCCGCTGTTCTTCGACGCCACCGCCACCGGCAGCCAGCCGTGGGAGCCCAAGAACTACGACGGCAAGTTCGAGGGGCCGATGCCGCTGCGGCAGGCGCTGGCCAAGTCGAAGAACATGGTGTCGATCCGCATCCTGCAGGCAATCGGCCCCGCCTACGCGCAGGACTGGATCACCCGCTTCGGCTTCGAGGCCGAGAAGCACCCAGCTTTTCTGACGATGGCCCTGGGGGCAGGGACGACAACGCCGTTGCAGATGGCCAGTGCCTATAGCGTCTTTGCCAACGGCGGCTACCGCGTCAATCCGGTCCTGATCTCGCGCGTCACCGATTCCAAGGGGCGCGTGCTGCAGGAGACCAAGCCGCAGGCGCTCGACCCCTCGATGCGCACCATCGATGCACGCAACGCCTTCATGATGACCCAGTTGCTGCGCGAGGTGACCCGCAGCGGTACGGCCGCCAAGGCCGCCTCGCTGAGGCGTCCCGACATCGCGGGCAAGACCGGCACCACCAACGACTCGCTCGACGCCTGGTTCGCCGGCTATCAGCCCGACCTGGTGGCGGTGGTGTGGATCGGCTACGACACGCCGCGCAAGCTCGGCGACCGTGAGACCGGTGGCGGCCTCGCGCTGCCGGTATGGATGGAGTACATGGGGCAGGTGCTGCGCAGTATCCCGCCGCGTTCGCTGCCGCCGCCCGAAGGTGTGGCACTGCACGGCAGCGAGTGGATGTACGAGGAGTTCGGCCCCGGGGCCGGTGTCACCAGCCTGGGGATGGAAGATCAGCTGCCGCCGCAGGCACCGAGCGAGGACGAGCGCAAGAGCATCCTCGACCTGTTCAAGCGCTGACGGCAGCGCTTCAGGTCACGGCCGGCGCGATCGTCAACGGCCGGCCGGCTTGCGCGGTGATCTCGCGCGACAGCATCGCGAAGAACTCGCCGCCGGTGCGTGAGTCGATCCACTGCTCGCCGATCAACCGGAAGTGATAGCCCCCGGTGCGCGCGGCCAGCCACAACTCGTGCAGGGGCGGCTGGGTGTTGACGACGATCTTGCTGCCGCTCGGGAACACGAGCTCCAGCAGACCGCCGGTGCGGTGCGTATCGATGTCGATCTCGTCGCACTGCAGCCAGCGGTCCAGCGCAGCCTCGATGGCGCTGAGCACGCCGTCAGACCGCGCGTGGAACTCGCTGTCGGTCAGCGCGGTCGGCTGGCTCTGCGAAGGTGCCCCCGGTGCGCCGGGACGGGAAGAGCTGTTCGACACGGTCGATACAATCGTTCGATGCCTCGAAGCCAGCACAGTGTAGCGATGCCGCGCATGGCACCAGCTCCATGTACGCCTTTCGCTGCGCTGCGGCCGATAGCCCTGGTGGCGGCGTGCGTGGTGCTCGCGGGCTGCGGTCAGAAGGGGCCGCTGACGCTGCCCAAGAGCGCCACCGCAGCCGCGTCGGCGCCGGCGCGATGACATCGCTGCCGGGCGCCCCCTTCCTGCACCGCCGCGGCGCCGAACTGTGGCTCGAAGACGTGCGCCTGGCTGACCTGGCGGCGGCGCACGGCACGCCGCTCTACGTGTATTCACGCGCCGCGATGCGGGCTGCACTGGCACCCTACCAGCGCGCTCTGGCTGGTCGCAAGCACCTGATCTGCTACGCGATGAAGGCCAACTCGAGCCTGGCGGTGCTGCAGACGTTCGCGTCGGCGGGCTGCGGCTTCGACATCGTGTCGGGCGGCGAGCTGCAGCGCGCGCTCGCCGTTGGCGCCGATGCGTCGCGGGTCGTGTTCTCGGGTGTCGGCAAGACCGCCGACGAGCTGCACCTGGCGCTGGCTGCCGGCGTGCGCTGCTTCAACGTCGAGAGCGAGAGTGAGCTGGCGATGTTGTCGGCGGTCGCGGTCGCGATGGGCCGGCGCGCGCCGATCAGCCTGCGCGTCAACCCCGACGTCGATGCCAAGACCCATCCGTACATCTCCACCGGGCTGCGCGGCAACAAGTTCGGCATCGCGCACGAGCGCGCGGTCGCGGTCTACCGTGAAGCAGCGCGCTTGCCGGGCATCGAGGTGGTCGGCATCGATTGCCACATCGGATCGCAGATCACCGACGGCGCACCGTACCTCGCGGCGCTGGAGCGCCTGCTGGATCTCGTCGAAGCGGTCGAGCGCGAAGGGGTGCCGCTGTCGCACATCGACCTCGGCGGTGGACTCGGCATCGCCTACACCGACGAGACGCCTCCGGCAGCCGACCAGCTGCTCGGCGCCATGTTGGCGCGCATCGACGCGCGCGGACACAAGCAGCGCGAGATCCTGGTCGAGCCCGGGCGTTCGCTGGTCGGCAACGCCGGCGTGCTGCTGGCACGCGTGCTCGTGCTCAAGCGCGGCGGTGAGCGCAATTTCTGCATCGTCGACGCGGCCATGAACGACCTCGTGCGTCCCGCGATGTACGACGCCTGGATGGGCATCACCGCCTGCACGCTGCGCGATGGCACGCCGGAGGCGTGGGATGTCGTGGGGCCGATTTGCGAGTCCGGCGACTGGCTCGGGCGCGACCGCTCGCTGGTGGTGACCGAGGGCGATCTGCTGGCGGTGACGTCGGCCGGCGCCTACGCGATGGCGATGGCGAGCAATTACAACAGCCGTCCGCGCGCGGCCGAGGCGATGGTCGAGGGCGCCGCCACGCACCTGATCCGGCGTCGCGAATCGACGGCGTCGCTGTACGCCGACGAGTTGCCGCTCGCCTGATCGCGCGGTGGCTGGGGCGTCACGCCGCGCCGCCTAGCCGCCCTTCGGCCACCGCGTGGCAAGCCACGCGGATGCCCTTGAAGTCCAGCAACGCCGGGCGCTCGCGCGTGCAGCGCTCATTGGCGTGCGGGCAGCGCGGGTGGAACGCGCAGCCGGCGGGCGGGCTCAACGGATTGGGTACCTCACCTTGCACCGGTGTGCGCGCGCGGCCGGTCATCTCGATGTCGGGAATGGCGTCGAGCAGCATGCGGGTGTACGGATGGCGCGGGGTTTCGAACAAGGTGGTCGTGTCGGCCCATTCGACAAGGCGCCCGAGGTACATCACGCCGACCTCGTCGCTGACGTGCCGCACGACCGCCAGGTTGTGCGAGATGAACAAGTACGTCAGAGCGCGCTCGCGCTGCAGGTCCTTCATGATGTTGAGCACCTGGGCCTGCACCGACACGTCGAGCGCCGAGGTCGGCTCGTCGCAGACCAGGAACTCGGGCTGCGTGGCCAGCGCCCGGGCGATCGAGATGCGCTGGCGCTGGCCGCCCGAGAACTGATGCGGGAACTTCACCCGGTCGGCCGCTGCCAGCCCCACCTGCTGCAGCAGCGCCGACACGCGGTCGGCGAGCGCCTGAGCGTCGCGCACCAGCGCGTGCTCGCGCAGGGGTTCGGCGACGATGTCGTGCACCGTCCAACGCGGGTTCAAGCTGGCATACGGATCCTGGAAGATCATCTGGATGCGGCGGCGCAGCGCGCGATTGCCTTCACCGTGCCACGCGGTCTGCGCGTCCTGGCCATCGAAGCGAATGACCCCGCGGGTCGGCTGATACAGGCCCACCAGCAGGCGCGCGACCGTGCTCTTGCCGCATCCCGATTCGCCGACCAACGCCAGTGTGCGGCCCTTCTGGATGCTGAAGCTCACGCCGTCGACCGCGTGCACGGCCTGGCGCGGCTTGTGCTCGATCACTCGATTGAGCCACGGCGCCGACACGTCGAACACCTTGGCCAGGTCGACCGCTTCGACCAGCGCAGTCATCGGGCCCCTCCCCGGTCTTCGACCAGCCAACAGGCCGCTTGGGTGGCCTCGGCCAGCATCAGATCGGGCCGTTCGCGTCGACAGCGATCGAACACCCGCGGGCAACGGGGATGGAACGCGCACCCTGGCGGGATGGCGTTCAGGCGCGGCATGGCGCCGTCGATTTGTAGCAATCGGTCGTGCGTGGCCCGCATCGATGGAATCGAACCCATCAGGCCCACCGTGTAGGGATGCGACGGCCGATGGATCACCTGCTGCACCGGCCCGACCTCGACGATGCGCCCGGCGTACATCACCGCGACGCGATCGCTGGCCTCGGCGATCACGCCCATGTCATGGGTCACCAGCATCACGGCAGCCCCGTGCTGCCGGGTCAGGCGCTTGAGCAGCGAGATGATCTGCGCCTGGATCGACACGTCCAACGCGGTGGTCGGTTCGTCGGCGACGATCAGTTTGGGCTCGGCGGCCAGTGCCAGTGCGATCACCACCCGTTGGCGCATGCCACCGGAGAACTGGTGCGGATAGTGATCAAAGCGCTGCTCGGCCGCAGGAATGCCGGTTTCCTTCAGCAGCGCAACGGCACGCGCCCGCGCTTGCGCGCCATCGATCGGCAGGTGCGTCTGGATGGTCTCGACCAACTGCCGCCCCACTGTGTACAGTGGATTCAGCGACGTCAGCGGATCCTGGAAGATCGCGCCGATGCGCCGGCCTCGCACCGTGCGCATGCGTTCGGGGGGCAGGTTGTCGATGCGCTCGCCTTCGAGCCGTATCTCTCCGGCCGCGATGCGTCCGGGCGGTTCGAGCAGGCCGATGATCGACGCGCCGGTGAGCGATTTGCCGGCGCCGGATTCGCCCACCACGCCGAGGATCTCGCCCGGCGCGATGGAGAACGACACGTCGTCCAACGCCAGCAGCGTGCCGCGCCGGGTCGGGAACTCGACCCGCAGGCGGTTCACTTCGAGCAGGGGCTGCGACATGCCAGGCGACGATGGGTTCAACGCAGACGCGGGTTGAGCGCGTCGCGCAGCCAATCGCCCAACAGGTTCACCGACAGCGCGATCAGCACCAGCATCAAGCCCGGGAACACTGTGATCCACCATTCGCCGGAGAACAGAAAATCCTGCCCGATCCGGATCAGCGTGCCCAGCGACGGCGAGGTCGGCGGCACGCCGACGCCGAGGAAGCTCAGCGTCGCCTCGGTGATGATGGCGCCAGCGATCTGAATGGTGGCGAGCACCAGCACCGGCCCCAGCACGTTGGGCAGCACGTGACGGAACATCACCCGCACCGGTGCCACACCGATCACGCGCGCCGCCTGCACGTACTCCTTGTTGCGCTCGACCATCGTCGATCCCCTGACGGTGCGCGCGTACTGAACCCAGCCGGTCAGCGCGATCGCGAACACCAGCACCGAGAACGCGAGCAACTCATGCGCGTTCGGAAAGACGGCGCGTCCGAGGCCGTCGATCAGCAGCGCGACGAGAATCGCCGGGAACGACAGCATCACGTCGCACACGCGCATGATGAAAGCGTCGATGGCACCGCCGGCAAACCCCGCCAGCAGACCCAGGCCGACGCCGATCAGCACCGACAACACCACCGACGCCAGGCCCACGAAAAGCGAGATGCGTGAGCCGTACATCAATGCCGACAGGATGTCGCGGCCCTGGTCGTCGGTGCCGAACGGGTACTTGCTGGTGCCTCCTTCAAGCCAAGCCGGGGGCAGCCGCGCATCGAGCAAATCGAGCGTCGCCAGGTCGAACGGGTTGTGCGGCGCGATCCAGTGCGCGAACAAGGCGCACACGACGCACAGCAGCGCGATCAACGACGCGACGATGGCGGTGGGCGAGTGGCGGAAGCTGTACCACAGATCGCTGTCGACGAAGCGCGCCCAGCGGCCGGGCCGATCGGGAGTGGCGAGCACGGTGCTCATGGCGGTGGGCCATTGCCCTCAGCGGGCTGTGGCGACCCTTTCGATGCGCAGCCGCGGGTCGACTGCGAAGTACAGCAGATCGACCGACAGGTTGATCAGCACGAAGATCAGCGCGATCAGGCACAGGTAGGCCGCCATCACGGGGATGTCGGCGAATTGCACGGCCTGAATGAACAACAGTCCCATGCCGGGCCACTGGAAGACCGTCTCGGTGATGATCGCGAAGGCGATCAACTGGCCCAGTTGCAGGCCGGTGATCGTGATCACCGGCACCAGCGTGTTCTTTAGCGCATGCCCGAAGTGCACCGCGCGATCACTCAAACCGCGCGCGCGCGCGAACTTGATGTAGTCGGTGCGCAGCACCTCGAGCATCTCGGCGCGCACCAGCCGCAGGATCAGCGCCAGCTGAAACACCGACAGCGTCACCGCCGGGAGAATCAGGTGCTTCCAGCCATCGGCGGTCAGCACACCGGTCGTCCAGCCGCCCAGATTGACCACGTCGCCGCGGCCGAAGCTCGGCAGCACCTTGAAGATCACCGCGAACAGCAGGATCAGCAGGATGCCGATCAGGAAGGTCGGCAGCGACACGCCGATCAGCGACAACGTCATCCACACCTGAGATCCGAAGTGTCCGCGCCGCAGGGCCGTGTAGACCCCCAGCGGCACGCCGACCAGCAGCGCGATCACCGCGGCCGACAGCGCCAGCTCGATGGTCGCGGGAAAGCGCTCGACGATCAGCGCCGACACCCTGCGCCCCTGGCGCAGGCTGAGGCCGAATTCTCCGCGCACCGCATTGCCGACGAAGCGGGCGAACTGCACCGGAAACGGCGCGTCGAGCCCGAGATCGGCGCGCAGCTGCTCACGTTGCTCCGGCGTGGCGTCCTGCCCCAGCAGGTTGGTGACCGGGTCGCCGACGTACTGGAAAAGCATGAATGCGATGAACGCCACCGTGAGCATCACCACCACGGCCTGGATCAAGCGGCGCAACACGAACGCAAGCATGCGCGCCCATCATCGGCGCAAGCGGTGCTTGATCGCAACCGGGGGAAGCCTGGGCGAGCGTCAGCGGGTCAGCACCACGTCGCCGTACCACGCCTCGACCGAGCCGCCGGTGTTGTCGGTATCGGTCATCAGCGCCAAGCCGATCAGCCGGCCCGGCGGCTCGCCGAAAGCCCGTTGGAAATCGTGGTAGAGGTTGCGCCGATAGTTCCGCCACTGCCGCACGTTGGCATCGCCTCTCTCCAGCACGATCTTCTGCAGACGGTCGCTGCGATTGCTGGGCATTACCGATTCCACTTCGACATGGTTGTCCCAGACGTACATCAGCATCGCGAACGGTGGCGCCTCACCGGTCAGCGTCTCGATCAGCTGAAATTGCATGCGATTGCGCATCGACAGCCGCGACA
>DASTZF010000307.1:0-4777 GCA_035764445.1 Burkholderiaceae bacterium
ATGGGCATGACCTGCATGTCGACCGTCGGCGGATCGTCGGGGCCGGTGTTCGGTACGCTGATGGTCACGCTCGCCAAGGAATTGCCGGCGCGGCCGTCCGCAGCCAGCATGGCGGGCGCGTTGGCGGCCGCGATCGCGGCGCTGAGCCGGCTCGGCAGGGTCGAGGTCGGCCACAAGACGCTGCTCGACGTGCTCCACCCGGTGCAGAAGGTCTTGGCCCAGGGCGGTGACGACCTGACCGCGCGCGTCAAACAATGCGCGCTCGACAGCGCGCAGGCCACCGCCGCGATGGACGCGATCAAGGGCCGCGCGTCGTTCCTCGGCGAGCGCGCGCTCGGCCACGTCGACCCTGGCTCGCGCTCGATGGCTCTGATCATCGGCGCGCTGTGCGACGTGCTCCAGCAACCCCTGCAGCAGGAGCTGCCATGAAGAAACTGATCAACGACATCGACAGCGTGCTCTCCGAGAGCCTCGACGGCTTCGCCGCCGCGCACGCGGACATCGTGTCGCTCGGCGAGCAACGCCAGTTCGTGCGCCGCCGCCAACTCAAGCCCGGCAAGGTGGCGCTGATCTCCGGCGGCGGCTCGGGCCACGAGCCGCTGCACGCCGGCTTCGTCGGCCACGGCATGCTCGATGCGGCGTGCCCGGGGCAGGTGTTCACGTCGCCGACGCCCGATCAGATGCTGGCCGCGGCGCAGAGCGTCGACGGCGGCTCCGGCGTGCTGTTCATCGTCAAGAACTACTCGGGCGACATGATGAATTTCGAGATGGCCGCCGAGATGCTCGATCGCGACAACGACAGCGTGATCGTCAACGACGACGTCGCGGTCGAGAACTCGACCTATACCACCGGGCGGCGTGGCGTGGCCGGCACGCTGATCGTTGAGAAGATCGTCGGCGCTGCCGCCGAGCGCGGCGACAAGCTCGCGGCGCTGAAGGCGCTCGGCGACGACGTCAACAAGGCCACCGCATCGATGGGCGTGGCGTTGACCTCGTGCACGGTGCCCGCGGCCGGCAAGCCGACGTTCCAGATCGGCCCCGACGAGATGGAGATGGGCGTCGGCATCCACGGCGAGCCGGGGCGCCGCCGCGTCAAGCTCGCCAAGGCCGACGACATCGCCGGTGAGTTGACGGGCGCGATCCTGAAGGACCTGTCGCTGAAATCGGGGCAGGAGGTGATCCTGCTGGTCAACGGCTTCGGCGGCACGCCGCTGCTCGAGCTGTACCTGATGGTCAATTCGGCGCACAAGGTGCTCAAGGGTGCCGGCGTCAAGGTCGCCCGGCACCTGACGGGCTCTTACGTCACGTCGCTCGAGATGGCCGGCTGCTCGATCACCGTCAGCGCGGTCGATGGCGCCGCGCTCGCGCTGTGGGACGCGCCGGTGCACACCGCGGCGCTGCGCTGGGGCTTGTGACGCGGCGCCACTCGGCGCTCACTCGTTGCGCACCCGGTCGGCGGTCATCGCCACCCGGCTGCCTGCGCCCCAGCGCACGCGGCCGTCGGGCAGCGGCACGAAGATCGGCGTCACCTCGACCTTGGCCAGCCCCATCTTTGGCGTGATGCCGATCGCCAGCGCCGTCGCCGGCGACAGATCGATGATGCGCCCCTGCACGTACGGTCCGCGGTCCTGGATCGTGACCAGTGCGCTCTCGCCGGTCTCCAGGTTGGTCACGCGCGCGCGCGTGCCCAGCGGCAGCGTGCGGCTAGCGGCGTTGTCGGCGTCGGGATCCATCGGCTTGCCGTCGGCCATCTTGCGTCCGAAGAACATCGCGGCGTAGAACGACGCGATGCCGGTGCGCGTGCGCCCGCTCAGGTCGGCGGTGGGTTGGTCGGTGGCGACCTCGATGCGCTCGGCGGCCTGGGCCTGCTCGATCGCGAGCGCGCCGACGAGCGCCGCCGCGACGACGGCCAGTCGAAGGGCATTGTTCTTCTTCATGCCGGGCAGTCTGCTGACCGCCGGCATGCGGGTCAGTCGGTGGCGACGCGCCTGCCGTGTAGGACAACGCCGCGTCGCCGGCCCGGTCGCGGCGCACGGTGCCCTCACGCCACGTGAGGGCACCGTGGGGTCAAGCCAGGCGGAACGGCAGCTCGCGCTGGGCCTTGCCGGTGGCGCGACGCATCGCGTTGGCCAGCGCCGGCGCGAACGGCGGCAGCCCGGGCTCGCCCATGCCCTTGGGCGGGTCGCTGCTCGGCACGATGTGCACGTCGATCTTCGGCATGTCGGTGATGCGAGCGACCGTGTAGTCGCCGAAGTTGCTCTGCTCGACGACACCGTCCTTGAAGGTGATCGCCGCCCCGGGCAAGGTGGTCGACAGCGCCATCGTCGCGGCCCCAAACACCTGCGCCTCGACCGTGCGCGGGTTGACGCAGAAGTTGCAGTGCACGCCCGCGTTGACGGCGCCGATCACCGGCTTGCCGTCCTTGACGCCGGCCTCGAGCACGTAGGCCACCACCGACTCGAAGCTCTCGTGCACCGCGACGCCCCAATGCATGCCGGGCGCCAGCGTCTTGCGGCCGTAGCCCGCTTTGTCGGCGGCCAGCTGCAACGCCGCGCGGTGGCGCGCGTGCTTGGGGTCGTCGCCCATCAGCTTCAGCCGATAGGCCACCGGGTCCTGCTTGGTGGCATCGGCGATCTCGTCGATCAGCGTCTCCATCACGAACGCGGTGTGCGTCGAGCCGACCGAGCGCCACCACAGCACCGGCACGTTGACCTTCGGGTGGTGCACCTGCAGCCGCATCGGCACGTCGTACGGCTCGCGCATGCCTTCGGTGGTGGTGGCGTCGACGCCCTCCTTGATCATGAAGCCCTCGAACGGCGTGCCGGCGACGATGCTCTGGCTGACGATGCGATGGTCCCAGCCGAGCACGTTGCCTTGCGCGTCGTAGCCGATCTCGGCGCGGTGCACGGTGAACGGCCGGTAGTAGCCGGCACGCAGGTCGTCCTCACGGCTCCAGATCACCTTCACCGGTGCGCGCTGTCCGGCGGCGGCGAGCGCCTTGGCCACCGACACCGATTCGATCAGGTAGTCCGACGTCGGTACCGCGCGCCGGCCGAAGCCACCGCCGCCCATCTGCACGTGGATGTTCACGCGGTCGGGCGCCAGGCCGGTCGACTTGCCGATCGCCATCGCGTCGACGCCCGGCATCTGCGACGCGGTGTAGATGTCGCAGCGGTCGTCCTTGAGGTCGACCGTGCAGGCGAGCGGCTCCATCTGCGCGTGGTTGAGGTACGGAAACACGAACTCGGCTTCGATCTTGGTCGGCGCCGATGCGATGCGCGAGACGACGTCCGCGCGGAAGTGCTCGGCCGGCGCCGGCATGCCGATCGTGCGCGACAGCTCGCGGTACTGCGACAGCAGCGTCGCGCTGTCTGCCTTGTCGAGGCCTGACGTGTCCCACTCGGGCTTCAGCGCGTCGCGTCCCGCCTTCGCCGGCCAGTAGCCTGTGGCCACCACCGCGACGCCGCGGCCGCCGCGGTCGAGCTCAACCGGCAGCACCGCCTTCACGCCGGCGAGCTTGCGCGCGGCTTCGGCGTCGAATGTCTTGACCTTGGCGCCGAACACCGGCGGATGCGCGATCACCGCCACCAGCATGTTCGGCAGCTTGATGTCCATGCCGTAGGTCTGCTGACCGCTCGACTTGGCACGCGACACTTTCAACCCGGTGGGCTTGCCGACGATCTGGAAGTCCTTCGGATCCTTCAGCGTCACCTGCTCGGGAATCGGCTCTTTCATCGCGTCGGCGAACAGCTCGCCGTAGGTGGCCGAGTGCCCCGCGGCGCGCACGACACCGTTGGCCGCAGTCAGCGACGACGCGCCGACCTTCCAGCGCTTGGCGGCGGCCGCGATCAGCATCGCGCGCGTGCGCGCGCCGAGCTCGCGATACTGCGCGTAGCTGTTCTTCACCGAGTTGGAGCCGCCGGTCAGGTGCATGCCGAACATCGGGTCGACGTAGTTCGGCGCCGCAGTGCCGAAGCCGGTCTTGACCTTGCTCCAGTCGGCGCCGAGCTCCTCGGCGCACACCATCGCCAGCGCCGTTTCGATGCCCTGCCCCATGTCCATGCGGTTGCAAATGACGGTCGTGGTGCCGTCGGGCGCGATGGTCACGAAGGCGCTCGGCTGCTCGGTGGGCTTCTGGCCCGGCGGCACGTCGGCCGCTTTCTGCTGCGCCGACACCCAGGGCATCAGCGCGAGGCCGACGCTGCCGCCGATGCTCATCGCGACGAAGCGGCGGCGCGTGACGATCGGCGCGGCCGTGGCGAACGATTGGCGAACCAGGTGGTCGATGATCATGGTCGCCTCCTCACGCCACCGCGCGCGCGGCGTCGTGGATCGCCGCACGGATGCGCTGGTAGGTGCCGCAGCGGCAGATGTTGCCGGCCATCGCCGAGTCGATCTGCGCGTCTGTTGGCCGCTTGTTCTTCTTCAGCAGCGCCACCGCGCTCATCACCTGGCCGCTCTGGCAGTAGCCGCACTGCGCGACGTCGTTCTTGACCCACGCGTCGATCACCGCGCGGCCCACCGGATCGCCGGGCTGGGCCTCGATCGTGCGCACGTCGGCCCCGGCCACCGCCGACAGCGGCGTGATGCACGAGCGGATCGCCGCACCGTTCATGTGCACCGTGCAGGCACCGCACAGCGCCATGCCGCAGCCGAACTTGGTGCCGGTCATGCCGAGGTTGTCGCGCAGCGTCCACAGCAGTGGTGTCGACGCGTCGGCATCGACCGACACCGGCTTGCCGTTGAGCTTGAAAGTCGTGGTCATGGAGTGTCCCGC
>DASTZF010000308.1:0-7223 GCA_035764445.1 Burkholderiaceae bacterium
GCACCCGCGGGCGCCCTCGGGCCGACGCCTCAGCGGCGCAGCGCCTGCCACGTGCACAGTGTGGCCAGCGCCGACAACGCCATGCAGCCCCAGGTCACGATCGCGTAGTTGCCGTTGGCGTCGAAGATGCGCCCGGCGAGCCATGGCCCGGCCAGATTGCCGATTGCCGCCCCGCTGTACAGCGTGCCGATGATCGACGACACCGCACGCGCGCCGAAGCGGTCCATGCACAGCGCGGGCATCAACGAGACGATGCCGCCGTAGCTGGTGCCCATCCACAGCGCGAACGCGGCCAGCGCGAGGTAGCCGTCGGCCAGCGCCCACAGGACGAACGAGGCACCGAGCGACGCCTGCGCGATGACCAGCGTGCGCGGCCGGCCGACGCGATCGGCCAGCGCGCCGATCACGAAGCGCCCGCTCAGGCTGCCGATGCCGATCAAGCCGACCAGGCCGACCGCGCGCGCATCGGGCACGCCGAGGTCGCGCGCCGCTGCCGACAGGTGCGCGAACGGAATGAACATGCTGAACGCGCCCAGTGCACACATCGCATAGAGCCAGGCGAAGGTGCGCCCGCGCAGCGCCTCCTTCAGCGATGTGCCCGGCACGCTGCCGTCGGAGCGCTTGGCGGCGGCAGGCGCGCGCCGGATCAGCAGCGTCGCGGCGAAGCCCAGCAGCAGCGTGCCGAGCGCCAGCGCCGTCATGGCGCCGCGCCAGCGCCACGCGGCGATCGCCGCGGCGGCCAGCAGCGGCACCACCAGGGTGCCGGCGCCGATGCCGGCGCTGGCAATCCCCGCGGCCAGACCGCGGCGGCGCGTGAACCACGGCTGCACGGTGCCGATCGCCGGCGTGTAGACCAGCGCGATGCCGACGCCGACGCCGATGCCGTAGGCGAGCGTGACCGTGGTCATCGAGCCCGCGGCCGCGGCGCCGAGCAAGCCGAGCGTGATGCAAACCATGCCGGCGCCGACCACCACCCGCGGGCCCAACCGATCGGACAACATGCCGCCGAACGCACCGAGCACGAAGTAGATCAACCCGCACAGGCCGAACACCAGCGACACGTCGGCACGCTGCGCCTGGAAATCACGAACGAACGGCTCGAAGAAGGCGGCGAACGAGTAGGCGACGCCGAAGATCACGGCCAGCGCGACGAAGGTCGCCCACACGACGACCCAGCCGTAACGCGGCTCGTCGTGCGGTTCGGAGAGTGCGCCGGCGGCGGGATTCGCGCTCAAGCGGCGAGGCCCCTGCATGACGACGAGAAAGGCCGGCGCTGCATCGCGGGTGGCAGTGATCGGCCCCAGTCTAACGGCAGTGCAAGCGCTGTAAGCTGCGAGCCCCATTGCCACCGTGCCGGCCACCATGACGCAGCGCCGTCCGCTCTACGCCCGCAACTTCCCCAGTGCCGAGCAGGAAGCGCTGGCCGCCAAACCGATCTCGCGCTACGACAGCCCGGAGAGCAGCTACCGGCTGGCGTTCACCGACGAGCGCTTCCTGCTGCGCGAGGAACTGCGCCCGGTGCGCATGCAGCTCGAGCTGCTGAAGCCCGAGATGATTCAGCAGGAGCACCGCATCGAATCGACGATCGTGTTGTTCGGCAGCGCGCGCATCGTGCCGCCCGACGTGGCCGCGCTGCAGATGCAGGCGGCCCAGGCCAGCGGCGATGCCGCTGCGGTGCGACGCGCGTCGATGGCGGTGCGGATGAGCCAGTACTACGACGAGGCGCGCCGCTTCTCGCAGATCGTCACGCAGCGCTCGCGCACGCTCGACACCCCGATCTACGTGGTCACCGGCGGCGGCCCCGGCATCATGGAGGCCGGCAACCGCGGCGCGCACGAGGTGGGCGGGCGCAGCATCGGGCTGAACATCGTGCTGCCGCACGAACAGGCGCCCAACCCGTACATCACGCCGGAGCTGTGCTTCCAGTTCCACTACTTCGCGCTGCGCAAGATGCACTTCGTGATGCGCTCGATCGCGCTGGTGTGCTTCCCCGGGGGCTTCGGCACGCTCGACGAGCTGTTCGAGACCATGACGCTGGTGCAGACCGGCAAGAGCCGGCCGCGCCCGATCCTGCTGTTCGGCCGTGCGTTCTGGGAGAAGCTGATCGACTTCAACCACCTGGTGGAGTGCGGCATGATCAGCCCCGAGGACCTGGGGCTCTTCCACTACGTCGAGACCGCCGAGGACGCGTGGGCGCGACTGGCCGAGCACTACGGCTTCGACCTCCCCGGCACCGAGGCAGGCGACTACTCCGACGACGGCTGAGCGCGGCGCCGTCGCCTGCGTTCAGCCGCTGGCCAGCACGTCGCTGATGCGTTGCATGAACCCGGCGGTGTACGCCGGATCGAGCCAGCGCACCACCACCACGGCGTTGTGTGCCGGCTCGATCCACACCACGTGGCCGCCGGCACCGACCATGCAATGCGCCTCTGCCGACGCCCCGGGGAATGTGTGGCCATCGCGGTTGAGCCACAACAGCCAGCCGTAGAACGGCGCGATCGCGCACGGCTGCCGCATGCGCTGCACCCACGCGGCGGGAATCAGCTGGCGATCGCGATGCACGCCATCGTCGAGCAGCAGTTGTGCCAGCCGCGCCTGGTCGCGCGCCGAGATCGACACGCCGCCGCCCCAGTGCGTGCCACCGGGCACCGACTGCACCTTGCGGCCGCCGACGTCGACCCACGCGTCGTCGTAGCCGCGCCAGCGCCAGTTCGCGCTGCATTCGAGTGGCTGCATCAGCGTCTCGTCGAACACCTCGGGTAGCGGGCGGCTGAACAGGTGCAGCAGCGCCAGCGACAGCTGGTTGATCCGCACGTCGTTGTATTCCCAGTAGCTGCCCGGCGTGCGCAGCGGCCGCGCATCGCCCTTGCGACCCGCGGCCGGCCGCGGGTCGTGCGCGACATGGCGATAGCGGTCGACCGTGTCGGGAATGCCGAAGCAGCTGCCCTCCCACTCGCTGGTCTGCTCGAGCAGGTGGCGCCAGGTGATCTTGCGGTTGTGCGGCGAGTCGAAGCCGATGCCGGGCAGCCGGGCGGCCACCGGCGTGTCGACCTCGGGCAGCAACCCCTGCCCGTGCGCAACGCCGGCGAGCATCGCCAGGTAGGTCTTGGCGACGCTGAAGGTCAGATCGGCTCGCTCGGGCTCGCCCCACGCGGTGGCCACGCGGCCGTGCTGCAGCACGATGCCCGAGACGCCGCCGCGCGGATGCACCGGGCCGCGCAGGCAGTTGTACGGCGGCAGATCGTCGTGGTGGACGCCCCAGCGCAGTGGCTCGTCGAACGGATCGCGCGGCCAGCCGATCTCGTGCGCAACGGCAAACTCGATCGCGTCGCGAAAGCGCTGCTCTGCGTTCATGAAGCACAACTGTCGCACATCGGTGGCTTGCTCCTCCCAGCGCATTGGTTGCCGCCAAGTCACAATGGCTGTGATGAGACCCCCACGCTCACGTCCTTGGCCCCGGCCGGTGCTTCGCACCTTCACTTCGCTGCGCGAAGTGAGCCTCGCCGCAACGGCCTTGCGGCCGTTGTCGCTGCCCCCCGAGGGGGGCTCGGCGCCCTTCGGACGGCCGGGCGGGTGCCGATGAATCGCCAGGTCAGCCTGCTGGGCACCCCCACCGACATCGGCGCGGGTGCCCGCGGCGCCAGCATGGGACCCGAGGCACTGCGAGTGGCGCTGCTGCAGCCCACGCTCGAAGACCACGGACTCGAAGTGATCGACCGCGGCAACCTCGCCGGCCCGGCCAATCCGTGGCAGCCGCCGGTCAACGGTTACCGCCATCTGACCGAGGTGGTGCAATGGTGCCGCACCGTGCATGAGGCCGTGTACGACGAGCTGCAGCGGGCGCGACTGCCGATCCTGCTCGGTGGTGACCACAGCCTGGCGATCGGCTCGATCAGCGCGGTGGCGCGCCACTGTCGCGAGACCGGCAAGAAGCTGCGCGTGCTGTGGCTCGATGCGCACGCCGACTTCAACACCAACCTGCTGACGCCGAGCGGAAACATCCACGGGATGCCGGTGGCCTGCCTGTGCGGCAACGGCCCGCAGGAGCTGATCGAGATCGGCGGCAGGGTGCCGGCGCTGAATCCGAAGCACGTGCGCCAGATCGGCATCCGCAGCGTCGACCCCGGCGAGAAGAAGCTGGTGCATCAGACTGGCCTCGAGGTGTTCGACATGCGCTACATCGACGAGATGGGCATGCGGCACACGATGGAGCTGGCGTTGGCGACCATCGATGCGCAGACGCATCTGCACGTCAGCTTCGATGTCGACTTCCTCGACCCCGAGATCGCGCCAGGCGTCGACACCACGGTGCCCGGCGGCCCCACTTATCGCGAGGCGCAGCTGTGCATGGAGATGATCGCCGACACCGGCGCGCTGGCCTCGCTCGACGTGATGGAGCTCAACCCGGCGTGCGACGTGCGCAACAAGACCGCCGACCTGGCGGTCGACCTGATCGAGAGCCTGTTCGGCAAGAGCACGTTGATGCGCGACCCCTCGCGATCGGTGCGATGACGCCGCGCCCATGATGGCCGACGCCGAGTTCGACGCGGCGATCGTCGGTGCCGGCATCGCCGGTGCATCGCTCGCGCATGCGCTGGCGGCGCACGCGCGCGTGCTGCTGCTGGAGGCCGAAGCGCAGCCCGGGATGCACAGCACCGGCCGCAGCGCCGCGATGTTCATGGAGAGCTACGGCCCGCCACAGGTGCGCGCGCTGACGCGGGCCAGCCGCGCGTTCTACGAGCGGCCGCCGGCCGGCTTTGCCGACACGCCGATCCTCACCGCGCGCGGCGCGCTCTACGCGGCGTGGCAGGGGCAGCAGGCCGCGCTGCAATCGCTGCTGCAGGGCCTGCAGGCCACCGGATCGGAGGTCGCGCGCATCTCGGCCAGCGAGTGCTTGCAGCGCGTGCCGGTGCTGCGCGACGCCGGCCTGCTGGGCGGGGTGCTCGAGGCCGATGCGATGGACATCGACGTGCACGCGCTGCATCAGGGCTTCCTGCGCGGCTTCAAGCGCGCCGCCGGCACGCTGTGGTGCGATGCCGAGCTGCGCCGCGCAGACACCGCTGGCGCTCGCTGGCTGCTGCAGCTCGACGATGGCCGTGAGGTGCGCTGCCGCACGCTGGTCAACGCCGCCGGTGCATGGGCCGACGAGGTGGCGCGCCGCTGCGGCGTGCAGCCACTGGGCATTCAACCGAAGCGGCGCAGCGCGTTCACCTTCGCAGCACCCGCGGGCCTCGACCTGCACGCGTGGCCGGTGGTGGCCGACGTCGACGAACGCTGGTACTTCAAACCCGACGCGGGCCAGCTGCTGGGCTCTCCGGCCAACGCGGATCCTGTGCCGCCGCACGACGTGGTGCCCGAGGAGATCGACATCGCCACCGGCATCGCAGCGATCGAGGAGCACACGACGCTGACCATCCGGCGGCCTACTCGCACGTGGGCGGGGTTGCGCAGTTTCACGCGCGACGGCGAGCTGGCGATCGGATGGGATGCGCGACGCACCGCCTTCTTCTGGCTCGCCGGCCAGGGCGGCTACGGCATTCAGAGCGCGGCCGCAGCGGCGCAACTCGCGGCGTCGATCTGGCTGGGCGCTGCGTTGCCCGACCCGCTGCGCGCGCAGGGCGTGCAAGTGCACGCGCTCGAGCCGGCGCGCCTGTCGGCCTGAGCCGCGCGCGGATGGGACAAGCACGCTGGCGCGTATCCGCAATCTCGGCCACGATCAAAGGCCATCCGCGCCACGGCACGTTCGAAGGAGACCTCATGAAGCGCCGCTCGATCATCGAATCCACCGCCACGCTGGGCATCGGTGCACTCGCCGGCTGCGCGCTGCCGGGCACCGCCGCGCAGGCACCGAAGACGCCGTTCGTGGTGACCGACACCTACATCCCGATCGTCGGCAGCGACATGCAGTATCCGGTGCGGCGCATCTACTGCATCGGCCGCAACTACGCCGCGCACGCGCGCGAGATGGGGTCGGACCCGACGCGCGAGCCGCCGTTCTTCTTCCAGAAGCCGACCGACGCGATCCAGAACGTCATGCCCGGCACGGTGGGCGACCATCCCTATCCGACGCTGACCAAGAACTACCACTACGAGGTCGAGCTGGTGGCCGCGCTCGCCAAGGGCGGCCGCGCCATTCCGGTGGCGCAGGCGCTCGACTGCGTCTACGGCTATGCGATCGGGCTCGACATGACGCGGCGCGACCTGCAGCGCGCGATGGGCGACGAGAAGAAACCGTGGGAGATCGGCAAGAGCTTCGATCGCTCCGCGGTCATCGGACCGCTGCACCTGGCGTCGAGCATCGGCCACCTCGACAAGGGCGCGATCTGGCTCAAGGTCAACGGCACCACCAAGCAGAACGCCAACCTCAACCAGATGATCTGGAACGTCGCCGAGCAGATCAGCAAGCTCTCCGAGGCGTTCGAGCTGATGGCCGGCGACATCATCTACTCCGGCACGCCGGAGAACGTCGGTCCCGTGGTGCGCGGCGACGTGATCGACTGCCACATCGACGGGCTGCCGAACCTGGGCGTCAAGATCGTATGAGCAACGGTCTGCGCCGCCGCGCGTTGCTGCAGGGCGGTGCGGCGTTCGCGCTGACACCGTGGTCGAGTGCACAGGAGCGCCTGCCGATCTTCGACGCGCACGTGCACTACAGCCACGACGCGGTCGAACTGGTCCCGGTCAAGCAGGCCGCGCAGATCCTGCGCCAGGCGGGGCTGGTGGGCGCGTTCGTCTCGTCGTCCGACGACGACGGCACGCAGAAGCTGCTCGCCGAGGCGCCGGACATCGTGGTGCCCGAGCTGCGGCCGTACCGCACGCGCGCCGACACCAGCGGCTGGGTGCGCGACGACGGCATCGTCAAGTACCTCGAGCAGCGCCTCGCGAAGTACCAGTACGCCGGCATCGGCGAGTTCCACCTCTACGGTGCCGATGCCGAGCTGCCGGTGCCGCAGCGCATGGTGGCGCTGGCGCGCGAGCGCAACCTGCTGCTGCACGCGCACAGCGATGCCGATGCGGTCGAGCGGCTGTTCAAGGCATGGCCGCAGGCGCGCATCCTGTGGGCGCATTCGGGCTTCGACCGTCCCGACGCGGTGCGCGCGATGCTGCGCAAATACAAGCAGCTGTGGTGCGACCTCGCCTACCGCACCGACCAGGCAGCGGGCGGCAAGGTCGATGCGGCCTGGCGCGACGCGTTCACCGAGTTTCCCGATCGCTTCATGGTC
>DASTZF010000309.1:0-8611 GCA_035764445.1 Burkholderiaceae bacterium
CATCGCGGCGCCGAGCGTGTACACCGCGCCCAGGCGCGCCTGCACCGACATGCCGATCGCCATCACGCGCAGCCGGTTGTCGCGTAGCGCCTGCAGCGACGCGCCGAGCGGCGCGTGCACGATGCGGCGCGCGATCAGGAAGCAGATGAACAGCACCACCAGCGAATAGACCGATGCCACGCGGCCGCTCAAGTCGAACTCGAAGCGGCCGAGCAGCGACCCGATCACCAGGCCCTGCATGCCGTCGATGCCGCCGGTGATGTTGTCGAACTTGTTGGCGAGCTCCAGCAGCACCAGCGCGATGCCCATCGTGACCATCAGCCGCGTGAGGTCGGTGCCGCGCACGATCATCGGGCTGGTGAGCGCGCCCAGCAGCGCGGCGGCCGCGGTGCCCACCGCGAGACCGACCAGCGGATCGGGCATCACGTGCTTGGCGAACAGCGCCGCGCCGTACGCGCCGGCGCCGAAGTAGGCCGCATGGCCGAGCGACACGATGCCGGCATAGCCAAGGATCAGGTCGAGCGACAGCGCGAACAGCGCGAGGATCGCCACCTCGTTGATCAGCGGCGCGTACTTGCCGAGCACCAGCGGCGCCGCCGCGATCGCGAGCCACGCCGCGATCTCCCACCAGCGCCAACGCGACGGCGCGAGCAAACGAGAAGCGATCGACGCGGTGGTCATCGCGCCCCCTGCCGCGAGAACAGTCCCTGCGGACGCCACAGCAGGATCGCGATCATCAGCACGTAGACGATGAACGCGCCGAGTTTGGGCACGTAGTACTTGCCCATCACGTCGGCGATGCCGAGCACCAGCGCCGCCACCAGCGGGCCGGTGATCGAGCTGGTGCCGCCGACCGCGCAGACGATCAGGAAATACACCATGAACTTGAGCGGAAACGTCGGGTCGAGGCCGAGGATGTCGGCACCGAGCGCACCGCCGAGGCCCGCGAGACCCGAGCCCACGGCGAAGGTCATCAGGAACACGCGGTTCACCGGAATGCCCAGCCCGGCCGCGACGCGCGGATCGTCGACCGCCGCGCGCAAGCGGCTGCCGAAGCGCGTGCGCGACAGGATGGCCTGCAGCCCGATCGCGAGCGCGACACACACCGCGATGATGAACAGGCGATACGCGCCCATGCCGAGCTGCCACGCGCCGTCGCCGACCTCGAAGCGCGCGCGCAGCCACGCCGGCAGCTGCACCGTCTGCGGCGACGAGCCCACGAGGTAGTCGATGGTGGCCACCGCCATGAAGGTGAGGCCGATCGAGAACAGCACCTGGTCGAGGTGTGGCTTGCCGTACATCGGCCGGTACAGCGTGCGCTCGAAGAGCGCGCCGGCAACGGCGGTGACGATGAAGGCCACCGGCAGGCAGGCCAGGAACGGCCAGCCTTCGCGCTGCATCAGCACGATCAGGATGTAGCCGCCGGCCATCGCGAAGGCGCCGTGCGCCAGGTTGATGAAGTTCATCAACCCCATCGTCACCGCCAGCCCGAGGGCCAGGATGAACAGCAGCATCCCATAGGCGACGCCGTCGAACAGCAGGGTCAGCATCGGTCAAGCGACAGGCAGGCCACAAACAAAGAGCCGGCTGCAAACCACACCAGCCGGCTCGACGACAAGCTGAGGTCCGGATTATTTGAGTTTGCCGGGATCCTTGACGGCTTTCAGCACATCGAACTCCACGTTCCACAGCTGGCCGTCCTTGCGTTCGACCTTGCGGATGTAGATGTCCTGCACGATGTCGCGCGTCTGCGCGTCGATCAACACCTGCCCGCGGGGGCTCTCGAACAGCTGGCCCTTCATTGCGGTGAGCAGCGCTTCTCCTCCTTGACCCTTGGTGGCATTGAGCGCGCTGTAGATCACGCGCATGCCGTCGTAGCCGCCCACCGCCATGAAGTTCGGCCTGAACTTGTTGGCCGCCTGGAAGGCTTCGACGAATTTCTTGTTGGCCGCCGAATTGTGCGCGGCCGAATAGTGGTGCGAGTTGACGACGCCGAGCGCGACGTCGCCCATGTCGTTGAGCTGGTCGTCGTCGGTCACGTCGCCGGTGGCGATCAGCTTGATGCCGGCCTTGTCGAGACCGCGCTCGCCGAACTGCTTCATGAACTGCGCGCCCTGCCCCGACGGCAGGAACACGAACAGCGCATCGGGCTGCAGGTCGCGCACCTTCTGCAGCACCGGAGCGAAGTCGGGGCTGCGCAGCGGCGTGCGCAGCTTCTCGAGCACCTGGCCGCCATTGAGCGTGAAGCGGTCGGCGAAGAACTTCTCGGCGTCGAAGCCAGGGCCAAAGTCGGCCACCAGCGAGACCGCCTTCTTGATGCCGTTCTTGGTGGCCCACTCGGCGATCGGCACGGTGGCCTGCGGCAGCGTGAAGCTGGTGCGCACGATGAACGGCGACGCCTCGGTGATGGCCGAGGTGCCGGCTGCCATCACCACCATCGGCGTCTTGCTCTGGGTGGCGATCGGCGCGGTGGCCATCGCCGCCGGCGTGACGCCGAAGCCGGCCAGCACCGCGACCTTGTCGTTGACCACCAGCTCCTGCGCCAGCCGGCGCGAGGTGTCGGGCACCGCCGCGTCGTCCTTGATGATCACCTCGACCGTCTTGCCGCCCGCCTTGTTGCCGTTCTGCGCCTGCCACAGCTTGACCGCGGCTTCGATCTGGCGGCCGGTGGACGCCTGCTGCCCGGTCATCGGCAAGATCAGGCCGATCTTCACCGTGTCGCTCTGCGCGTGGGCGAACGGCATCGCCGCCAGGGCCACACACCACGACAGCAGGTGGCGCCGATGCAGGGGGGTCATGGTGATGTCTCCAACGAAAGCACGATCTTGTCGGTGCGCGGATTCTGGTCGCGCCAGGGCCGCTGCGCGAGGGCCGCGGGACACTAGCAGATATTCCAACTCGGCATGTTGGTAGTCACCCGATACGCGAGTTTCGGCATCGCAGCAGCCTCTTTCAGAGGTCGAGCACCAGCCGCTGCGACTTGGCGCGCGAGCAGCATGGCAGGAACTGGTCGCCGGCGGCTTGCTCGTCGGGCAGCAGGTACTGGTCACGGTGGTCTGGCGTGCCGCCGATCACCCGCGTCAGGCAGGTGCCGCACACGCCCTGCTCGCACGAGCTGGGGACCACCACGCCAGCGTCGGCCAGCGCGGCCAGCACGCTGCGGTCGGCCGGCACCGCGATCACGCGCCCCGAGCTGGCCAGCTGCACCTCGAACGCGCCATCACCGACGCGTGGCCGTACGTCGGCACTGAAGAACTCGTAGTGGATCCGCCCCTCGTCCCAGCCGCCACCGCGCGCGGCGGCGAGCGCTGCATCCATGAAGCCGGTAGGGCCACAAACGTACAGGTGTGTGAGCACGCTCTGGCGCGCCAGCACGGCGGCGATGTCGAGCCGCTGGCCGGCGTCGCCGTCGTCGAAATGAAACGCCACCCGGGCCGCGAAACGCGAGCCGCTGATGCGCTCGAAGAACGCGGTGCGCGCGCGGCTGCGCGTCGCGTAGTGCAGCTCGAAGTCGGCACCGACCGTCGCCAGCCGCTCGGCCATGCACAGGATCGGCGTGATACCGATGCCGCCGGCCAGCAGCAGATGCCGCGGCGCGTGATGGGCCAGCGCGAAATGGTTCTTCGGCGGGCTGATCTGCAGCTCGCTGCCTTCGTGCACCTGCTCGTGCATCGCGCGCGAGCCGCCACGCGAGGTGGCATCGCGCAGCACGCCGATCAGGTAGCGGTGGCTTTCGGCAGGGTCGCTGCACAGCGAATACTGGCGCGTCAGGCCGCCGGGCCCATTCACGTCGATGTGCACGTCGACGTGCGAACCGGCCGAGAACGACGGCAACGCCGTGCCGTCGACGCCGGCGAGCTCGAAGCTGCAGATGTCGTCGGCCTCGACTGTCTTGCGCACAACTCGCACGCGCAGCACCGATGGCGCGTTCATCAAGCCGCCGGTGCGCGAATGGAGGTCGCGGCCATCGTCAGGCCGCCACGGCGCCGGAGGCGCGCTCGGAGGCGACCAGGCGCTCGATCACCTTGCGCGCCTGCACACCGCCGGCGTCGATGTTGAGCTTGAGCAGGTCACGTCGCGGCCAGACCGAGTGGTTGGCCTGCTGGCGCTCGAGGACCTCAAGGTCCTCGGCGAAGATCTTGCCCTGCCCGTCGCGGATCTGCGCGGTCAGCGCGCGGTCGTCGGCGCGGAAGTTGCGTGCCATGCCCCAGAAGTACCACATCGACGTGGCGGTCTCCGGGGTGATGAAGTCGACCACGATGCTGTACACCTTCTTGTCCTTCGGCGCCTCGTAGCCGCCGTGGCCGGCGAGCGCGACGCCGACCTCGATCATCACGTGGCTCGGCGGGCTGAAGCGGCAGATCTGCCAGCGGTCCACCGGCTGGTCGTCGGGCAGGCCATGCGCGCGCATCGCCATCTTCCAGAACGGCGGCGCCGCGATGTTGCTCATGAAGCGACTGGTCATCGCGCTGTCGCCGTCGACGCTGGTCTTGCACGGTGTCTCGTCGATCTCGGGCTGGCCGATGCTGCCCGCGTGCACGTAGGTCTCGTGCGTGAGGTCCATCAGGTTGTCGATCATCAGCCGGTAGTCGGCCTCGATGTGATAGAGCCCGCCGCCGAAGGCCCACTCGGGATGATCGGCCCAGTGCAGGTGCGGCAGCGCCTCGATGCTGGCCAGCGCCGCGTCGCCCGGCCACACCCAGACGAAGCCGTGCTTCTCGATCACCGGATAGGTGCGGATCGACGGGAAGCCGCGCACGCGCTGACCTGGCATCGCGATCGCCTTGCCATCGCAGCCCATCTCGAGGCCGTGATAGCCGCACACCAGCTTGCCCTCGATCACACGGCCGAGCGACAGCGGCGCGCCGCGGTGCGGGCACCAGTCCTCGAGTGCCGCCGCCTGCCCGTCGACACCGCGGTAAAACACGATGCGCTCGCCGCACACCGTGCGCCCGAGCGGCTTGTCGTCGATCTCACTGGGCGTGCACGCCACGTACCAGGCGTTCATCGGATACATCGGGGTTTCTCTCCGGCAATGCCAAATTGGATCCAATCATCGCAAGAAAAGCGCGACAATGGCAAGTCATGCCCAGGAAGTGAGGTCGACAATTGGATCCCATCGGGACTTCCGCACCGAGCGTGGTCGCCACGCTGCGCCAGCTGATCCTCGAAGGCCGCTACCCGCCGGGCACGCGGCTGGCGGAGATTCCGGTCGCCGAGGCGCTCGGCGTCTCGCGCACGCCGGTGCGGCTGGCGTTCCGCACGCTGAGCCAGGAGGGCCTGCTGCACCGCGTGGGCAAGCGCGGGCTGGAGGTGCGCGCATTCACCGAGACCGACGTGCTGTGCGCGGTCGAGGTGCGCGGCGTGCTCGAGGGGCTGGCCGCGCGGCGGCTGGCCGAAGGCGGCGTGCCGCCGCAGTTGCTCGCCGAGTTGCAGCGCTGCCTCGACGATGGCGAGCAGGTGCTGGCGGCGGGGCGCCTGTCGGCGCGCGACGTCGACCGCTGGTCGGCGCTGAACCAGCGCTTCCACACCACGATCGTCGGGTCTTCGGGCAGCCGCGTGATCGCCGACGCGATCGCGCGCAACGACCACCTGCCGTTCGCTGCGGCCGATTCGATCACCATCGACAAGCGTGCCTTGCCCGCCGAATACCGCAAGCTGCAACTGGCGCAGCTGCAGCACCGGCTGGTCGTCGAAGCGCTGCAGCGCGGCGAATCGGCGCGCGCCGAGACGCTGATGCGCGAGCACGCCTACATCGGCCTTCGCTACGCGACGCTGTTCGGGCTCGAGACACCGCCGCTGCCGCCCGCGCGCAGCGGGGCTGTCGCTGCGACGACAGCGCACCGCCGCGACGCGGCGTAGACTGCCGTCACCGGTGCCGCTGGTGCCGGTGCGTTCTCAGGGCGGGGTGGAATTCCCCACCGGCGGTAAAGGCGTGCAGTCCCGGCGCCCAAGCCCGCGAGCGCCCGTGGTGTCGAACCGCGGGGTCAGCAGATCTGGTGCGATTCCAGGGCCGACGGTCACAGTCCGGATGAAAGAGAGCGCGACACTGCGCCAGGCCGCGCGTGCATGCGCGTGCGCCGGCGTGGTTCGTGCGCCCTGATTCAGGTAGCCAAGCTCTATTGGAGTTCACCGTGAATCAGTATCCCAAGTACTTTCCGATTGCCGGCGCGCGCGGCCAGAGGCTCGCTGTCGTGTGCGCGCAGTGGCACGCCGACCTTGTGGCGCAGGCGAGCGACGCGCTGCTCGACGAGCTGGCGCAACTCGGCGTCGCGCCCGATCGGGTCGACCGCTACGAGGTGCCCGGTGCCTTCGAGATCCCGCTGCTGGCGCAGCAGCTCGCGCGCTCGGGGCGCTACGCAGCGATCGTCGCCTGCGCGCTGGTGGTCGACGGCGGCATCTACCGCCACGAGTTCGTCGCCAACGCGGTCATCGAGGGCTTGATGCGCGCCCAGCTCGACAGCGGCGTGCCGGTGCTGTCGGCCGTGTTGACGCCGCAGGCCTTTCACGAGCACGAGACGCATGCGCGCTTCTTCGCCGAGCACCTCGTGCTGAAGGGTCGCGAGGCGGCGCGCGCCTGCGTGGCGACGCTCGCCGTGCACGGCGCGCTGCGCGAGGCGGTGGCCGCCTGAGGGCGCGCCGACGTCACGGCTGCGCCGGCGGCACCGCCGCCGGCGTGGCCGCCGCCAGATCGGGCCGCTCGGCGTGCCACTGCGCGAAGCGCCGCATGTTCGACAGCGACAGCTGGTGCGCATGGATCAGCCCGAGCACGCCTTTGCGGTGCAGCGCCAGCACCTCGGCATCGGGCAGCTCGGCGAAGCGCTTGTCGTCGACGGTGAGAAAGCCCTCGACCGCGTGCTCGCGGCCGTCGGGCAGCTTGGCTTCGAAGCGCATCTCGCGCAGCAGATCCAGCCGCAGCAGCTCGGCACCGGCCTGGCGCGTGCGCTCGACGTCGGCCTCGACCTGCTCGAGCTGCTTCTGGACGTCGAGCGTCAGCGCGCTCGGCTTGCCGTCGGGCTCGAACAGCGGCTCGCCGTCGGTCAGCGAGAAGCGCGGCGAGCTCGCGTCGTAGCACATCACCCACTGCTCACTGCTCGGGCGTCCGAGCGCGAACGGGTACAGGCGCAGGACCACCGGCTGGTACAGCGTGCGCCAGCTGCCGCGGTCGATGCACAGATTGGTCTGTTTGGCAAGGCCGAACACGGCGATCGGCGCCACCTGCGGTGCGCCCTTGTCGTCCTGGCCGGCGCGGATCCACAGCAGCGGGTATTCCTTGCAGGCCTCGCCGAACTCGCCGGCGACGATGAAGCACGAGTTCAGCGTTGCCAGGCGATCGTTGTCATGGCGGTCGAAGCGCAGGCGCAGCAGCCGATGCTGGTCGCGGTCGAGCGGCACCGGGTTGGTGTGCAGGTCGGGCAGGATCATTCAGATTCAGCGGTAATGGTTTCGGGGGCGCGCATCACCAGCACCTTGTCGACGCGCTTGCCGTCGAGATCGACCACCTCGAAGCGCCAGCCTTCCCAATCGACGCGGTCGGTCGTCATCGGCAGGCGCCCCAGCAGCAGCATGATCATGCCCGCGAGCGTGTTGTAGCGGCCGCGGTCCTCTTCGGGCAGCTCCTTCAGTTCGAGCCGGTCCTTCAGTTCGGGCACCGGGATCAGGCCATCCATCAGCCAGCTGCCGTCGTCGCGCTGCACCGCCCAGGCATTGTCGGCGCTCGGCGGGGAGAACTCGCCGGTGATCGCCTCCAGCACGTCGCGCACGGTGATCACGCCCTGCACCGCGCCGTACTCGTCGACCACGAACACCAGCTGCGCCTCGGAGACGCGAAAGTGCTCGAGCAGCTCCATGCCAGACAGCGTCTCGGGCACGAACACCGGCGGCTGCAACAGGTTGGCCAGCAGCGGGGTGTGGCCGGCGGCCAGCGGGGCGATCAGGCGCTGTGCCGGCAGCACGCCGATCACCTCGTCGAGGCCGCCGCGGCACACCGGGAAGCGCGAGTGCGGGTGCTGCGAGATGATCGCCAGCACGTCGGTGAGCGGCGCATCGGCATCGAGCCACGCGATCTCGGTGCGCGGGATCATCATCGAGCCGATCTGCCGCTCGTCGAGGCGGAACACGTTGCGCACCATCTGGTGCTCGTGCGCCTCGATCACGCCGGCGTCGACACCCTCCTCCAGGCTGGCGGCGATCTCCTCCTCGGTGACCGGCCGCACCGGCGAGTCGTGCGTGCCGATCAGCTTGAGGATCGTCTCGGTGCACGCCGACAGCAGCCACACGAACGGACGCGTCGCGCTCGACAGCCACTCCATCGGCTTGGCGACGTGACGCGCCACCGCCTCGGGGAACATCTGGCCGAGCCGCTTGGGCACCAGCTCGCCGAAGATGATCGTCAGGAAGGTGATGATGAGCACCACCAGCGCGGTGGCGCTGATGTCGGCGATGCGCGGCGACACTCTGAACTCGTCGCGCAGCCAGGCCGACAGCGGCGCCGAGAACGCGGCGTCGCCGACGATGCCGTTCAAGATGCTGATCGACGTGATGCCGACCTGCACCGTCGACAGCCAGCGCGTGGGCTGCTCGTGCAGGTCCATCGCCGCCTGCGCGCCCG
>DASTZF010000310.1:0-25819 GCA_035764445.1 Burkholderiaceae bacterium
GCCGGCCTCGCGCGCGGTCAGCGCCGCGCACAGCGCCGCGTTGCCGCCACCGATCACCAGCACGTCGATCACGCGATGCCCCCGCTGCCACGCATGTCCAGAGCGCATGGTAGTGGCAGCTCAGGCGCGTGCTGTTGGCGCTTGTGTCCGGATCGCCTCCTGCGCAGCGAAGCGCCCGGCGCGGCGCCCCGAGACGAACGCCCACGCCAGCTGGTGCCCATGGCTCTTGAGCAGCTGGCCGCCCTGACCTGTGGCGGCGGATTCGAGACGCCAGGATCACAATCCACCGATGGTGCGAGCTGAACACCCCGATCCTTTGATCGCGCTGCCGATCGACACCGCGCGCGGCGGCATCGTGCTGCTGTCTGCGCAAGAGCGCGTCGTGCTCGGTGTACCGGCAGCGCAGGCGGTGCTTGCCGAGGCCGAGCGCGCGGGCGCACAGCGCGTGTTCGTCACCTCGGGGGCGTCGCTGTCGCGCCTGAGCGATGGCCCGCTGCAGCGCATCGAGTCGACGCTCGGCCCACGGCTCGCCGGGCGGTACGTCGGCATACGCGCGCACAGTCCGCGCGACGACGTGGTGGCGGCAGCGCGCGCAGCGCGCGACGCCGGTGCCGACCTGCTGGTGGCGGTGGGCGGTGGCTCGGTGATCGATGCCACCAAGGCGATGCTGATGTGCGTGTGGCACGGCTTGTACGACGCACCCGCGCTCGAGCCGTACCGCCACCGCGCCGGCGGCGCGGCCGCGGTGATCGACGACGGCGGGTTGTCGCTGCGCATGATCGCGGTGTCGACCACGTTGTCGGCCTCGGAGTTCACGTCGACCGCCGGGGTCAGCGACGCGCACACCAAGCAGTCGTTCCGCCACCGCCTGTTTGTGCCGCGCGCAGCAGTGCTCGACCCGGCAGCCACGTCGCACACGCCGCTGCCGCTGCTGCTGGCCACCGGCATGCGCGCGGTCGACCACGCGATCGAGAGCTATTGCGCGCCTAGCGTGCACGCGATCGGCGAGGCGCATGCGCTGCTCGGGCTGGCGCTGCTGGCGCGCGCGTTGCCGGCGATCGCGCGCGAGCCCGCTGCGCTCGCGCCACGGCGCGACGCGCAGATCGGCATGTGGCAGGCGAGCCTCGGCTCGGCCACCGGAGCCGGCACCGGTGCCAGCCACGGCATCGGCTATGCACTCGGTGCGACCTTTGACGTCGCGCATGGCCACACGTCGTGCGTGATGTTGCCCGCGGTGCTGGCGTGGAACGAGCCGGTCAATGGCGATCGCCAGGCCGTGCTGGCGGCGCAGATGGGCCGTGCCGGCGAGCCGTTGTCGCGCGTGGTCGCCGAGCTCGTGCGTTCGCTGGGCTTGCCGAGCACGCTGCGCGAGCTGAGCATCGACGACCAGGGCCTCCGAGAGATCGCGCGCCGCGCGCTCGACTACGAGCCAGTGCAGCGCAACCCGCGGCCGATCCGAAGCGCCGACGACGTGATGGAGATCCTGCGGCTGGCGTTGTGAGAGCTGCTAGCCCGGTGACGGCCGCCATGCGTACCACGCGGCCACCACCAGCGGCGCAGCGAGGGCGAACCACGACAGCACGTCCCACGCAGCGTCGCCGAGCAAGGCCGACATCAGGCCGATCGCGGTAACGACCGCCAGCGCGATCGGCCACCGCCACAGCACCGGCGCGGCGCGCTCGCCGTGCGGCGTCATGGCCTGACTCCGGCTCGCAGCGGGTCGTCGACCCCGAGCGCACGCCGTCACGCAAGCGATGACGACGTATCAAGCGCGGCCGCGTCAGCCCGCGTCGCGACCGGTGCGAATGGCCTCGGCCTTGGCACGCAGCTTGCGCATGCCGGCGAGCCAGCGGTCGACGTCGCTCGCCTTGCGTTGCATGTACTCGTGCACCTCGGGGTGTGGCAACACCAGAAAGCGCTCGGCGCGCATCGCGGCGATCACGTCGTCGGCCACCTGTTCGGGGCTGACCGAACCTTCGAGCAGGAAGCTCTGGCGCTCGCTGTCCTTGCCCATCAGCATCGGCGTGCGCACGCCCTGCGGGCATAGGCAGCTGACGCGGATGCCTTTGTCGCCGTAGTTGATCGACAGCCATTCGGCCAGCGACACCGCGGCGTGCTTGGTCACCGCGTAGGTCGCCGACTCGGGGTGCGACAGCAGCCCGGCGGCCGACGCGGTCTGCAGCAGGTAGCCCTCGCCGCGCTCGAGCATCTGCGGCAGCACGGCGCGCGCGCCGTACACATGCGCCATCAGGTTGACCTCCCAGATGCGCTGCCAGTCGGCATTCGGCGTGTCGACGCCGGTGCCGATCGCGATGCCGGCGTTGGAGCACAACACATCGACACGACCGTAGCGCTGCGTGGCCTGGTCGATCAGCGAGCGCACGTCGGCTTCGCGCGAGACGTCGGTGCGCACCGCGAGGCCGCTGACATCGGCGGCCACCGCCTTGGCCTGCTCGAGGTTCATGTCGGCCACCACCACGCCGGCCGCGCCCTCGCGCGCAAAGCGACGCACCAGCGCCGCGCCGATGCCCGACGCACCACCGGTGACGACGATGACCTTGCCCTTCATCTCCATGACGATCTCCTTGCGCTCAGCGTGCCATCTGCTGCGCCAGCGCCCACGCCTGCTCGGCCAGCGGTCGGGCGCGGCGGCCGGCCTGCAGCGCCTGCGCGTTCGACGCGTTGCCCTGCAGCGCGCGCGCCATGATGCCCTGCAGGATGCTGACCAGCCGGAACATGTTGAAGACCAGGTAGTAGGTCCAGTGCTCGTCGCTCACCGGCCGCGTGCGGCCGGTGGCGCGCAGGTAGGTGTCGCGGTACTCGCGCTCGCTCGGGATGCCGAGCGCGCGCAGGTCGACGCCCGCGAGGCCGCGCGAGCCTTCGGCGCTTTGCATGCGCCAGGCCATGCAGTGGTACGCGAAGTCGACCAGTGGATGGCCGAGCGTCGACAGCTCCCAGTCGAGCACCGCGAGGATGCGCGGCTCGCTCGGGTGGAAGATCACGTTGTCGAAGCGGTAGTCGCCATGCACGATCGCCGTCTCGTCGCCCGGCGGGATGCGCGCGGGCAGCCACTGGATCAGGTACTCGACCGCTTCGATGCGCTCGGTCTCGGCGGCGCGGTATTGCTTGGTCCAGCGCGCGACCTGTCGCTCGATGTAGTTGCCGGGCTTGCCATAGTCCGACAAGCCAACCGCACGGTAGTCGACGCGATGCAGCGCGGCGATCACGCGGCCGAGCTCGTCATAGTGCGCACGTCGCTGCTCGGGCGCGAGGCCGGGCAGCGTCGGGTCCCAGATCACGCGACCCTCGACATAGCCCATCACGTAGAACATGGTGCCGATCACGCCCGCGTCTTCGCACAGCGCGTAGGCCTTGGCCACCGGCACGTCGGTGCCCGCCAGCGCGCTGATGACTCGGAACTCACGGTCCACCGCGTGCGCAGACGGCAGCAGCACCCCCGGCGGCTTGCGCCGCATCACGTAGCGGCGGCCGCCGGCGGTCAGCAAGAAAGTGGGGTTGGACTGGCCGCCCTTGAACTGCTCGACCTGGAGATCACCACCGAAGCCGTCGACGTGCGCCTGCAGATAGCGCGCCAGGCCCGCCTCGTCGAACGCGTGCTGCGGCGCGACCGCTCGCGTGCCGATGAATTGGTCGTAGTTGGTCATCGAAGGAGGCATGCGAACGAGAGGGTCCGATTGCCGATGCGTCGACGCTGCGGATGCGCGAACCCGTTCGCTTGCGAGGCGTCGGTATCATGCTAACGACGCCCCTGCGCGCTGTAAATGCTGGTCATGCCGGAGCCAACGCCTGCCGCGAAAGCCGATGTCGCCGAGGTGCCGCAGGGCTTCGAGCCGCTGCACGTCGGCGGCGCGTATTTCCAGCAGCTCGGCCCGGTGTCCTCGCGGCGCGCCGACAGCGGCAGCGTGATCATCGCGTTGCGCGTGGCCGAGCGGCACCTGAACATCCAGGGGATCACGCACGGCGGCATGCTCGTCACGCTGGCCGACGGCGCGCTCGGCATCAACATCGCACTGGCGCGCGAGCGCAAGAGCGCGCAGGTGACGGTGTCGCTGACCGCCGACTTCCTGTCCGGCGGTCGCCTCGGCGACTGGCTCGAGGCGCACACGACGATCACACGCATCGGTCAGCGCATGGCCTACGCGAACTGCGATCTGAAGGTCGGCACGCGGCACGTGCTGCGCTCCAGCGGTGTGTTCGCGTTCGTCGAGCGGCCCTGGCCACCAGCCGCGATCGGCGGCGAAGCGCCGCTGCAGGACGGCTGATCGCGCCAGGGAGCTCGCGCGCGCGAAGCACAATGCTGCGTCCGCCAGCATCGACGCCGCGCTTGCCAGACAACACGCCCGAAGAAGCGCAGCCAGCGCACGCCGCGCGCCGCGCACCGCACCTGCCGGCGCTGCTCAGCCTCGGGCTGATGGTCGGCACCATCAACGGCCTGTCGCGCGTCGCGATGCCGCTGTTCGCCGCCGCGCGCGGCGCGCAGGCGTGGCAGGTTGGCCTGGTCGGTGGGCTGGGCTACATGGGCGTGCTGCTGATGGCGCTGCCGATGGGCGCATGGATCGACCGTCACGGCAGCCGCACGATGTTTCTGCGCGGTGCGATCGCCGCTGCGCTGCTGTACCTGCTGCTGCCGGTGGTGCAAGGGCCATGGCAGGTGATCGCCGGTGCGGCGCTGCTGGCCTTCGTGCTGCCGTTTCGCACGGTGCCGATCCAAACGGAGTTCCTGGCGATGCTGCCGACGCTGGGCCCTGCCAAGGCGGGCTGGAACCGCGCCGCGTTCATGCTCGGGTTGTCTTTCATCGGGCCCGCAGTGTCGGCCGCGGTGCTGTCGTCGCTCGGATTCGCCACCTTGTTCCTGATGGTGTCGGCGACGTTGCTGCTCGCCTTCATCGTCGGCTGGCGCGTGCTGGTGCGGCGCTCGGGCGTCGCGGGGCAGCCCGGCGACGCACCGCTGCACGTGCGCATTGCCGGCCAGATCGCGCTCCTGCGCGGCGATTCGGAAGTGCGGCGCACGATGCTGATCGACGGCCTGTCGCAGATGTCGGTCGCGTACTTCGTGGTGTTTGCGATCCAGCTCGCGCTGCACCGCTTCGGCATGACGCTGCAGGCGGCGGCCGGACTGATCACGCTGCAGGGCGCGCTGTACGTGGCCACGCTGTTCGGTGGCGGCCTGTTGGTGCCGCGTTGGCGCGACGACGCGCGCTACCTGATCGCATTCGTGCTGCTGCTCGCGCAATCGCTGCTCTATGGGCTGAGCACGCAGCCGCCTGGGCTCTGGCTCGGTGCCGCGCTGATGGGCGTCGGTGTCGGCCTGCAAGGCGTCACCAGCACCACGCGCTTCGGCGAGCTGATGCGGCGCCTGGGTCGCGGCCGCATCGGCGGCCTGACCTCGCTGGCACCCACCACCGGTGGCATCGTCGGCGCGGTGGTCGGTGGCGTGGTCAGCCAGCACCTCGGCTACGAGGCGGGATTCCTGATTCTCGCCGTGCCGCAGGCGGCGATGTGCGTGCTGCACGTGAGGAGGCTGCGCGCGCCGCGCACGCGTGCGGACGGCGGGCGCGGCACGTCATGATCGCGCGCAGGCGTCACCGCTTCGGGCGCAATTGCTCCCACGCGGATACGAGCGCGGCGGCTGCTCGATCGACCTCGTCGGTTGTCGTGGTCCGGCCAACCGACAGACGCACCGCACCGGCCGCGCGCGCCGAGTCGAAGCCCATCGCTGCCAGCACGCCGCTGACTGCCTCGCGCTCGGAATGGCACGCCGAACCCACCGACGCGGCCACGGTGTCTGCTGTCTGGGCGAGGAGGTCGCGTCCGCTGATCCCGGGAAACGACACATGCAGGGTGTTGGGGAGCCGGTGTTCCGGGTGTCCATTGAGCAGCAGCCCGGGGACTCCGGCGTCGAGGCGCGCATGCAGTCGATCGCGCATCGTGCGCAGGTGCGCGGTGATCTGCGGGAGCCGCGACGCCGCCAGCGCCGCGGCGGTGCCGATCGCAACGATCGCCGCGACGTTCTCGGTGCCCGGACGCATGCCGTGCTCCTGCTCCCCGCCATGGAGGATCCGACGCAGCGGCGTACCTCGCCGGACGTACAGCGCGCCCACACCCTTGGGCGCATGGAACTTGTGGCCCGCCAGCGTCAACAGGTCGACGCCGAGTTCATCGACCCGCAGCGGCACCTTGGCTGCGGACTGCGCTGCGTCGGTGTGCAGCACGATGTCGCGGGCGCGGGTCAGCTCGGCGATCTCCGCCACCGGTTGCAGCGTGCCGACCTCGTTGTTGGAGTGCATGACCGACACCAGGGCGGTGTCTGGCCGCAACGCGCGTGCGACGTCGTCGATGCGCAGGCGACCGAACGCGTCGACCGGCACCACCGTGACCTGCCACCCCTGTTGTCGCAGTGCCATCGCCGGCGCCATCACCGCGGGGTGCTCGATGGCACTCACCACCAAGTGGCGGCGGCGCTGCGCCGGCACGGCAGCAGCCACTCCCAGCAGCGACAGGTTATTCGATTCGGTGGCACAGCCCGTGAAGACGATCTCATGCGGCTGTGCGCCGACCAGGCTGGCCACCTGCGCGCGGGCCGCGGTCACCGCTTGTGCCGCACGCCGCCCGTACTCGTGCGTGCTCGAAGGGTTGCCGTGCTGCTCGCGCAGCCACGGTAGCAGTGCCTCGAGCACCTCCGGGGCCACCGGCGTGGTGGCGTTGAAGTCCAGGTAGATCGCGTCGGGCATCGCGGGAGCGGTCATCGAGCCGGGTGCTGGTTCCAGTCGCGACGGTTGATCGCGTAACCGCTGTCCTCGCCTCGGAACGGCAACAGCAGCATGCCGGGCAGCCGTGCCACCTCGTGCAGGTCACGATGGCCGTGGATGCCGATCGTCATCGCCTCGTGTCCGCCGCGCGGCCGGTCGCGATAGGTGCCGAACAGGCGGTCCCACCACGGCAGATTGAAGCCGAAGTTCGAGTTGGTCTCGTCGTCCTCGATCGAGTGATGGACGCGGTGCATATCGGGTGTCACGACGAGCCAGCGCAGCACTCGGTCCAGTGCCGCGGGCAGCCGGATATTGCCGTGGTTGAACATCGACGTCGCGTTGAGGAGCACCTCGAAAACCACGACTGCGATCGCCGGCGGGCCCAGCACCTGGATGGCCGCAAGCTTGATCAGCATCGACAGAGCGACCTCGATCGGATGGAAGCGCACGCCGGTGGTCAGGTCGTAATCGAGGTCGGCGTGGTGCACCCGGTGCAGCCGCCACAGCGCGGGCACCGCGTGCATGATCACGTGCTGCAGCCAGATCGCGAAGTCCAGCACCACCACGGCGATCGGCACCGCCAGCCACGGTGACACCTGGAAGCGGTTGAGCACGCCCCAGCCGTGGGCCGAGGCGAAGACCGCCATGCCGACGGCCGCGAGCGGGAACAGGAATCGCAGCAGCAGGGAGTTCACAGCACCCAGCCCCAGGTTGCTGAACCAGCGCAGCGCCCGACCGATCGTCGGGACGCGCCTCGGTGCCAGCGCTTCCCACGCAGCCACGATTGCGAGCGTGGCGGCGAAGCACCCGAGCCGGATGGCCGCCTCGTGAGCGAAGACGAAAGACTCGAAGTCCATGGTGCGGGTGGGCAGCGCAACCCGGGGCACAATGGGTTTGTAGCGCTATCATTCCAAAGTTCGTTAGAATGTACACCATGGACAACCGATCACTCAAGGACCTTCTTTACGAGCAGGTTTCTCGCGTGGGCAAGGCTCTGGCGAGCCCGAAACGGCTGGAGATCCTGGAGATGCTGGCGCAGGGGGAGAAGGCGGTCGAAACGGTGGCTTCGGACGTCGCGATCGACGTCAAGCTCGTCAGCGCCCACTTGAAGGCACTCAAGGAGGCTCGATTGGTCGAGAGCCGCCGGGACGGCAAGCGCATCCTTTACCGCCTGACCGGCCAGGACGTGGCCGTGCTCGGTGTGTCGTTGCGCCACGTGGCCGAGGAACATCTGGTGGAATTGCGCCTTGCGCTGCAGCAGATGATGGCTGATCCGCAGCGCCTCGTGCAGGTCGGTCGCAAGGAGTTGCTGGCTCAGGCCAAGCGCGGGGACGTGATCGTCCTCGACGTGCGCCCGGCGCAGGAGTACGACACGGCCCACCTGCCTTTTGCGCGCTCGGTGCCACTGACCGAGTTGTCGCATCGGCTGGCGGAGTTGCCGCGCAACGTGGAGATCGTTGCCTACTGCCGCGGGCCCTTTTGCCTGATGTCGGATGAAGCAGTCAGGCTGCTCAAGCAGCGGGGGTTCAAGGCGCGCAAGACATTCGACGGAGTCAGCGAATGGCACGCCGCGGGCTTGCCGCTCGCCCGCAAGTGATCGCAGCCTCCGTCACCGCGCGCCGCCGGGCTCGCTGCTGAGGTCGCTCGCAGTCCCGACTCAGGCCCGATACCCGTCCCTCAGTTCCCGCTTGAGCACCTTGCCGATTGCACTGCGCGGCAGCTCATCCATGAAGCGCAGATCGGCCAGGCGCTGCGTCTTGCCGACGCGCTCGTTCATCCACTGGCGGATCGCATCGGTGCTGTCGCTGTGACCGGCGCGGCGCACGACGAACGCCACCGGCGTCTCGCCCCATTGCTCGCTCGGCACGCCGACCACCGCGACGTCGGCCACTGCCGGGTGTTGGCGCAACTCGGCCTCGAGGTCGCTCGGGTAGATGTTGAAGCCGCCGCTGATGACCATGTCCTTGCGGCGGTCCATCAGGGTCAAAAAGCCGTCTTCGTCGAAGCGGCCGACGTCGCCGGTGCGGATGAAGCGGCGGCCCTCGGCGTCGTGCCATTCGGCCTCGCGCGACTTGGCCGGCTGGTTGTGGTACTCGGTCATCATCGCCGCCGAGCGCCCGACGACCTCGCCGATCACATCGGCGCGGCGCGGCAGCTCACGGCCTTCCTCGTCGATCAAACGGATGTCGTGGCCCTCGGCGGGCTGACCCACGGTGTGCAGCTTGTTCGGGAACAGGTGGCAGTACAGGATGCAGCTGCCGCCGCCTTCGGTCATGCCGTAGTACTCGGTCAGCGCGCCCGGCCAGCGGCGCAGCACCTCGGCTTTCAGCTCGGCGCGAAACGGCGCGCTGGTGCACGCCTTGAAGCGGAAGCTCGACAGGTCGTGCCGGTCGAAGTCGGGCCACGCCATCAGCCGCTGATACTGCACCGGCACCAGCATCGTGTGCGTCGCACGGTGCTTCTCGGCCAACGCGAGGTACTGGCCGCAATCGAACTTCGACATCAGCACCAGCGAGCCGCCACGCGCCAGCGTCGGGATCACGACCACCAGCGTGGTGTTGGAGTACAGCGGCGTGGCGATCAACGTCACCGTGTCGGGCGCGTAGCCGCCGGCCTCGGCGCGGCGGATCTGCGACCAGCGCATCGCGTGCGACTGCACGATCCCTTTCGGCGTGCCGGTGGTACCCGACGAATAGATGATGTTGAACGCCCAGGTCGGCTCGATCGCTACCGGGCGCGGCTGGCTGCCCGCGGGTACGAGCCAGTCCGACAAGCGCGTGTCGCCGCTCGACTCGTCGAGACGGATGCGTTGCACCGGGCCGGTCAACTGTGGTGGCACCGCCTGCGCATTGACAGCGTCGAGGAACAGGTGCCGGGCCCCCGAGTCGGCGGTCATGTCGGCGATCTGCGCCGGCGTGCTGCTCGGCGCCAGCGGTGCCACCGCGAGGCCGGCACGCAGGGCGCCCATGAACAGCACGGCGTAGGGGCTGTTGGCGTAAGCGCAGATGGCGATCGTGTCGCCGGGCCGGCAGCCGTCACGTTGCAGCGTCGCGGCCACGCGATCCATCGACGCATCGAGCTCGCCATAGTTCATCGCGCCGCTGGCGTCGACCAGCGCCGGCGCACGCGGGTGCGACTGCGCGTGCGTGCGGATCAGATCGGGCAGCGCGAAGAAGTCGGGCAGCGGTTCGGCGGGCGGGTGCGACGCAGCGGTGGCCATGCACGCATTGTCGTGCGTCACGGCGCCGTGGTGGCGCGCGCTTGCGCACTCGCACCCGGCACATCGGCGGCTGGTGGCTGCAGGCCACTGAACAGCGGCATCGCATACAAGTCGAACGCATTGCCGGCGTGCGCGCCGGGCACCCAGCGCTCCAGCTCGGCGGCGGCGTTGACCATGCCGTTGATCACCTGCGCGGCGATCGAGGGGTCGACGATGCGCAGGCTGCCGTCGGCCATGCCGTCGACCACAAGCGCCGCGAAGCGCTCGCCGAGGCGTCCCATCGTGCGCCGCGTGTCGTCCTTGATCGCGGCGGGAAGCCCGGTCCACGCGGTCACGCGCAGCAGCGGCCCCTGCGACGACATCTGATAGTCGAGTAGCGAGCGGCAGGCGATCGCCAGGCGATCGAGCCCGCTGCCCGGCGTGGCGAGCGCCGCGGTCTGCGCGGCCCGCATCACCGCGAACGTGCGCTCGAAGCAGGCGGCGATCAGCTCGTCCTTGGTCTCGTGGTGGTGATAGAACGAGCCCTTGGTCAGGCACAGCTCGGCGGCGATGCGGTCGACCGATGCGCCGCGATAGCCGTACTCGTTGACCAGTCGCGTGGCGGCGCGCAGGTAGGCGCCGCGCGTCGCGTCGTCTTCGTCGGACGGCAGCGCAGGCGACACCCGCTGCGGCGCATCGGCGATTCGGTGGCCGCGGCCCGCGATGCCGGTCAGCATGATGTCGGTGACCTGGGCGGCGACGCGCGCATAGTCGATCGGCTCGTGGCGCGCGATCCAGGCGCGCGCCCAGCACACGGTCGACAGCAGCAGGTGCGCGCGCGCGTTGCGCGCGGCCGACTCGAGCCGCGGTGAATCGGCGGTGTCGAGCAGTGCCCGCACGCGGCGGAACATCTGCGTGTAAGCGTCGGCCATCGGGTCGCGCTGCGGCGGTGCGAGCGACAGCAGATCGGAGAACACGATCAGCTCGGCACGCCGCCCTTCGGCGATGTCGGCCAGCAGCCCGATGTAGCCGCCGACGAAGGCCCGGATGCGCGCCTGCAGGGTGCGCTGCCGCGCCGCCGCGTCGGCCACCGCGACCAACGCATCCATCGCGCGCTGCAGGCACGCGCACGCGAGGTCTTCCTTCTTGCGGTAGTAGTAGGTGAGGCTGTTGGTCGCCAGCCCCATGCGCTGCGCGAGCTCCGACAGCAGCCCGCCCTTGATGCCATGCTGGTTGAACAGGCGTGCGGCGCCGTCGAGGATCGCCTCGCGCTTGTCTTCGAATCGTTCGGTGGCGCGCGTCATGCGCTGGCGACTGCCTTTCGCAGCTGGATCACGGCTTCGCCGTGCAGGTGGCACGCCACCGCGCGCCCGCCGCCGAGGTCGCCGAGCGCGGGGTCGTGCTCGCGGCAGACGTCCATCGCGTGCGGACAACGCGGGTGAAAGCGGCAGCCGCTCGGTGGCCGCATCACGCTCGGCACCTCGCCGCGCAGCACCTGACGCGCGCGGCTCTTTTCGGCCACGGGGTCGGCCACCGGCACCGCCGTCAGCAGCGCCTGCGTGTAGGGATGCAGCGGGTCGCGGAACAGCGAGTCGCGGTCGGCGACCTCGACGATGCGCCCGAGGTACATCACCGCCACGCGGTGGCTGATGTGGCGCACCACCGCGAGGTCGTGCGCGACGAACAGGTACGACAGCTGCAGGCGCTGCTGCAGCTCCATCAGTACGTTGATCACCTGCGCCTGGATCGACACGTCGAGCGCCGACACCGGCTCGTCGCAGATCACGAGGCTCGGCTCCAACGCGAGCGCGCGGGCGATCGCGATCCGCTGGCGCTGGCCGCCCGAGAACTCGTGCGGGTAGCGCTCCGCCATCGCCGGCAGCAGGCCCACGGTGGTGAGCAGCGCGGCGACGCGCTCGTCGTACTCGGCGCGCGAGGGCGTGACGTGGTGCACCGTCAGCGGTTCGCCGACGATGTCGCGCACCGTCATGCGCGGGTCGAGCGAGCCATACGGGTCTTGGTAGACCATCTGCATGCGGCGGCGAAAGGTGCCGCTCGCGCGGTCCTGCGCGGTGATGTCCTGCCCCTCGAACACGATGCGGCCCGCGGTCACCGGTTGCATGCGCAGCACGGCCAGGCTGGTGGTCGTCTTGCCGCAGCCGCTTTCACCGACGAGGCCCAGCGTCTCGCCGCGGTTGATCGTGAACGACACACCGTCGACCGCTTTCACCCAGCCGACCGTGGTCTTGAAGAGCACGCCCCGGGTGACCGGGAAGTGCACCTGGAGGTCCTCGACGCGCAGCAGCTCGTCGCCGCGCGGCGTGGGGTCATTCGACGGGGAGGTCATCGCGCAGGCAGGCGTGGCGGTGCTCGGGGACGCTGGCTCGCGCTTCGCGCAGCAGCGGTCGCGTGTCGTGGCAACCGGCGAGCGCGCGCGTGCAGCGCGGCGCGAACGCGCAGCCCGCTGGCAGCGCGGCGAGGTCGGGTGGCGCACCGTCGATCGGCACCAGCCGCTCGCCGGCAGGGCCGTCGAGCCGCGGCACCGACGCCAGCAGGCCGCGGGTGTACGGATGCTGCGGCGATCGATACAGCACGGCGGCCGGCGCCTGCTCGACCACGCGGCCGGCGTACATCACGACCACGCGATCGGCGTAGCGGGCGACGACGCCCAGGTCGTGCGTGATCAGGATCAGCGCGGCGCCGGTCTCGCGCGTCAGTTCCTTCAGCAGGTCGAGGATCTGCGCCTGCACGGTCACGTCGAGCGCGGTGGTCGGCTCATCGGCGATGATCAGCCGCGGCTTGCAGGCCAGCGCCATCGCGATCATCGCGCGCTGCCGCATGCCGCCGGAGTACTGATGCGGATAGGTCTGCAGCCGGCTCTCGGCGTCGGGGATGTGCACCTTCTTCAGCAGCGCCTTGGCGCCTTCGAGCGCGGCGGCCCACGACGCACCGCGGTGCTGGCGCATCGGCTCGGCGACCTGGAGTCCCACGGTCAACGCGGGGTTCAGCGAGTTCATCGGCTCCTGAAAGATCATCGCGATGCGGTCACCGCGGATCGCGCGCATCGCGCCGTCGTCGAGTTGCAGCAGGTCGCGGCCGTCGAACACGATCTGCCCGCCCGCGATCTCGCCCGGCGGCGACGGCACCAGGCGCAGGATCGACAACGCGGTGACGCTCTTGCCCGAGCCCGACTCGCCGACGATGGCCACCGTCTCGCCGGCCGCGACGTCGAAGCTGACGTCGTCGACCGCGGTCACGTCGCCGCGGTCGGTGCGAAAGCGCGTGGTCAGGCCGCGCACCGACAACAGAGGATTCGGTGCAGGACTCATGGATGCTGTACGCGCATCACGTGCCGATCCAAGCAGACACCGCGGATCCGGCTTTGCCGGTCCGCTGGGGTCGCCCTCTTGAGGGGGAGGCGACCGCCAGGTCGCATCGGGGGTGGGTCATCAAAAGCCCATCTTCTTCTTCATCTCCTGATCGACCCACATGCGCGCGTGGATAGGGCCCGGCCGCTCGGAGCCGGCGCGCAGCTCGCCGCCGTAGTTCTTCACCCACGGCCACCAGCCGGTGTAGACATACGCCGACGGCAGAAAGATCACCGGCGCCTTCTCCATCACCTGGCGCGTCATCAGTCGCACCTTGACCTGGCGCACGCGCTCGTCGGGCTCGGCGTAGACCTCGGCCATCTTCTGGTCGATCTCGGGGTCGCTGAACTGCATCGGGTTCCAGACCTGGCCCTTGACAAAGCTCTTGCGCAGCGCCGTGGTCGGATTGGTGTTGCCGAGGAACATGAAGTAGCCCGGCGCGTTGGTGCGCGTCATCATCGCGCTGAAGTAGGCGGCGTATTCGAGCGTCTGGATCTCCATCTTGACGCCCACCTTGTCGAGGTAGGCCGCCACCATCTGCAGCAGGTCGCCCTCGGTGCTGGACGAGTTGGTCTGCACCTTGAAGGAGAAGCCATTCGGGTAGCCGGCCTCGGCCAGCAGCTGCTTGGCCTTGGCGGGGTTGTAGGTGAAGAGCTCTTTCACCGCGTCGGGCATCTGCTCGAGCGGCTCGAAGTAGCCGGTGTAGGTGGGGTGCATCGGCCAGGCCACCAGCTCTGCGTTGCCGCCGTAGTACGACTTGACGATCTCCTGCTTGTTGACCGCCAGGTTCAGCGCCCGCCGCACCCGGATGTCGTCGAACGGCTTGCTGTCCATGCGCAGCGCGACGAACTGCCCGCCGTTGGACAGCCGCCGGCTCCACTGGATCTTGGGCGCGCTCTTCTTCAGCTCGTCGGCATTGCTCCAGCGCACCGTCTCCAGCACGTCGAGCTTGGCGGTGCGCAACGAGGTGACCAGCGTGGTCTCGTCCTTGATGATGCGGTAGGTGATCTTGTCGACGAACGGCAGCTTGTACTCGACGCCGCCGATCTTCTCCTTGTCCCAGTAGATCGGGTTCTTGATGAACATCAGCGAATTGCCTTGCACGTACTCCTGCAACTGGAAGGGGCCCGTGCCGTTGACGTTCTTCCACTGGCTGGGGCCGGCCGCGATCACCTCCTTGGGCACGATGCCGCTGTAGTAGCCCCAGCCGAAGCGGTAGTCCCACTCGGCGTTGTAGGCCTTCATGAAGAAGGTGACGCCGTACTTGCCGTTGGCCTCGACGCGGTCGATGTGGTCGAAGTAACCGGGAATCTTCTTCGGGCTCTTGTTCAGCCGGTCGTAGCTGAACACGACATCGTCGGCCGTGAGCTCACGCGATTCCATCACGCCCGGTTTGGCCGGAAACATGATGCCCTTGCGCAGCTGCACCTCCACCCGCAGCGGGTTCTGCTTCATCTCCCACTTCTCGGCCAGCTCGCCGCGCAGCGCATCGGGGGCGATCCAGGCGTCGGCGGTGAACGGATACTTGCCGCCGTTGCGGACGCTCTTGCTCAAGTCGGCCGCGAACAACTGCTCGTACGCGAGGCCGGTGTCCTGCGTGTGCTTCCACGCCCAGTCACCGTTGTCGGGCGACATCGGCGTGACGGTGGCGAACACGTTGCCGATGTTCAGCTCGCCACCGTATTGCGGCTTCTGCGCCTGCGCCAATGCACCGGCTGCGCCGATCAGCAGCGCGCCCGCGATGAAACGACGAGAACAGGTCATGCGTGTCTCCTTTGGCTTCTTCACTTCGCGCCGCGCATGCGCGGATCGAGCAGATCGCGCAGCGCGTCGCCGAACACGTTGGTGGCGTACACCACGGCGGTCACACACAGGCCGGGCGCCAATGCGAGCCATGGGCCCTGCAGCATGTAGGTGCGCCCGCCTCCCGACAGCATCGCGCCCCAGGTCGGCGCTGGCGGCGGCACGCCGAGGCCGAGGAACGCGAGGCCCGATTCGGCCAGGATCACGGTGCCGACGCGCGTGGTGAACAGCACGATGATCGGCGGCATCACATTGGGCAGAATGTGGCGCCACAGGATGCGCGGTACCGACGCGCCGATCGACTGCGCGGCGTGCACGTACATGTGCTCGCGCACGCCGATCACGGCGCTGCGCACGATGCGCGAGCCCGCGATGCCCAGCAGCAGCGCCAGCGTGCCGATGATCTGCGGCATGCCGGGTCCGATGACCGACACCACGACGATCAGGATGATGAGGTCGGGAAAGCTCTGCCAGGCATCGACGAAGCGCTGCACGATGAGGTCGAAGCGCCCGCCCGCATAGCCGCTGACGATGCCGATCAGCGCCGAAATGATGGTGGCCAGCAGCGCCGCGCTGCAGCCGATGATCACCGACAGTTGCGCGCCGTAGATGCAGCGCGACAGCAGGTCGCGCCCGAGGTTGTCGGTGCCGAACCAGTGTTCCCACGACGGCGGCTTCAGTCGCTCGAGCGGCGCGATCTCGTTGTAGCCGTGGGGTGCGATCCACTGCGCGGTGAGCCCGACGAGCAGGAACAGCAGCAGCATCACGCCACCGGCGGCCCCGAGCGGCTTGTCGCGGAACAGGCGCGCGAAAAAGCCCGACGAGCGCACGCGCTGCGGCGGCAAGGCCAGGCGGGCAGTGGACGGGACGGCTGCCATCTCAACGGCCTTCGTGCGACGCCTGTGATGCGCACTGCGGCGACCTGCGCGCTGCAAAGCCGCGGGCGGGTATGCGCCGGCGCTCGTGTATGGCGTCCTCCGCTGCGCTCCGGATCCCCTCCGGTACTCGGGCTCGTGGCCCGCGGCGAAACTCGCTTCGCTCACGTCGTTCGCTTCGCTCGGACAATCGCGGCGAGTCAGAGGTTGAAGCACGCGCTGTGCGCGCGCGGCCACGCGCCCTGCGTTCCTCGGCGCCGCGCAATGTCGCTGCCGGCTCACACCCACCACCGGCTTTGCCGGCACCACCGTGCCCTTCGCCGAACAGCACGAGGGTGCCTGCGTGGCGGGCGGTGCCCGCTGGGGGCGACTTGTGGCGCGGCGAGAAGCGCAGCAGCGCGGTCGGCACGCGCGCAGCGCGTGCTTTGTGATCTGACTCGCGGCGATTGTCCGAGCGCAACGAACGCAGTGAGTGAAGCGAGTTTCGTCGCGCGACCGCGCTGCGAGGATCGCAGCGAAGTCGGCGCCCAGCGCCGACCGCGACAGTAGGAGCCAGTGCCGGGTACCGCCCGCCGCGCCGCCGCACCATAGCCAACCCAACCATCACCGATACCTCACCTTCGGGTCGAGCACGCCATAGCTGAGGTCGATCAGCAGGTTGATCAGCGTGATCGCGACGCCCACCACCAGAAAGACTCCGGTGATGATTGGATAGTCGCGCTGGTTCACCGCCTCCAGCAGCAGCAGCCCCATGCCGGGGATGACGAAGATCGTCTCGATGATCACGGCACCGCCGATCAGCAGCGGCGCCTGCAGGCCGACCAGCGTGATCACAGGCACCAGCGCGTTGCGAAACGCGTGGCGCAGCACGACCAGACGCTCGGGCAGGCCCTTGGCCCACGCAGTGCGGATGTAGTCCTGCCGCAGCACCTCGAGCATCATCGTGCGCATCAGCCGCATCGTGATCGCCGACAGGCCGGCGCCGAGCACGATCGCGGGCAGCGCCATCTGCTTCAGGTTCTGCCAGGGGTCGTCGAGGAAGCGCACGTAGTTCACCTCGGGCGACCAACCCCACCAGATCGACGGGAACACCATCACCATCGTGCCGAGCCAGAAGCTCGGCACCGCCAGCAGCAGGATCGAGAACGAGCGGCCGACGTAGTCGCCCGCGGTGTCCTGACGCAGCGCGGAGTAGGTGCCGATCGGCAGCGCGATCACCAGCCCGACCAGCAGCGCGAGCAGGCCGAGCTCGAACGTCACCGGCAGCCGCGCGGCGAGCAGCTCGGTCACCGGCGCGTTCTGCCACAGCGAACGGCCGAGGTCGCCGTGCAGCGTGATGCCGCCGAGCCACGTGAGGTACTGCGTGTGCATCGGCTTGTCGAGGCCAAGCGCGGCCATCACCTGGTCGCGGCTCATCTTGTCGGCCGCGACATCGTTCTGGCTCAGCATCAGGTCGATCACGTCGCCCGGGATCATCCGGATCGTGACGAACACGATGATCGACGCCAGCAGCAGCGTCGGCACCAGCGCCAGCAGGCGGCGCGCGAGGTAGGCTCCCATGTCAGCAGGCGCCGCGGCCGGACCGCGGCCAGCGCTCGAAGGTGCGAACGGCCGGCACCATCGCGGGGTTCTCTCCTTGTCGCGTTTTCGAGTTCGCGGTATGGTTGCGGCGAACCTTATAGAGCAGAACAAACCAAACATCCATCGTTTGGATTGGAAATCCAACCCTGCTCAGGGAAAGCACCCATGCGGCAACCCCGAGGCCGCCATGCTGGAGACACGATGAGCGCCGTTGCCACCGACACCTCGCTCGACGCCTTCCGGCGCGACACGCGCGCCTGGCTTGAGGCCAACTGTCCGCCCGAGATGCGTCAGGCAGTGCGCAGCGAGGCCGACGTCTGCTGGGGCGGCAGGCGCTTCAAGTTCGGCAGCGATGCGCAGCGCGCGTGGATGCAGCGCATGGGCGAGCGCGGTTGGACGGTGCCGACCTGGCCGCGCGAATACGGCGGCGGCGGGCTCGCGCACGAGCAGGCCGCGATCCTGCGCGAGGAGATGGCGGCGCTGAAATGCCGGCCGCCGCTGCAGAGCTTCGGCATCTGGATGCTCGGGCCCGCGCTGCTGAAGTACGGCAGCGAAGTGCAGAAGCGCGAGATCCTGCCGTCGATCGCGCGCGGCGAGATTCGCTGGTGTCAGGGCTACTCGGAGCCCAACTCGGGGTCGGACCTGGCGTCGCTCGCCACCCGCGCCGAATTGCACGACGATCACTTCGTCGTCAGCGGTCAGAAGATCTGGACGTCGTACGCCGACGAGGCCGACTGGATCTTCTGCCTGGTGCGCACCGACAGCGCGAAGAAGCACACAGGCATCAGCTTCCTGTTGATCGACATGACGTCACCGGGCGTCAGCACGAAGCCGATCAAGCTGATCTCGGGCAAGTCGCCGTTCTGCGAGACTTTCTTCGATCGCGTGTTGGTGCCGCGCGGCAACCTGGTGGGCGAGCTCAACGCCGGCTGGACGATCGCCAAGTACCTGCTGACCCACGAGCGCGAAATGATCGGTGCCATCGGCGAGCGATCGACCCCGCGGCCGGTGGGGCGCCACGCGGCGGAGCGGCTGGGGCGCGACGAGGGCGGTCGGCTCACCGACGGCGTGCTGCGCGCCGAGATCGCGCGCTTCGAGGTCGACGAGGCGGCGTTTCGCGCGTGGCTGCGCCTGGCCGGCGAGCAGGCGCGCGCCGGCGAAGCGAGTGGTGCGCTGTCGTCGGCGCTCAAGTATTACGGCGCCGAGCTCAACAAGCGGCGCTGGGAGTTGATGGTCGCCATCGGCGGCGCCGACGCGCTGGAGTGGGAAGGCGATCGTTCGCAGCAAGGCGCCGCCGCACGCACCTGGCTGCGCACCAAAGGCAACTCGATCGAGGGCGGCACCAGCGAAGTGCAGCTCAACGTGGTGGCCAAGCGCGTGCTCGGCCTGCCGGGCGGATGAACAGGCCGAGGGCGTCGCAATGACCTGGGTTCTCGATGAACAACGCCGCATGCTGCGCGACAGCGCGCAGACGTTCCTCGCCGAGCGCATGCCGTTGGCGCATCTGCGCGCGCTGCGCGACGCCAACGATGCCACCGGCTACAGCCCGTCCCTGTGGCGTGCGTTCGGCGAGCAGGGCTACAGCGCGACGCTGGTGCCCGAGTCGCATGGTGGTCTCGGGCTCGGCATCGCCGAGGCCGCGCTGATCGCCGAGCAGATCGGCCATACCCTGGCGCCGACGCCGTACTACTCAACGGCGGTGCTGGCCGCCTGGCTGCTGAAAGCCGGCGCCACGCCCGAGCAGCAAAAGGACTGGCTGCCTCGCATCGCCACCGCCGACGCGGTGATGGCGCTGGCGATCGACGAGCAGTCGCGTCATCGGCCGTCGTCGCTCAACACGACTGCAGCCCGCGATGCGGGGGGCGGCTGGCGCATCGATGGGGAGAAGTTGTTCGTCATCGACGGCCATGTCGCCGACGAGCTGATCATCGCCGCGCGTGCCGACGGCGGCACCGCGCTGCTCCTGGTGCCCAAGGACACGCAGGGTCTGACGGTCGAGCGCACCGTGATGGTCGACGCGCACAACGCGGCGCGCGTGCGCTGCGACGGCGTGCGCGTCGTCGGCCAGGCGCTGATCGGCTCGGTCGAGTCGGGTGCGAGCCTGCTCGACGGCGTGCTCGATGTCGGGCGCGCGGTGGCCGCTGCCGAGTTGCTCGGGCTCGCCGACGAGGTGTTCGAGCGCACCGTCGAGTACCTGAAGCAGCGCAAGCAGTTCGACCGACTGATCGGCGAGTTCCAGGCGCTGCAACACCGCTGCGCGGAGCTGTTCTGCGACCTCGAGCTCACGCGCGCGATCGTGCGTCAGGCCATCAAGTCGCTCGACGATGCCGCTGCCGACGCGCCGCTGCGCGTCGCGCAGGCCAAGGCCCGCGCGTGCCTGACGGCCAATCGCGCGGTGCAGGAGGCGGTGCAGATGCACGGCGGCATCGGCATGACCGACGAGCTCGAGATCGGCCTGTTCATGAAGCGCGCCCGCGTGCTGCAGGAGCTGTTCGGCGACGCGTCGTTCCAGATGGACCGGGCGGCGCTGATCTCGGGCTATTGACGCTGCCCGCCCCTTGCGGGGCAGACCATCGATCAGCGCCGCACGCCGTTCACTACATTCTCACCGGCCGTGACCCTCGTCAACGTGCAGTTCTGTCCGTCCCAGCTGATGCGGTCGGGCGCCTCGACGTTGAAGACGATCAGCTTGAGCGTCTGGCGCGGGATCACCGCCACCTGACGGCCGTCGCCACGGTACTGCACGTCGTCGAGCGGCTCGACGCGACGCGTGCGCTTGTCGATGCCCACCAGGCCCGTGGGCCGGAACTCGAACACCGCGTCGCCGCTGAACAGCACCTCGCACAGGCCGCCCTTCATCAGCGCGCCCAGCTGCGCGAAAGGATCCTGGTTGGTCGTGCGCACCATCGGTCGCGTCCATTGCCCGAGCAGCGGGTTCTGCTGCGGCGCCAGCGGCGGCTTCTTCAGCCAGGCCTGGCGAGCTTGTTCCAGCCGCACCGCGGCGCCACCGTCGCCACCGTATCCACCTCCGCCACCGGTGGGCGCTGCACCGAGTTGCGGCGCCGCCGTCGAGGGCGTCGCAGCGCGCGCGGCGCGCGCGCTTTCCTCCTGCTGGCGCCGCGCATTGTCCTGCATCTGCTGTTGCTGGCGGAACTGCTCCTGCCGCTGGGCCTCTTGCGCACGCCAGTATTCGCGTTGCTGACGCTCGTACTCCATCTGCGCCGGCGTCTGCGCGAGCACGGCTATGCAGACGGTGGCGCCGCAGAACGACACCATGCTGCGTGACACGTTCATGATGGAGCCTCCTTCCGGCGCGACATCGTGGCGCCGCGTCACGATAACGTCGCGATGATTGCATTGATGGATGCGGTCAGCGCCTGGCCGGTGGCCGGCGACATCCGCCCACCGCTGACGGCGATCTGGATCGAATTGAGCGCCGAGTTGAGTTGGTTGATTGCCTGCTTGAACAGGCCCATCTGGATCGACGTGATGACGTTCTGGAGCTTGTCGGTCAGCGCGTTGATCTGTCCACCGGTCAGGCCGTACGCCGGGTCGGCGAGCGAGGCGATCACCACGTCGACGGCGGTGTCGGACGGGTCGAGGCGCAGCGCGTAGTAAGTGAACGGATCGCCGCCCTGGCGGCGGCCGTGCGCCACGATCTGGCCGCGGTTGTTGATCGCGCGCGCGTCGACGATCTCCCAGCCGCTGGTCGCATTGATGCGACTGTTGAGGTCGACCATCGTGCCGCCGTTGACGATATTGCCGGTCCACAGAAAGCCGTGGAACGCAGCGTCGTTGCCGATCGTCGACGTGCCCACCACCTGGCTGTCGAGCGGGTAGCGCGCGTTGATGCCGTAGGCGACGCTGTAGCTGCCGCCGAGCGTGCCGAGGTCGATCGACTTGTGGGTGATCGCGCCCACGCTGAGGAAGGCGTGCGGCGACGGATCGAACGGCGAGGGGCCAATCGACATCTGTGCCTGGCCAACCGTCTCGCCCTGGCTGTTGATCGCATACGCCGTGCTCTCGCCCCAGCCGAACTCGTTGAGGTCGATGCGCAGCACCAGCGGGGCGGTGCGGAAGGCGTGGTTCGGAACGCCAGTGGACACGATCGTGGCGCTGTTGCCGACTGCAGTGCCGCCGGAGTTGATGCCAAAGGCGATGCTGGAACGGCAATTCACGAAAGGCGGCGGCACCAGCGTGCCGAGGTCGTTGCCGCCCACCGGTGCAATCGTCGCGTTGGGCGATGTGCGAAAGGCGTGCGAGACCGAGCCGCATGCGTCGGGCGGGACGTTGGCCACGCCGACCACCTGGCCGGCGTCGTTGATGCCGCGCGCGCCGCTGTTGTTGAAGCCATTGACGCCGCCGTTGGGCGCGAGTGTGCCGAGATCGATCATCGTGCCCCCGGGGTCGAGGCGAAACGCGCGCCGGACCACCGAGTTGAACGGCCCGGCCAGCGCGGTATCGGCATCGCCGACCACCTGGCCGTTGTTGTTGATCGCATAGGCCACGCTGGTGTTGCCGCCCAACGTGCCGAGGTCGTCCGCGGGCGTGATCGCCCGATTGGCCGCGGTGCGGAACGCGCGCGTCTTGCCGCTGGCGTTGGTCGACGAGCCGACCACCTGGCCGGCCTCGTTGATCGCGTTGGCCTGCACGCTGCCGCCCGGCTGGCCGCTCAAGTTGCCGAGTTCGTTGATGACGTACTTGAGAGTGACGACCTGCGCGCTCGCGGTCGCACACAACAGCCCTGCGGCGATCAGCGCGATGGCCAGGGGCAACGGGGCACGCTTCATGATCCGGTCCTTTCGAATAGGGTTGTCTTCCGCGCTCAGTCCCTCCGGACTGCGAAAGCACCTTATGACCGGGGGCGTTACTGGCTGGTTACTGCGCGGCCAGTCGCCGATCGGCGGCCGCCAGCAAATCGCGGTTGCTGGGGTTGCGATGCAAGAAGCTGTCGACGTATTCGTCCGGCACCTGCGGCAGCGCGGAGCGGCGGATCCAGCGCGCGCCGCGCGACAGGCACATCAACGCATCGTCGGCGTCGCCAGCCGCGTCGAACGCGCGCGCGGCAATCCACCACGCCTCGCCGAGATAGAGATCGGCAGGCAGGACGCTGTCCATTTCAGCGATCGTTGCGCGCGCCAGCGCGGCGGCTTCGCTGCGGCTGCCGGCTGCAGTCATGAGGCGCACGCGCAGCAGGTTGGCCTTCACCGCGACGCCGGCGAATTCGAGCCGCCTCGCCAGCGCCAGCACCTCGTCGCAGCGCGCCAGTGCGGCCGCCGGATCGTCGCGCGGCAGGTCGTCGAGCATCACGTGCATTCGAACGTTGGGGTCCGCCCCCGGGCTCAGTTCGGCCACGGCCCGGCGCACCGCGGCCAGCCCATCGTGCGCCTGGCCCAGCGCGCGCGCGATGCGCGCCGCGATCGTCGCGCCGCGCGCGCGCACCGAGTCGACTGCCGGCACGTCGTACTCGAGCGCCTGGCGCGCACGCGCGTATTGGCCGAGGTCGATCAGCCACTGTGCCTTGTGATGAGCGGCGACGGCGATCCACGTCGCCTGCCGGTCGCGGTGGAAGGTCTCGAGCGCCGTGTCGAGGTGCGCCAGCGCCTCGCGGTACTGGCCGACGGCGCCGCTGTAAAGGCCGACGTAGGTCTGCACGACGGCGCCAGGGGGGCCGTCGAGCGCACCGAGCTGCGTCTGCAGGGCCAGCGCACGCCGCGCCAGCTCCAACGCCGCCTCGGTTTGACCGAGGTTGCCTTTGACGGTGGCCAGGTTCGAGATCATCGTCGCCAGCTCGGCGATGTCGCCGAGCGCCTGCGCGTTCTCGATGCCGTGCTGGAGCGCTTGCTCGGTGTCGCGCAGGCGGCGCAGGCCGTTGAGCACGTAGGCGTAATCGGCCCAGAAGCGCCCGCGCTGTTCGGCGTCGCCGAATTGCTCGATGTCGGCGCGATAGGGTTCGATGACCTCGAGCGCCTCCTGCGTGCGACCGGCCAGCGTGTAGCCGACTGCGATCAGCCGCGCCGGCTCGAAGCCGGCCAACGGCGCGGCGTCATTCGCCACCAGGGCCGCTGCCTCGGTGGCGGCCGCGATGCCGGTGGCGTGGTCGGCCGACATCAAGGCGGCATTGGCCTTGGCCGCGAGCGCGGCGGCGCGGCTGCGCCCGTCGTACGCGCTGGCGAGCAAGGCCTCGACCACGCGCTGTGCCTCGCCCACACCTTGCGCGACGATGACCGCGGGAACGCTCTCGCAGCGGGCATCGAACGCTTCCGCGGTCTGGCCTGCAGAATCGTACGCGGCCGCCGCACGTCGCCAGCAGTCGACCTCGTGGGTGCGCTGCGACGCCGCGCGCGCCTGCCGCGCCGCCGCGACATATGCCGCACCACAGGCCTGCCACTCAGCCGCGCCTTCCCAGTGTGCCGCCACATGGGCCGGCGCCACGCCCCGCGCCGAGAGCAACGTCGCGATGCGTCGATGCAGCAGCCGCGCGATCGGCTGCGGCACCGAGCGGCGCGTTGCCTCGAAGATCAGGTCATGCGCGAACGCGCCGTCGCGGATCACCTGCGCGGCCTCGAGTTCGCGCCACGGTTCGGCGAGATCCAGCGGGTGCGTCTCCAGCACGTCGGCCGCCAACTCGGCGGTGAAATCGGTCCCGGCGAGCGCCGCCACGCGTGCCAGCCGCTGCGCGTTGGGCGAAAGGCTGCTCAAGCGGCGTTCAACCAGCGCGCTGACGCTGGCCGGCCGCGGCAGCTGCTGCGCATCGCCGCCGCCGACCACGCGCTCCTTCAGCGTCTCAAGCGCGAACAGTGGGTTGCCGCCGGTGTGGCGAAACAGCGCCGCGCCGAGCGATGGCGCGTCGATGTCCGACAGCGCTAGCGAGGCCACCAGATCGATCATTTGTGCCTCGGTCAAAGGACTGAGCTCGATCAGATCGAGGCGATGCGTCTCGGCCAATTCGTCGCGCAGCGCGGCGACGGACGACGGGCCCTCTGTCGGACGTTGCGCCAGCCCGAGCAGCGGACTGCGGGGTCGCTCGCCGCGCGCCAGCACCTTGACGAGGCCGAGGCTGGCATCGTCGGCGAAGTGGAGGTCGTCGAGCAGCACGCCGCGCAGGCCCGAGGCCATCGACTCCGTGATCGCGTGCATGAAGGCGCTTTGGATCAGCAGGCGTTGCGCCTCGCCTGCGGCGTCCACGGTCTCACCCCATTCGGGCAACAGCAACGCGAGCGCGCGGCGCAGCTCGCGGTCCTGCGGCGCGCCACACTGCTCGAAGACCGCGCGCAGCAGCCGCGCCGCGACCGCGTAAGGGACGTGATCGTCACCGGGACGCGCCTGCACGAGCACCGTGCCGGGTTGGTCGGCCTGGAACTCGCCCAGAAGGCGCGACTTCCCGACCCCGGCCTCGCCGCGCACGAGGAACGCGCGAACGGCGCCCCACGCAGTGTCGCAAGCGCGGAGCTCGGGCTCGCGCCCGATCAAGCGCGGTGGCCGCAGCAAACCCACGGGGATGATCGGTCGCACGCGCGGGAGCGCGCCATCGGCGCGCTCGATCGTGGCCAGCAGCTGCAGCGTCTCGGCCGACGGGCGCGCGCCGAGCTCGTCTTTCAGCGCACGCTCGCAGCGCTCGAACACCGCGATGGCGGCCGCGCGATCGCCGCGCAGGTAGTGCAGGCGCATCAGTCGCCGCTGCCCGTGCTCGTGCAGCGGATCGGCTTCGACGATGTGCTGCGCGAGCAGCATCGCTTGCGCGAGCGCGCCCTCGCGCTCCTTGCGCTCGGCGCAGGCGACCAGCGCGTCGCGACACGATTCGCGCCACTGCTGTCGCTGGGCGTGGAGCCATTGCGCGAACTCGGGCAGCGCGTCGAACGGGAGGTCACCGAGCAGGTCGGGCAACGGCCACGAGCCCTGCGCGCTCACCCCGGCCAACGCGGCCGCCATGTCGATGGTGACGCTCGAGTCGAGGCCAAACGTGGCACCGCCGGTCAACAGAGCTTGGCCCGTGTCGCGGCGCAGGCGGTAGATGCGCTGGCGCAGACTGGCATCGGCCTGGCGCGCGCTCGCGTCGGGCCACAACAGGGCCGACACGCGCTCGGGCCGGATCGGCGCGGCCAATGCGGCCAACGCCATCAGCGCGCCGTCTTTCGGCGACAGGTCGATTGCGCGTGCGCCTGCGTCGATGCGCGGCCGGCCGAGCAGGTGCAGCACCGGGCGGTCAGCGCGACCGGGATC
>DASTZF010000311.1:0-2104 GCA_035764445.1 Burkholderiaceae bacterium
CGCGTTGCGCACCCCGATCTGGCCGACCGTCACATCGAAATAGGGCTGTGGGTCCCCAGGACCAGGCGGCGTCGAGGCGTTGCCGGATCGACTACGGTGCGCAGGTGGTCAATTTGACCCATCTTCTACAGTGCGAATTCCTAAGTAACTGAACAAACACGGCAATCCGCGCCGCGTTGGCGGCTTGGCACTACATTTTCGAGGGGGCCGGGGTTCAGGAGGCCGCGGCGTTGCGGATGGGCGGTGGCAGCGCGACGCCGGCTGCCCGCAGGGCGAGGCTGGCGGTGGAACGCGGCGCCGAGCGGACGATGAATCGTTTGCCGTCGTACTCGATCTCGGTCTCGGTCAGCGAATCCAGATCGGCGATGATCTGCGGCCAGGAGGTCACGCGGTCGAGCGCGGCAATCCGCTCTTCGAGCTCGGCCTTGAGCACCAGCGCCATGAAGCTGCAGAACACGTGACCACGGATGGTCTCGTCCAGCTTGTGGAAGATCGGCCGGGTGGTCAGCAGATGCTTTGCGGTTCGAAAGGTTTGCTCCACCGTCCACAACTGCTTGTAGCAGAGCATGGCCTCGACCGGATTGAGATCGGTGTTGGTGCGCAGCACGAAGATGCCGTCGAACTTCTTGTCCTGCTCGATCTTGTCGGGGTCGATCGCAAAGTGCTCGTCGCTGATCGTCTTGAGGTAACGCCGAAACCCGGTGTTGCCGACCAACGCCTTGTCGCCTTTGGCGAGCTGGCGCTCCAACGCGGCCACGATCGAAGCGCGGTCGGCCGCATCCTTCTCCGCCTCCTGGCGATTGCGGCAGACGAGGTAGCGCCGGCCGGCCAGCTCGACCGCCTTGGCCTCGTAGTCGATGTTCTTGCCGCGCTTGCTGAGAACCAGCGGCACAAACGGGGCGGGGTCGTCGAGCACCAGCTCGCGGACCAGCTTGTCGGTCCGCTCGCGCACACCCAGGATGTACAGAAGTCGTCGCGCCTCCAGCTCGGCCACGGTCTCGGCGCTGATCATGCCGCGGTCGGCGACCACGCAGACGCGGGCGATGGCGAAGCGAGTGCGCAGCCGGTCGATCACCGGGATCAGCGTCGTCACGTCAGCGGTGTTGCCCGGCCACATCTCCGAGCAGACCGGCCGCCCGTCGCCGTCGATCAAGACCGCCAGGATCATCTGCCGCAGATCCGGTCGATGATCCTTGCTGTAGCCGTGCTGGCCCAACGTCTGACCGCCAGCGCCCTCGAAGGACAGGCTGGTGGTGTCCATGAACACCAGATCCAGCCGCGTGAGCAGGTCGCGCCGATGTGCGAACAGCCGCTCCTCCACCACGTCCTTCACGCAGCGCGGGGCAAACGGCGTGCGGCCATCCTGCTCTTTCTCTGGCAGTTCCTCGCCCAGCCACGCCATCGCCCGATAGAGATGATGCAGATCAAGCCCAGCAACGCCAGCGATGGCATAATCCTCCCGCCAGCGATCGGCAGCGCGGTCGGAGCCGCTTACAAACAGCCGGTGCAGCACGGTGAGGAACACCGCCCGCTCCAGGGCAAAGCCGTGCTTGCGCTTGCCGGCAAGCTCCGCGATCACCGCCCGACAGCCGGTCTCCTCCCACAGCCGCTCGAACACCAGCGCCGGCCCGATCCGACGCACTGCGATCTTGATCGTGGCATCATTGCTGGCCGCGCTCAGCACCATGGCCTTGGCTGCAAAGCGCGCACCCGAGCGCACCAGCCGCTCCAGCTGGCCGCTCGCCTGCAACTCGTCGAAACGCCCGAGCGTGGCGATCACCTGCTGGCGCACCTGGTCGCCATCGCGGCGGCTCTCGACGATTTGCAGATAGGCACGCCCGGCCGAGGTCTTGCGGCGGAAGTACATGGCACCGGCTCCGCATGCTGGTGCGCACAGGAGTCGCGATTCGTCCGAAATAATCAAGCCAAATCCATCGAAAACGTGGCACTACACTTTTGTAAAATTGCTGCCCCACACCATGCAAAATCAATGACTTATGCCACGTCGACCCGCGCCAACTGTAGAAGATGGGTCAGACTCTCGCACTGCCCCTTGTGCTCCTGCCTGCGCGGCGGCACCCACGGGGCAGAGGCGACGCAACGA
>DASTZF010000312.1:0-3048 GCA_035764445.1 Burkholderiaceae bacterium
GCCGTCTGGGCCGACCTCCATGTCAGCGAATCCAGCCTGACCGTGGCGATGAACGCGAGCAGCTCTGTTCCAGCATTGGGCTGGGCGGCCGGCGCACGGTCGACCTTGAGCACGCTGATCTCCGCGCGCTTGACATCTACCGGCTGGCTCAGATCGCAGATCGGCTTGACGTTTCGATCGATTGGCTTCTGGGCCGGTCCAAGGCAATGGAGCTTCGCGAGAAGCAATGCCAAGGGGAAATCAGGTAGCGCGGTACCTCACCCACCCAGATCCCAAAGGCCTGGGGCTTATTTATGCGTCAAGCCTTGGCCTGGGAGACCGTTCGGGGTCGAAGAACGAAGGCGCTCCGCGCCAGCCTGTGGTGCGGGGAACCAATGCAGGAGCGCGGCGCGAGAGGTAGAGCGCGGTAACGGGATGGGAAGTACCCAGCCTTGAGGATCAAGGGGTTAGCAACCTCACCTCAAGACCGGGAGCACCCCAATGAGCACGACGCCCATCAGCCCGCTTCGCCGCCGCATGATCGAGGACATGACTGTCCGCGGCTTCGGCGAGAAGACACAAAGCGATTACATCCGTCACGTTAAGAACTTCACAATCTTCCTAGGCCGCTCGCCGGACATGGCTGAGGCCGAGGACCTTCGCACATTCCAACTCCACCAGCGCGAGATCCGCGTGCAGCCGCCGACGATGAACAGCACGGTCGCGGCGTTGCGGTTCTTCTTCACGACGACGTGTGACCGGCCCGAGATGGCCCGTCATCTGAGGCTGGTGAAGCAGCCCCAGAAGCTGCCTGTGGTTCTGACAACGGATGAGGTCTTGCTGCTCCTGGAGGCGGCGCCGGGAGCGAAGTACAAGGCCGCGCTCGGCGTGGCCTATGGCGCCGGCCTGCGCGTATCCGAGGTCGCCAACCTCAAGGTATCGGACATCGACTCCGAGCGCATGGTGCTCCGCGTCGAGCAGGGCAAGGGCCAGAAGGACCGCAACGGCATGCTGTCGCCGCGGCTGTTGGAGTTGCTGCGGGAGTGGTGGTGCGTAGGCCAGCCGACGACATGGTTGTTCCCCGGCCGTGATCCGCTGCTGCCGATCACGACTCGCCAGCTCTATCGCGTGGTTCGCGACACGGCTGCCGCCGTCGGCATTCAGAAGCGGGTCTCTCCGCACACGCTCCGGCACAGCTTCGCGACGCATCTTCTGGAGCAGGGTGTCGATATCCGTCTGATCCAGGTGGCTCTGGGCCATTCCAAGCTCGACACGACGGCACGCTATGCGCACGTCGCGAGCAAGGTGTTGCGCGACATGGTGAGCCCGCTCGATCGGCTCAGCCCTCTGACGCCGAGGAAGGGCACGCCGGCGTAGCCAGCAGCGCCAGTGTCCCGTCCTGCCCTGGAGGTCGCGGATATCTTCCGCGACCACGGCCTCGCTTGGCGTCGCGCCAACCGCGGCCATCTCAGCCATGCGCAGTTGAAGGTGATGAGCGCGATCGAGGGCTGCCGCACGGCGGCCCTCGGTGGCCATGTCGCGCGCTGTGAGAACGAGGCGTGCGGCCACACGGTCATTGCCTACAATAGCTGCCGTAACCGGCACTGCCCCAAGTGCCAAGGCAGTCAGGCCCGCGAATGGTTGGAGGCGCGCAAGGCCGAGTTGCTGGAAGTGCCCTACTTCCACGTCGTGTTCACGTTGCCGCCGCGCATCGGCTCTATCGCTTTCCAGAACAAAGCGGTGATCTACGACCTGCTGTTCAAGGCCAGTGCCGAGACGCTGCTCACGATCGCTGCCGATCCGAAGCGGCTCGGCGTCAGGATCGGCTTCACGTCGGTGCTGCACACGTGGGGCTCCGCCATGACGCATCACCCGCACGTGCACATGATCGTCCCCGGCGGCGGGATATCGGGCGACGGCACGCGCTGGATCATCAGTTCGGAGGACTACCTGCTGCCGGCGCCGGTGCTGTCGCGGCTGTTCCGCAGCAAGATGCTGGCGATGCTGAAGGCGGCGCATGAGGCCGGCCGCCTGAAGTTCTTCGGACCGCATGCCGGGCTCGCCAGCAGGGGAGCGTTCAAGGCCTTCATCGAGCCGCTCTATCACACCAAGTGGCACGTCCATGCAAAGCGTCCATTCGCTGGGCCGGATCAGGTGCTTTCCTACCTCGCCCGCTACACTCATCGCGTGGCGCTGTCGAACAGCCGCCTGATCGACGCCAATGAGAAGGGCGTCAGGTTCAAGTACAAGGATTACCGGATCGAAGGCCCCGGCCGGTACAAGACGATGACGCTGGAGCCGGGCGAGTTCATCCGCCGGTTCATGCTGCACGTGCTGCCGAAGGGCTTCCATCGCATCCGGCATTACGGCCTGCTGGCGCGCAGCCGAACCAAAGCCGAGACGCTGGCGCACGCCCGCGAGCTGATCGCCGCAGCGACGCCGGCGCGACCTGTGCAACCGGCGAAGAAGCAGCAGACTGACGATAGCGCGGCACGGGCAGAGAAGCCGGCGCATCCCTGCCCGCGCTGCGGCGCTCGCATGGTGATCATCGAGACGTTCAAGGCCGGCCGCACGCCGCGTCATCGGCCGACCCTGATGCCGGTTGCGATCAGGATCGATACGTCATGATGATGCTCGCGACGGTCTTACTCGTCACTGCCGATTGCTCATGCTGCTGGCTCACGGCCGGCGACGATGACGCTCGGGTCGATCGTCCATCGGTCGTAGGTCAAGGGCCTAATGCCCCCCTGCAAGATCGTGGTGCTGACGCCGGTCTGGCCCATGAACCAGCGTTAGCGCTCATTCGCGGCGCTGCTGCCTGCTTCACAAGCCCCACACTGCGCCATCGGCGCCAACCAAATCTCCATAGAGCCCGCTGAGCCGGGTGCCCCACTCCCCGCGCCTTCCTTCCCCGGCGGCTTTCGAACGCCGGCCCGTGGTGCGCGTGGATAGCGTCGTGATGGGCCGGCATCCGAAACCCGTCACACAAGCTGACGAACCGTTGAGGCATGAACTTGCGCCAGTTCCCAAGGTCATCAAGGCCGGCATTGACGGGTGCCCAAGCATCTT
>DASTZF010000313.1:0-17568 GCA_035764445.1 Burkholderiaceae bacterium
AGCGCGAGCAGCTCGTCGCCGTCGCGGCGCGTCAGGTTGGCCACCGACACCAGCTGGCGTTCCTGCCAGAGTAGCGAGTACGGGAATGACGGGATGTCGGTCATGTGGATGCCCGCGCACACCACGCGGCCGCCCTTGCGCACGCGTGCCAGCGCCCGCGGCACCAGCGATCCAACCGGCGCGAACAGGATCGCCGCATCGAGCGGCCACGGCGGCGGCTCGTCGGAGTCGCCAGCCCAGTCGCAGCCGAGCGAGCGCGCGTGCGCCTGCGCCGCGTCGTCGCCGGGGCGCGTGAAGGCGAACACGGTGCGGCCCTGCGCGATCGCCACTTGCGCGATCAGGTGCGCGGCGGCGCCGAAGCCGTACAGCCCCAGCACGGGTGCGTCGCCGGCGGCCTTGAGCGCGCGCCAGCCGATCAGACCCGCACACATCAGCGGTGCGGTCGACGCGTCGTCCATGCGCAGCCCGGCGAGCGAGAAACAAAAGCGGGCGTCGGCCAACACGTGGGTGGCGAAGCCGCCGTCGCACGTGTAGCCGGTGAAAACCGGGTCGTCGCACAGGTTCTCGGCCTGCGTGCTGCAGTACGCGCAATGCCCGCAGCTGCCGCCGAGCCACGGCACGCCGACGCGCTCGCCCGGGTGCGGCGCCGTAACACCGGAACCCAACGCCTCGACCGTGCCGACGATCTCGTGCCCGGGCACCAGCGGCAGGCGTGGCAACGGCAGGTCGCCGTCGACGATGTGCAGGTCGGTGCGGCACACCGCGCACGCGCGCACGCGCAGCAGCACCTGGCCCGGGCCCGGCGCCGGGGTGTCGCGCGACACCATCGTCAGCGGGGTGCGGGCTTCGTGCAGCGTCATCGCGAGCAAATGGGCCTCCAGGGCATCGCCCGGCATCGCCGGTGCGGCATTGTCGCGCGCGCCCGCAGGCGCACTGCCGCGCCGCTTGATCGCGCGCAACGCCGCGCGGGCGGCGCTGCGCGACGATCGGTGCGTGGCGCTGTGCAACGAAGCGGCAAGGCCGGACACAATCGACCGCATGCCGGCCGATCCGCCGAACCGATCGCGCGTGCTGGTGCAGTCGCTGCGAGGCGCGCTGGCGCGCGAACTCGGGCTCGACGTGCCGTTGATCGAGACCCACATCTCGTGGGTGCTGCTCGCCGGGGAGCACGCCTACAAGATCAAGAAGCCGGTGCGCTTGAGCTTCCTCGACTTCACGACGCTGGCCGCGCGCCGCCACTTCTGCGACGAGGAACTGCGCCTGAACCGCCGCTTCGCGCCGCGGCTGTACGAACGGGTGCTGCCGATCACCGGCCACGAGGATGCGCCACAGCTCGGCGGCGACGGCGAACCGATCGAGTTCGCGCTGCAGATGCGGCGCATGCGCGACGACGACCTGGCCGGCGCGCTGCTCGCGCGCGGTGCGCTCGACGCCGGCGATCTCGAGCGCTTCGCGGCTACGTTGGCGGCGTGGCATCGCAGTGCGCCGAGCGCGGGGGCCGACGGCGCATGGGGCACGCCGCAGCGGGTGGCGGCCGACATCGACGGCATCCTCGCCGAGTGGCCCGACAGCGAAGATGCCGACGCGATCGCCGACCTGCGCCACTGGTTCGATGCGCTGGCCGACGACACCGCCGATCAGGTGGCGCAGCGGCTGGCGGCAGGCCACGTGCGCGAGTGCCACGGCGACCTGCACGTCGACAATCTGGCGCGCCTCGACGGTGCGCTGACGGCGTTCGACTGCCTGGAGTTCGACCCCGCGCTGCGCTGGATCGACACCGTCAGCGAAGTCGCGTTCCTGATGATGGACCTGCAGGCGCGTCAGCGGCACGACCTGGCGCACGCGTTCGTCAACGCGTACCTCGAGGCCAGCGGCGACGCCACGGGCCTGCAGATGCTGCGTCGCTATGCGGTCTACCGTGCGCTGGTGCGTGCGCGCGTCGCCAGGCTGCGCGACCGCGCCGCGCGCGCGTTCATCGCCAGGGACTACCTGACGCTGGCGCAGCGGCTGGCCCGGCAGTGGGATCCGCGGCTGCTGATCACGCATGGCCTGCCCGGGTCGGGCAAGACGCGCGTCACACACGATCTGCTGTGTGCCACCGGTGCGATCCGCTGGCGCTCCGACGTCGAGCGCCAGCGCGTGCTCGGCAGCGGTCACTACCAGGCGAGCGACAGCGAGGCGGTGTACGCGCGCCTGCGCGAGCTGGCGCGGCTGTCGCTGCGCGCGGGCTATCCCACGATCGTCGACGCCGCCTGCCTGCGGCGATCGCAGCGCGACTCGCTGCGCGCGCTGGGGGCCGAACTGGGCGTGCCGTGCGTGCTGCTGCACTGCGACGCGCCGCTCACGGTGCTGCGCCAGCGCGTGCGCGAGCGATCGCTGCGCGGCGGCGACGCATCGGAGGCCGACGAGGCCGTGCTGCAGCGCCTGGCGGCGCAGATCGAGCCGCTGGCCAGTGACGAGATGGGGCTCGCGATCACCGTCGACACCAGCGAGCCGGTGCATGCGGCCGCGCTGGCGGCGCGCTGGCTCGCCGCTGCGCGCGGGTAGGCCGCCCCGCGAGCGCCGTCAAGCGGCCGCGTCCGGCGGTCGCGTCGACAGCCACCAGTCCGGGCCTGCGCACCAGGCGGAGTCGTCGGGCCGCGCGTCGCGATGCAGCGAGCGCACGGCCTCCACCGGGCCGAGCGCGAACGCGCGCCGCAGCGCGGCCGACGCCGCCGCATCGCGCGCACCGACGCAGGCGATGAACGACACGCGCATCAACGAACGCGCCGCATAGCGCTCGCCGCGCAGGCGCGTGACGAGCAGCATGCAGCCGGTGCCGTCGTCGGGAGTGAGCGGAAAGACGAGCCGCCCGCCATCGCGCAACGCGTCGAGCCAGGCTGCCAGCGGGTGGGTGGCGCCGGCGCTGACGTAGACGACGTCGCATGCGGGCAGCGGCGGTGCCGCGCCCGACACCGCGCGCACGCTCGCCTGTGGCCACGGCTTCAGGTTGACGGCTGCACGAGCGGCGAGGTCGCTCTCGATTTCGTAGGCGATCACCGTGCCGTCCGTTTCCACCAGCCGAGCCAGGATGGCCGTGTAGTAGCCGGTGCCGGCGCCGACATGCAGCACGGTGTCGCCGGGCCGCGGGTCGCACGCCGCAAGGCCTCTTGCATGCAGCGACGGCTGGCCGTTGTTGATGCCGCGCTCGACGTCGAGACCGACCAGCACGTCCTGATAGAGCTCGCGCACGTCATCGGTCCACAGGCGGCCGATCGCATGGCCGAGCAGGGGCCACGGCGGCGGGCCGACGAAGTCCTCGCGCGGCGTGCCGGCGAACGCCTCGCGCAGCCGGCGCGTGTCGACCTCGATGCCGAGCATCATCTGCTCGGCATAGCGCTCGCGGTCGCGCTGCAGCGGCGACATCGCGCGGGTCTCACGCGTCGTCGACCACCGCGACCGCTTCGATCTCGATCAGCAACTCGGGCCGCACCAGCGACTGCACGCCCACCAAGGTGCTGGCCGGCGGTGGCGCGCTGCCGAAGAAGCGGCTGCGCACGTCGACGATCACCTCGCGGTCGACGGGCTTGTAGTTGACGACGAAGATCGTGGTCTTCACCAGGTCCTCGATGCGCGCACCGGCGGCCGCCAGCGCGCGCCGCAGATTGGCGAACACCTGCTCGGTCTGCGCGCGCAGGTCCCCGGCACCGACCACGTGCCCCTCGGCGTCGAACGCCACTTGGCCGGCGATGAACACGCTGGTGCCGCGTGCACACACGACATGCGAATAGCCGCGCGGCTTGGCGAGGCCCTCGGGTTGGAGCAGGTGGCGATTCATCGGCGGTCCTCGATCGACAGCGGGTCGATCGCAGCATGACCCGCCCGGCCCCCCGAGGCAAGCAAGGGGTGATCGGCGCCTCAGGGTGTCTCCCGAGCCGACGCCGCCTGCGCGGGGCCTAGCATCGGCCGGCGCACTTGGGCGCGCGAACGACCATGAAGACACTGACGAGCCTGGACGCCTCGTTCCTCTACCTCGAGACGCCCGAGATGCCGATGCACGTGGGCGCACTGCACGTGTTCGAGCTGCCGGCGGGCTACAAGGGCCGCTACGTGCGCGACCTGCGCAGGCACATCGCGTCGCGGCTGCCGATCGTGCCGGCGCTGCGCCGCAAGCTGTGGTGGATGCCGCTGAACCTGGCCAATCCGGCGTGGGTCGACGCCGAGCCCGACCTCGACCAGCACATCGTCGAGATCAAGCTGCCGAAGGCGGCGCGCAGCGGCGACGGCATGGCGCAGCTTGAGGCGCAGGTGGCCGCGTTGCACCCGGTGCTGCTCGATCGCAGACGGCCGCTGTGGAAGTTCCATGTCTTCGAAGGCCTCGGCCCGAGCGCCAGCGGCCACAAGCGGGTGGGGCTGTACAGCCAGCTGCACCACGCCGCGGTCGACGGTCAGGCCGCGGTCGCACTGGCCAACGCGATTCTCGATGTGACAGCGCAGCCACGGGCGATCGAGATCAAGCCATCGCAGCGTGCGAAGCAGTTCCGGCTCGACATGGGTGAGGCGCTGGCCGGTGCACTGGCGCACCAGATCCAGCAGGTCACGAACATCGTCAAGGAGTTGCCGACCACCGTCGGGACGCTCGGGGGCGCCGCCGGCAAAGCGCTGAAAGGCGGCGTGGTCAACAGCGTGCTGTTCGGCGGCAAGGGCGGATCCGGCAACATCGCGCTGGCACCGAAGACGCCGTTCAACGCTTCGATCACCAGCGGCCGCGCGTTCGCCGCAGTGTCGCTGCCATTGGCCGAACTCAAGGCCATCGGCAAGGCGCACGACGCCACCATCAACGACATGGTGATGATGGTGGTGTCGAGCGCGCTGCGGCGCTATCTGGCGAAGCGGCACGCGCTGCCGAAGAAGAGCCTGATCGCCGCGGTGCCGATCTCGCTGCGCGCCAGCGGCGACACGACGAGCGACAACCAGGCCTCGATGAGCCTGATCAGCCTGGGCACGCACATCGCCGACCCGATGAAGCGGCTGCAGCACATCCGCGCCGCCAGCGCGGCGATGAAGTCGACGCTCGGCAGCGTGAAGAGCGTGCTGCCGACCGACTTTCCGTCGCTCGGGCTGCCGTGGCTGATCGAGGCGGCGGCGTCGCTGTACGGCAAGGCCAAGGTCGCCGATCGCATCCCGCAGGTGGCCAACGTCGCGATCTCCAACGTGCCGGGGCCGCCGATGCCGCTGTACCTGGCCGGTGCACGCATGCTGACCAACTACCCGACCTCGATCGTCGTGCACGGCATGGCGCTCAACATCACGGTGCAGAGCTACGCCGGCTCGCTCGACATGGGGATGATGGCCGACGCCGTCGCGATGCCCGACGTGAAGGCGTTCGCGCAGGCGGTGGAGATCGCGTTCGACGATCTGCGTGCGCTGCCGCAGCCGCAGCAGGCCGACGGCGATGCGGCGGCGCTGGTCGGGCGCGCGGTGCGCTCGGTGCGTGCGCGCGTCGAAGAAGCGGTCAAGGGTGCAGTCGGCGGCGCGATGACCAGCGCAGTCGATCAGGTCGTGCGCGGCGCCTTGCGCGCCGCGGCCGGCGCGCGCACGCGCACGGCACCGGCGCGGCGCAGCGCGGCCAAGCCTGCGACCCCGAGCAGCCAACCCAGCAAACCGCGCAAGGCCGCGCCGCGCAAGCGCGCGGCGTGACGGAGCCGCAGCGGTGCAGGTGAGCGCGCGCGGCATCGCGATCGAGGTCGACGATCAGGGGCCGCCCGCCGGCGAACCGTTGTTGATGATCATGGGGCTCGGCATGCAGTTGACCGCCTGGCCCGAGCCGCTGGTGCGCAAGCTGGTCGGGCGCGGCTTTCGCGTCATCCGCATCGACAACCGCGACGTCGGCTTGAGCCAGGGCTTCGATGCCGCCGGCGTGCCCAACCTGCTGTGGGCGGCGTTGCGCCACGCGATGCACCTGCCGGTGGCGAGCCCCTACCTGCTCAGCGACATGGCCGGCGATGCGCTGGGTGTGCTCGACGTGCTGAACCTGCCGCGCGTGCACGTGTGTGGCGCGTCGATGGGCGGCATGATCGCGCAGCATCTGGCCAGCGCGCACCCGCAGCGCGTGAAGAGCCTGACCCTGATGATGACCAGCTCGGGCGCGCGCAGCCTGCCGCGTGCCGATCCGCATGTGCAACGCGCACTGCTGTCACGGCCGCGCAGCCGCGACGAGGACGCGGTGGCCACCCACCTGCAGCGCATCCTCGAACTGATCGGCAGCCCGGCCTATCGCGGCGACCCGGCGGCGGTGCACGAGCGCGTGCTGGCCAGCGTGCGCCGCGCCTATCGTCCCGCCGGCACCGCGCGCCAGCTGCTGGCCATCGTCGCCGACGGCGATCGCTCGCCGCTGCTCGCGCGCATCGTCGCACCGACGCGCGTGATCCACGGCGAGGCCGATCCGCTGGTGCCGGCGGCGTGCGGGCGCGACTTGGCACGGCGCATTGCCGGTGCGCAGGCGGACTTCATTTCCGGCATGGGTCACGACCTGCCCGAGGCGCTGTTCGACCGCTTCGCCGACGGCATCCGCGACAACGCAGCGCGCGCGTGACCGAGTCGCCTGCGCGACTACGTGGAATCAGGCGGTCCACCAACCGGCGGCTTCGGGTACAAACACGCCCGGGGAAGCCCGAGCAGCGGACCACACGCCTGCCGGACTGGGGACAACATTTGTTGGGGATCGCCTCCATGCTGCGAACGGCTGCGTCGGCCTTCGAGGACGACGCGCGCGGGTTGGTCAACACGCGCATGGCGTTGCGTCTGCTGTGGGTCGGCGCGGCCGTGTGCTGCATCGGCAGCGTCGCGTCGTGGCTGGAACCGTACCCGATCAGCCTGCAAGCGCGCGCGGTGTTGGTCGGCGCGCAGGTGGCGTTGGCGCTGCTGTGCGTGCTCGGCACGCAGGTGACGCAGGCCCTGCCGGCGCGCGTGCTGGTGTTGTCGGCGGCGTGGGCCAGCGTGGCCGCCGCCACGCTGGTGGCCATCACCATCGGCCACGGCGCGCATTCGCTCGACCTCGGATTCTTTCCGATCATCGTCTGCGTGGTCGCCGTGTTGGCGGGCAGCGCTCACGCATTCATGATGATGATCGTCTGTGCGCTGCTGGTGGTGGCGCTCGCCTGGGCCGAGACGCAGGGGCTGGTGGCCGGCGCGGCGTCGCTGGCAGGCTCGCCGCTGTCGCACCCGCTGATCACCCACGGGCTGCTGCTGCTGGCCGGCTTCACGATCGGCGCCATCATGCTGCGGCTGTCGAACCTGTCGTATCGCAGCGCGCAGGAGCGTGAGCTGCGCTTTCGCGGCTTGCTGGCGATCGCCGCCGACCACTACTGGGAGCTCGACGAGCGCTTGAGGCTGCGCCGCGCCGACGACGCCACCGCGCTGGCCGCCAGTGAGCTGTTCGAGGGCCAGTTGATGCGGCCACTGGCCGAGATCGTCGACGCCACCGCGCACGACGCCGCCACGCAGGCGCGCGGCCTCGACGATCTGCGGGCGCACCGCGCGTTCGCCGGCCTGCGTGGCAGTCTGCGCGATGCCAGCGGCAAGATGGTGCACCTCGAGTTCAGCGGCCACCCTCGCTTCGGCAGCGGCGGGCGGTTTGCCGGCTACTGGGGTGTCGCGCGCGACATCTCCGAACAGGTGCGCTCGGAAGCCGCGGTGCGTCACTCCGAGCTGATGCTGTCGACGCTGTTCGCCGCCACGCCCGACTGCGTGGCGCTGAGCGAGCTCGCCAGCGGCCGCTTCCTGATGGTCAACCAGGCGTTCCTCGACACCTTCGGCCATGCGCGCGAGCACGCAATCGGTCGCACGTCGCTCGAGCTGGGCATCTGGGCCAGCGCCGAGGATCGCGGCGCGCTGCTCGCGGCGGTGCGGGAACACGGCACCGTGAGCGGCCAGCGCATCACGTTCCGCATGCGCAGCGGCGTTCGCATCAGCATGCTGGTGTCGGCCGCGGTGTGCCGCATCGACCATGTCGATACGCTGGTGATCAACGCGCGCGACGTTACCGACGACGATCGGCGCCGCCTCGAGCACGAGGCGATCCTGCAGCGGGCGTCGATCGGCATCGCGTTCACGCGCGGCCCGTGCATCGCCAGCGCCAACCCCGGTTTCGAGCGCATGTTCGGCTGGGGCGCCGGGGCACTGGCCGGCCAGCCGATGACGGCGATCTGGCCCGACCTCGACCGTGCCGGGATCGATTCAGCGGCCCATCCCGACCAGCCGCTGGTGCTCGAGCGCGAGCTCACGCGCCGCGACGGCAGCCGCTTCTGGTGCCACCTGCGCGCCGACGCGCTGCAGGGCGACGACCCGATGGGCCGCGGCACGATCTGGATCGCCGAGGACGTCAGCGAGCGCCATCGGGCGCAGCAGGACCTCGCGGCCGCGCGCGACGCGGCCGAAGCGGCCAGCCGCGCCAAGAGCAGGTTCCTCGCCAACACCAGCCACGAGATCCGCACGCCGCTGAACGGCCTGCTCGGCCTGGCGCGGCTGGCGATGCGCGACGGGCTTCCGGAGTCGCAGCGGCGCACCTACCTCACACACATCCTCGACAGCGCCGAAGGACTGTCGGCCACACTGACCGACATCCTCGACCTGTCGAAGATCGAAGCCGGCAAGCTCGGCATCGACGTGGCACCGTTCCGGTTGAGCGACGCCCTCGAGCCGGTGCTGCACGCCAACCAGCCGGTTGCGCAGGCCAAGGGCCTGTCGATGACGCTGGCGATCGACCCTGCGCTGCCGGCGGCGGTGCTCGGCGATGCGACGCGCATGCGCCAGATCGTCGCCAACTTCGTCTCCAACGCGATCAAGTTCACCGAGCGCGGCGGCGTGCGCATCGAGGCGTCGCGCCAGCGTGGCGACGGCGTGCGCGTCGCGGTGTCCGACACCGGCATCGGCATCGACGCCGCGGATCAACACCACCTGTTCGAGCCGTTCTCGCAGGCCGACCAGACCACCACGCGGCGCTTCGGCGGCACCGGGCTCGGGCTGTCGATCTGTCGCGAGCTGGCGCGCCTGATGGGCGGGCAGGTCGGTGTGCGCAGCGCGCCCGGCACGGGCAGCGAGTTCTGGGTCGAGCTGCCGCTGGCGGCGGCCCACGAGTCGCAGACCCGCCCGGCGCCCGGCATCGAGGCCGACGATCTGCGCGTGCTGCGCGGCGCCCGCGTGCTGATCGGCGAGGACAACCCGGTCAACATGGTGATCACCTGCGGCCTGCTCGAGCAGTGGGGTGTGCACGTCGGCCAGGCCGACGATGGCGTGGCGGTGGTCGACGCGGTGCTCGCCGCCGACCTCGACGGCACGCCGTTCCACGCCGTGCTGATGGACCTGCAGATGCCGCGCCTCAGTGGCCACGTCGCCGCGCGCGGGCTGCGCGAGCGCCTCGGCGAACGCGCGCCGCCGATCATCGCGCTGACCGCGGCGGCGCTGGTCAGCGAGCGCGACGAAGCCTTGCGTGCCGGCATGTGCGAGTTCCTCACCAAGCCGGTCAACGCCGAGCGGTTGCGCGGCGTGCTGGCCTACTGGGTCGGCCGCGGGCGCGCGGGCTGACGGGGGCGGCGATGTCGCGCGCTGCCGGCACGGCGGCACCGGCACGTCTCGCGGCGCGCTGGGCCCAGACGCTGCGCGCCACGTTCGCGCAGCACGCCGACGCCGCACGCGCGCCCCCGATGCAGGCGTACATGAAGTCGGCGCTGCCGTTCTACGGCATCGACGCGCCGCTGCGGCGTCGCCTCACGGCCGAGCTGGCGAAAGCGCACCCGCTGCCCGACAGCGCGGCGTTGACCGCAGCGATGCGCACGCTGTGGCGGCAGGCGCGCTTCCGCGAGGAGCGCTATGCCGCGATGGAGCTGGCGCGCGTCGGGCCGCACCGCAAGCTGCTGGCGCTGTCGATGCTTTCGCTGTACGAGGTGATGATCGCCGAGGGCGCCTGGTGGGACTATTGCGACGACATCTCGGCCGGCGCCGTCGCGCCGCTGCTGCAGCGGCACCCGCTCGAGGTCAAGCCAGTGCTGCGGCGCTGGGCGCACGGCGATGACCTGTGGCTGCGCCGCGCCGCGTTACTGTGTCAGCGCAGCCTGAAGCCGCCGCACTTCGACGCGGTGCTGCTGTACGACTGCATCCTGGCGTCCATCGGCGGCAGCCGCTTCGCGAACGAGTTCTTCGTCCGCAAGGGCATCGGCTGGGCGCTGCGCAGCCGCTCGTACGCCGCGCCCGACGAGGTGAAGGCGTTCCTGCGCGAGTACGCGCCGCAGCTGTCGCCGCTGACGCGTCGCGAGGCGATGAAGGTGATCGAGCAGCGCGCTACCGCACCTGGTCCCTGATCCGCTCGACGACCTCGGGGTTGGCGAGCGTCGAGACGTCGCCCGGCTCCTGCCGGTTCGAGATGGCGGCCAGCACGCGGCGCATGATCTTGCCCGAGCGCGTTTTCGGCATGTCGGGCACGATGATCACCTGGCGCGGCCTGGCGATCGCACCGATGCCCGACACCACCGCGGCCGATACACGCTCTGCGATCTCGGCCGATGCGGCCAGGCCCGGCTTCAGCGCCACGTACAGGTCGGGCACCTTGCCCTTCACCGCGTCGGCCACCGGCACCACCGCCGCCTCCACCACCTCTGGCACCACCAGTGCGGCCGATTCGATCTCCTTGGTGCCGAGCCGATGCCCGGCCACGTTGATCACATCGTCGATGCGGCCGAGGATGCGGTAGTAGCCATCGGCGGCCTGCACCGCGCCGTCGCCGGCCATGTACGGCCAGTCGCGCCAGTCCTTGCTGTCGGGGTCGCGGCAGTAGCGCGAGTAGTACTGCTTCACGTAGCGGTCGGCATCCTTCCAGATCGTTTGGAACGCACCGGGCCAGGGGTTGCGGATGCAGATGTTGCCCGCCTTGCCCGAGCCGCTGGGCAGCTCCTGGCCCTGTTCGTCGTAGATCACCGGATGGATGCCTGGTATCGCCGGCCCGGCGCTACCGGGTTTCATCTTGTGGATGCCGGGCACCGTGCTGCACAGGAAGCCGCCGGTCTCGGTCTGCCACCAGGTGTCGACGATCACCGCTTCTCCCTTGCCGACCACGCGGTGGTACCACTTCCACACCTCGGGCTCGATCGGCTCGCCGACGGTGGTCATGTGCTTGAAACGGTGGTGGTACTTCGCCGGCTCGTCGGGCCCGTCGCGGCGCAGCGCGCGGATCGCGGTGGGTGAGGTGTGGAAGATGTTGACGCCCAGTTCCTCGGCGATGCGCCACGGCCGCCCAGCGTCGGGGTGAGTCGGCACGCCTTCGTAGATCACCGACGAGGCGGCCAGCGCGAGCGGGCCGTAGACGATGTACGAGTGACCGGTGATCCAGCCGATGTCGGCCATGCACCAGTAGACGTCTTCGGGGTGGATGTCCTGGATGTTCTTCGAAGTCCACGCCACGTACGCGAGGTAGCCACCTGTCGAATGCTGGCAGCCCTTGGGCCGCCCGGTGGTGCCGCTGGTGTACATCAGGAACAGCGGTGCCTCGGCGGGCATCGGCACCGGATCGACGCGGTGGCCTCTGAACCGCGCGAGCAACTCATTGACGATCAGATCGCGTTCCGCCGTCAGCTTGGTGGGGCTCGAATAGCGGCCGGGGTGGCGCTGCCAGATCAGCACCTTCTCGACCTGGTGGCCGTCCTTCGCGGCTTCGCTCACCGCGGTGTCGGCCTTCTCCTTGTGGTCGAGCAGCTTGCCACCGCGGTAGTAGGCGTCCATCGTGATCAGCAGGCGGCTCTCCGAATCCCAGATGCGGTCGCCGCAGGCCTTGCCGCTGAAGCCGCTGAACACCTGCGAATGGATCACGCCCAGACGCGCGCATGCGAGCATCGTGATCGGCAGCTCCGCCACCATCGGCATGTGCAGCGTCACGCGGTCGCCTGCCCTCAGGCCGCAGTGGTCGCGCAGCAGCGCCGCGAACTCGTTGACGCGAATCCACAGCTCCTGGTAAGTCACGTGCTGGACCGCCTCGGCCTCGGGCTCGGGCACGAAGTGGATCGCTGTCTTGTTGCGGTGCCGTTCGAGATGCCGGTCCACGCAGTTGTGGCAGGCGTTGATGCGCCCGCCGACGAACCACCGCCAGAACGGCGGCTTGCTCGCGTCGAGCGTCTGCCGCCAGTACTGGTGCCAGTCGAGCAGGTCGGCGAACTCCTTGAAGCATTCGGGAAAGCGCTCGAGCGAGAAGCGCTCGAAGACCGCAGGGTCGGTGAGGTTGGCCTGCGCGATGAAGCGGTTCGGTGCCGCGATCGCGTCTTCCTCGGGCCAGTGCACAGCGATCTGCGCTTCGGACACATCGGCCGGCTGCGGCGCCGAGCGAGCGGGCTTGTGCTTCGACATGGCGGTTCCCCTCGAAGTTGCTGACCTCTGAGAGCCAAAATCGAACCGGGCACCGCCGGCGGCGGCGCGCCTGCAGACTGAGCGGCGATATTAGGCCTGCGGCGGTCGAATTGCCACAGCGTGCGCAGGCTTGATCGATGTGCACGGGTGATCTAGCGTGTCGGTTCTTCCAGCGTTTCCGGAGGACACCATGGACCTGCTCGTTGAACGTGCCGATGTCTGGGCCGCGACAGTCGAGGACAAGCCCGGCGGTCTTGCGGGCGTGTTGACCGCGCTGCGCGAAGCGGGTGCCGATCTGCAGCTCGTCATCGCGCGGCGAAGCCCGGAGAAGCCGGGCACCGGCGTCGTATTCGTCACGCCGCTGCAGAACGGCCGCGAGATCCGCGCTGCTGCGCAGGTGGGGTTCAACGTCACGCACAGCCTGCACAGCGTGCGGGTGCTGGGCCCCGACCAGGCCGGCGTCGCGGCGACGCTGACGCAGAAGCTGGCCGACGCCGGCATCAACTTGCGTGGCTTCTCGGCCTCTGTGATCGGCCGGCAGTTCGTCGCCTACCTGGCGCTCGATTCGCAGGACGATGCCGCGCGGGCGACCGAGGTGCTGAAGACGGTTTGACCGGCCGCTTTGGCTTCGGCCGGCGCTGCGCGCCTTGACTTCGCTGCCGCGAAGTCAGCCTCCGCCGCAGCGGCCTCACGGCCCGCTGTCAGCGCACGGGCGACGCAGTGGCGCCCGGCTCGGGGCCGCCCATCGCGACCACCGTGTCGCGGATCAAGTGCCCCGAGATCGAAAAGCGCGGCGGGATTTTGGGCAGCGCGTCGAGCGCGTACCAGTTGGCGTCTTCGATCTCGTCGTCCTGCTTGACGATCTCGCCGCCGACCCAGCGTGCCGTGAACGCCACCATCAGACTGTGCGGAAACGGCCAGTTCTGGCTGCCGTAGTAGCGCAGGTCGGTCACCTGCACGCTCACTTCCTCGGCTACCTCGCGGTGGATGCATTGCTCCAACGACTCGCCGGCCTCGACGAAGCCGGCCAGCGCGCTGTAGACGCCGGGCACGTAGTGCGGCGAGCGCGCGAGCAGCACTTCGCCTTTACGCCACACCAGCACCATCATCGCCGGGCTCAGGCGCGGGTACGCGGTATGGCCGCACGCCGGGCATTTGCGCGAGCGCTCGTTGCGTTGCAGCTCGGTGGGGGTGCCGCAGACGCCGCAGAAGCGGTGCGCACGGTCCCACTCGAGCACCTGCGCGGCGCGGCCAGCGATGCCCATCAACGGCTCGCCGAACTGCATCATCGCGGCGCGCAGCGGCGAGCGCTTGTAGCCCGGCGGCACCGCGCTCAGCGTGAACGCCCAGCAGTCGACGCCGTCGAGCCGGCCCAAGAAGTGGCGCGCAGGCTGCAGCGGCTCGAACGTCGACCACGGCAGCGGTGCGAGCCCGTGGCCATCGTGCTGTTCGAGCAGCAGCAACTGGCCCTCGACGAACGCGAAGCACCACGCGTCGGGCGTGGCAGGGAACTCGGGTGTGACGGCAGGGGTGAACGGCATGCGCTGCATTGTGCAGCGCGCGCGTTCAGCGGCTCGCGGTCGCGCTCATTCCGGTTCGATGCCCGCCTTCTTGATCACGCGGCCCCACTTGGCCGCTTCTTCCGCCTGGAATTTCGCGAGCTGTTCTGGCGTGGTGGGGAAAGGCTCGCCGCCGCTGGTCTCGAAGAAGGCCTTCGCGGCCTGCGTCTTCAGGCCCGCATGCAGCAACTCGTTCAGGCGAGCGACCACCGGCGCCGGCGTCTGCGCGGGCACGTACGCCGCGAACCAGTAGCCCATGTCGTAGCCCTTGATGCCGGCTTCGTCGATCGTCGGCACGTCGGACAGCATCGGCAGCCGCTTGGTGGTCGACACGCCGAGCGCACGCAGTTTTCCGGCCTTGATCTGCGGCACGCCGGTCGAGGTGTCGGTGATCATCATCGCGATCTGGCCGCCCAGCAGGTCGGTGATCGCCAGCGGGTTGCTCTTGTACGGCACGTGCAGCAACTCGGTGCCGCTCATCTGCTGGAACAGCTCGCCGGCGATGCGGCTCGACGAGCTGCCGCTACCGAACGTCAGCTTGCCGGGGTTCTTCTTCGCGAAGTCGAGCAGGTCCTTCACGCTCTTGTACGGCGCGCCGGCCGCCACCACCAGCACCTGGCCACCCTTGCCGAGGCCACTGACCGGCGCGAAATCCTTCACCGGGTCGTAGGGCAGCTTCTTGTACAGGTGCTCGTTGGCGGCGTGCGTGGTGTTGGTGGTGATCAGCACGGTGTAGCCATCGGGCTGCGCGCGTGCCGCCGCCTGCGCGGCGAGCATGCCGCTGGCCCCGGCCTTGTTGTCGACCACCACCGCCTGCTTGGTCTGCTCGGTGATCGACTGGCCGAGCGCGCGCGCCAGCTGGTCGGTCGCGCTGCCGGCGGCGAATGGCACGATGAAGGTCACTGGCTTGGCCGGATAGGTCTGCGCCCATACCGCTGGTGCGATCGCGGCCGCAGCGACTGCGGCGATCAGCGCACGTCGGGACAGGTGAAGAGTCATCGGAGGTCTCCTGGAGTTCACACGGTGGATTCGGGCCCGCGCAGCAGAGGTGCGAGCGGGGTCGGCACGCGCAGCGGCAGGTCGAGCAGCAGGAACGACAGCGACTTGCCGTGGCTGTCGAGGTTGAGCGCGTCGTTGACGCCGCCGTCGAGCACGTCGTCGAGCACGAAGTTGATCGCGTGCAGATCGGGCAGCAGGAAGCGCTGCACGCGGCTCGGGCGGCGATGCGCGAACTGCCGCGCCACCACTGCCTCGCCAATCTGCTCGACGAGCAACGGGTACAGCTCGGGCGCCCACGCGATCACGCTGATGTTCGAGCGGTTGCCCTTGTCGCCGGTGCGGCCGTGCGCGGCGCGCCACAGCGGCACGGTGATCGTCGTGTCGGTCCCACTGGCCATCAGTCGAGCATCTCGAAGGTCGCGCGCACGCGCTCGCGCGGCAGCAGGCACGACAGCGTGCCGAGCGTGGGCTTGAGCGCGGTGCGCACGCCGCCGCCGCCGGCGGGGCCGCAGCAGTACAGCGCAGTCACTTCGCGCACCAGTTGCTCGGCGCTGGCGCGTTCGACGTGGCGCAGCGCAATGCGCAGCCGCACGTCGCGCGCCGCGCCCGCGGGGGTGGCCGCGAGCCAGCGGCCGTCGTCGTCGCCGAAGATGCTGGCGACGCCGATCAAGTCGGCGCGCAGCGCGCCCACGGCGCGCAGCCGCTCGCGCAGCACGTCGGCGGCCAGCCGTGCGCGCGCTTCGGCCCGCGCGCCGGCGTACGAGATCTCGCCCTCGGCCAGCCAGCCGCTCGCGAAGCAGACGTTGACCTTCAGCGTGTCGGTGCGTAGGTGTCCACGCACGCCGACCACGCGGACGCGGTCTGTGCCGACCACCTCGACGCGCGCGCCGCCGATGTCGGCCACCACGTCGGGCGTCAGGTACGCGGCCGGGTCGTGCACCTCGTAGAGCAGCTGCTCCTTGACGGTGTGCTCGTCGACGCGGCCGCCGGTGCCAGCGGGTTTGGTGATCGTGCAGTGGCCGTGCTCGTCGATCTCGGCGATCGGATAGCCGAGGCTCGCCATGCCGGGGACGTCTTTCAGGCCAGGGTCGGCGTAGTAGCCGCCGCTCACCTGCGTGCCGCATTCGAGCAGGTGGCCGGCCATCGTCGCGCGGCCGAGGCGGTCCCAATCGTCGCGGGCCCAGCCGAAGTGCGCGAGCGCCGGCCCCACCGTCAGCGACGGATCGGCGATGCGCCCCCCGACCACGATCTGGGCACCGGCGTTCAGCGCGTCGGCGATCGGCTCGGCGCCGAGGTACGCGTTCGCACTGACGACGTCGCGACCTTCGAGTGCCGTCCCCAGCGCGCACTGCAGCACGCCGCGGTGCTCGGGTCCCGACACGTCATCGCCGTGGATCACCGCGATGCGAGGTGTCGGCAGGCGGTGCTCGCGCGCCAGCGCGCGGATGTGCAGCGCCGCGCCGCGCGGATTGGCGGCGCCGAAGTTGCTGACGATGCGCACGCCGCCGCGCAGGCACCTGGCGAGCACCGGCGCCAGCATCGCGTCGAGCAGCGGTTCGTAGCCGGCATCCGGATCCTGCCGCCGCGCCAGCTGCGCCAGCGCCAGCGTGCGCTCGGCCAGCGTCTCGAAGATCAGCACCGCCGGACCACCGGTGGCGATCAGCGCATCGACCACCGGGCCGGCCGCATCGGTGCGGTCGCCGGAGAAACCGGCCGCACAACCGATGCGCAGAAGCGACGACGACGAGGCCATGCACGCCACTGTAGGTAGCCGCTGCAAATCTGTGAAATCGAAAGATGCGATACATTGATCCGCAATGGCGATCAATCTGACCACGCGCGAGCTGAACGCGTTCCTCACGCTGGCTGAGCTGCGCAACTTCACGCGCGCGGCCGCGCGGTGCCACCTGTCGCAGCCAGCGTTCTCGGCGCTGGTGCGTGCGCTCGAGGGCTCGCTCGGCGCGCGCCTGTTCGACCGCACGACGCGCAGCGTCGAGCTCACCGCCGAAGGCCGCGTGCTGATCGAGCCCGCGCAGCGCCTGCTGCGCGACGCCGAGGCCGCATTGGCCGACGTGCGCGACCACGCGGCGCGGCGGCGCGGCCGGGTGGCGATCGCGCTGCTGCCGTCGCTGGCCGCGGGCTGGCTGCCGCCGCTGCTGGCGAAGTTCCATCGGACGTACCCGGGCATCGAGATCGATGTCGCCGATGTGCTGTCGGATGCCTGCATCGAGCGCGTGCGCGCCGGCAGCGCCGACTTCGCGCTCGCGTCGACCCGCACCGCGACACCCGAGCTGCACACCGAGGAGTTCTGTCGCGACGCGTTCCACCTGGTGTGCCCGCGCGACCACGCCCTGGCGCGCCGGCGCGGCCGCATCGAGCTGAAGGACCTGGCGCCATACCCGATCGTGCAACTCGCGCGCTCGAGCAGCGTACGGCAGTACGTCGAGACCGCGATCTATCCGACGCAGCTGCGCACGATGATCGAACTCGACCAGCTGAGCACCGTGGCCGGCATGGTGCGTGCCGGCCTCGGCATCACGATCGTGCCGTCGCTGACCTTGTTCCACTTTGCCGACCCGCAGCTCGCCACCCGGCCGCTGCACGCGCCGGCGCTGGTGCGGCGCGTCTACGTGGTGCGGCG
>DASTZF010000314.1:0-2266 GCA_035764445.1 Burkholderiaceae bacterium
AGCACGCCGCCGCGCAGCAGGCCGAGCGCCCGGCCGTCGAGCGCGCGCACCGGCGCCAGCGCCAGCATCACCATCGCGCGGTCCTCGCTGGTCTTGTCGCTGGGCGCGGCATTGCGCGTGGGCAGCAGCTTGACCGGCACCCGGGCGGCCAGCTCGGGCGCGATGCGTTCGAACTGCGTGCCCTCGAGCAGCTCGACCCGCGCCAAGCCTTCGCCGGCGAGGTGGTTGGTGGCGGTCACGGCAGCAGCGTCCGGCGGCAGCAGTTCGAGAAACTCCAGCGCGTGCTGCTGCTTGGCCCGGGCCAGCAGCTTGGCCAACCCGGCCTTGTCGTCGCGGCCGATCGCGTCGGCCAGCGCATGCGATTGCGCCACCGCCAGCGTGCTGGCGCCGACCTCGGCCTGCACGCGGTCGAAGTAGCCGTTTGCGACCCCCAAGTCACTGCGGATCTTGGTGATCAGCAGCGCGTCGAGCGCCGAATCGCCCCAGACGATCAGGATCAGCGCCAGCAGCGGGAGCGCCAGCAACAGCGGCAGCAGTCCCAGCGCCAGCAGCTTGTGGCGGATCGACAGCGAGCGAAAGCCGCGCCAGTGGATCACGCCCACTCGGCGCAGCGCCGTTCGAGCGTGCGCCGCGAGATGCCGAGCAGCTGCGCGGCGCGCGTCTTGTCGCCGGCGACCGAATCGAGCACGGCCAGGATGTGGCGCTTCTCCAGCTCATGCAGGTCGGTCGGCGACTGCGCGCCTTGCAGCGCCGGCTTGGCTTCGCCCGGGTACAACGCCGACAGGTTCAGCGAGCCGAGGATCAGCGAGCGTTCGATCAGGTTGCGCAGCTCGCGCACGTTGCCCGGCCAGTGGTACTGGCACAGGTAGTCCATTTCGGCGCCGGACACGTCGATCGGCTCGACGCCGAGCTGTGGCGCCAGGCTCTGGATGAAGTGCGCCGTCAGCCCCGGGATGTCGTCTTTGTGCTCGCGCAGCGGCGGCAGTGCGATCTCGACGACCTGCAGCCGGTAGTAGAGATCCTTGCGGAAGCGGCCCGCGGCCACCTCGTCGGCCAGGCGGCGGTTGGTGGCCGCGATGATCCGCACGTCCACCGTGATCTGCTGCTCGCTGCCCACCGGACGGATGCGGCGATCGTCGAGCACGCGCAGCAGTGCGGCCTGCACCGGCAGCGGCAGCTCGGCCACCTCGTCGAGGAACAGCGTACCGCCCTGCGCGTAGTACAGCAGACCGTCGCGGCTTCGGGTGGCGCCGGCGAAGGCGCCCTTGGCGTGGCCGAACAGCTCGGTCTCGATGCGATCGGGCGACATGGTCGCGCAGGCTACCGGCACGAACGGCGCGCGTGCCCGCGGACTGTCGTTGTGCAGGGCACGCGCCGCGAGCTCCTTGCCGGTGCCCGATTCGCCGGTCAGCAGCACGGTGCTGGCCACTGCCGCCGCACGCAGCAGCGACGCGCGCAGCGCGCGCATCGCTGCGGAGTCGCCGATCAAGGCGTCCATCGGCGCCACCCGCTGGCGCAGCGTGCGTCGCAGCACCCAGTTCTCGCGCTTCAGGTGCGAGCGCTCGAGGCTGTGCTTCACCGCATTGAGGATCTGCGAGACGCGAAAAGGCTTCAGGATGAAGTCCGACGCGCCGGCGCGCAGCGCCTCGATCGCGGTCTCGAGGTCGGCGAAGGCGGTGATCAGGATCACCTCGCCCGAGTAGCCCTGCTCGCGCAGCTCGCGCAGCCAGGTGATGCCGTTCTTGCCGGGCAGCGTGATGTCGAGGATCACCAGGTCGAAACGATGCGCTTGCGCCAGCGCGTCGGCTTGCTCGGCGCTGGCGGCGAGCATCACCTGGCCACAGCGGCGCTCGAGGGTCTTGCCGAGGAAGTTGCGCATGCCCTCTTCGTCGTCGACGATCAGCACGGCGCTGCGTTGCCAACCGTCGCTCAGACGGTCGCTGGTCGGTCGCTCGGCTGACGAAGCGGTCACGTGGCTCATAGCAAACGAGTCACTCTACTGCGCCGCCGCTGCAGCTGCCATGGCGCACCGCGGCAGCGACTCGACCGAGGCCATCACGAAGGCGAATCGCCATGTTCAGCCAAAGCATTGGACAGGGTTGCCGCGGTGCAGCGATAGTGCGTGCTGTTGCTTTTCCGACAAGCGTGCCTCGTTGAACCATCCGACGATTCCGATCGTGCTGGCCGCCCCTGGTCGCCGCCGCAAGCGCCAGGCACCCAAGGGCCGGCGCGTCGACCCCGCAGCCCTGGCCGACGTGCAGGCCTT
>DASTZF010000315.1:0-4571 GCA_035764445.1 Burkholderiaceae bacterium
GCCAACCACATCCGCATGAGCGCCGAGTGCGGGCGCCGCATCGTGCAGATGGTGTGGGACGATCTGACGCCCGCCAGGCTGCTCACGCGCGACAGCTTCCACAACGGCATCGCGGTGGCAATGGCCGAGGGCTGCTCGACCAACGCGATCATCCATCTGGTGGCCATCTCGCGTCGCGCCGGGTTGGCGGTGACGCTCGACGACTTCGACGCCGCCAGCCGCAAGGTGCCGGTGATTGCCAACATCCGACCGAGCGGCGACACCTACCTGATGGAGGACTTTTACTACGCCGGCGGCATGCGCGCGTTGATGACGCGCATCGCGCCGCACTTGAAGCTCGGCGCGATGACGGTCAACGGCCGCACGCTGGGCGACAACATCCAGGGCGCCGAGGTGTTCGACGACGACGTGATCCGGCCGTTGAACAAACCGATCTACGCCGAGGGCGCGCTCGCGGTGCTGCGCGGCAACCTGGCGCCCGACGGCGTGATCATCAAGCCGAGCGCGTGCGATCCGCGGCTGCTCAAGCATAGCGGCCGCGCGCTGGTGTTCGACGACTATCCGTCGCTGAAGAAGGCGGTCGACGATCCGAATCTCGACGTCAGCGGCGACGACATCCTGGTGCTGCGCTACGCCGGCCCGCAGGGCGGCCCCGGCATGCCCGAGTGGGGCATGCTGCCGATCCCGACCAAGCTGTTGAAGCAGGGTGTCAAGGACATGCTGCGCCTGAGCGATGCGCGCATGAGCGGCACCAGCTACGGCGGCTGCCTGCTGCACTGCTCGCCCGAGGCCTACGTCGGCGGGCCGCTCGCGCTGGTGAAGACCGGCGACCGCATCACGGTCGACGTGCCGGCGCGGCGCATCCACCTCGAAGTCAGCGACGACGAGCTTGCGCGTCGCAAGGCGGCGTGGAAGCCGCCCGCGCCGCGCTTCGAGCGCGGCTACGGCTGGATGTTCAGCCGTCACATCCTGCAGGCCAACGAGGGCTGCGACTTCGACTTTCTCGAGACCAGCTTCGGCGCGCCGGTGAGCGAGCCGGTGATCTTCTGACCTTCGGGCCCCATCCCCACGACGAGGAACACGTCCATGCACACGCGTCGCACTGCGCTGAAGCGGCTTGGCGCCACCGCGGTCGCCACCTTGCCGTTGCCGTCGCTGGCTGCTGCCTGGCCCGACAGGCCGCTGTCGATCATCGTGCCCTTTGCGCCCGGCGGCACGTCGGACGTGATCGCACGCCTGATCAGCGCGCCGCTGGGCGACATGCTCAAGATCACGGTGGTGGTCGAGAACAAGACCGGCGCCAACGGCGCGGTCGGTGCGGCCGCGGTCGCGCAATCGACCAACGAGCACACCGTGCTGCTGAGCGACATGTCGGCGCTGGCGATCAACGCGGTGATGGACAGGGCGCTGCCGTACAAGCCCGCGCAGATCGCCGGCGCCACGATGCTCGCCTACTCCCCGCACCTGCTGTGCACGCACCCGTCGATCCCGGCCAACAACGTCCAAGAGATGGCCGAGCTGTCGAAGAAGAAGCCGATCAACATCGCGTCGTCGGGCATCGGCTCGGCCAACCACCTCGGGGCGGTCGAGATCGCGCTGGCCACCGGCATGAAGTTCGTGCACGTGCCGTTTCGCGGCGGCGCGCAGTCGATCGGCGACGTCGCTGCGGGCAACACGCAGCTGGTGCTCAACGGCATGCTCGCCACCTTGCCGCTGGTGCAGGCCGGGCGATTGAAGCTGCTCGGCATCTCCAAGCGCACGCGCATGGCGTTGCTGCCCGACGCGCCGACGATCGCCGAGCAGGGCGTCAAGGACTTCGAATCCGGCACCTACCAGGGCGTCGCGATTCCCGCCACGATGAACAAGGCCGCCGCCGAGAAGCTGGCGTCGGCGCTCGTCACGGTGATCCGCATGCCCGATATCCGCTCCAAGCTGTCGGCCGCCGGCGCCGAGGTGATGACCTCGAGCCCCAAGGAGACCAGCGACTTCCTCGTGGCTGAGGGCAAGCGTTGGTCGGGGTTGATTCAGCGTGCCGGCAATCAATTGGAAGGCAACGCCTGACATGACCCAGCTGAAGAGCGGCACCCGCGAGAAACTGACGTCCGTCAGCACGGCCACGATCTGCACCGCGCTGTTCAAGCGCGGCCTGCGCAATCAGTTCATCCAGGATGTGCATCCGGTGAACGCGCAGCGCGAACCGAAGGCGCCCAACATGGTCGGCGAGGCGTTCACGCTGCGCTACATCCCGGCGCGCGAGGACCTGAACCCGATCACCGTGTTCCAGGACCGCGCGCATCCGCAGCGCAAGGCCGTGGAGACGTGCCCGCCCGGCGCGGTGTTGGTGATCGACAGCCGCAAGAACGCGCGCGCGGCGTCGGCGGGGTCGATCCTCGTCACGCGGCTGATGAAGCGCGGCGTCGCCGGCATCGTCACCGACGGCGGCTTTCGCGACTCGCCCGAGATCGCGCAGCTCGCGATCCCGGCGTATCACAACCGACCGAGCGCACCGACCAACCTCACGTTGCACCAGGCGCTCGACATCAACGTGCCGATCGGCTGCGGCGACGTCGCGGTGTGGCCGGGCGACGTGGTGGTCGGCGACGGCGAGGGCGTGGTGGTGATCCCGGCCGCGATCGCCGACGAGATCGCCGACGAGGCCCTCGAGATGACCGCGTTCGAAGATTTCGTCACCGAGAAGGTCAACGAGGGCCGCTCGATCCTCGGGCTGTATCCTCCCACCGACGACAAGAGCCGCGACGACTTCGCGGCATGGCGCAAGTCGCGCGGCCGCTGAGCGGCGCGGCTCGCGCGGGTCGAGCTCAGGAGAACGCCGTGGCCCACTGTGTCGATGGTTTCGTCCCCGCGGGGCGCTCGGTGCCCTGCGGGCGGCCGGGCGGGCACTGACATGGCGCTCGCCGAAGCGACTGCGTGTCGCGCGCTGGTGTTCGACGTGTTCGGCACGCTGGTCGACTGGCGCGGCTCGATCGCGCGCGAGGCGCGCGAGCTGCTGGCGCCGCGCGGCGTCAGCGTCGACTGGCAAGCCTTCGCCGACGCCTGGCGCGCGCAGTACCAGCCGGCAATGGAAGAAGTGCGCTCGGGCAAGATCCCGTTCTCCAAGCTCGACGTGCTGCACCGGCGCAACCTCGAGGTGGTGCTGAAGGCGTTCGAGATCGGCGGGCTCGACGAGGCGGCGAAGGTGCACCTCAATCTCGCGTGGCATCGGCTCGACGCGTGGCCCGACGTCGCACCGGGCCTGCGGCGTCTGCGCCAACGCTACCGCATCGCGCCGTGCTCCAACGGCAACGTGTCGCTGATGGTCGATCTCGCGCGCCGCAACGCGTTGCCGTGGGACGCGATCCTCGGAGCCGAGTTCGCGCGCGACTACAAGCCGAAGGCGGCGGTCTACCAGTCCGCGGCCTCGGCGTTCGATTGCGAGCCCGCGCAGGTGCTGATGGTCGCCGCGCACTCCGACGACCTGGCCGCGGCCGCACGCGCCGGCCTGCGCACCGCGCACGTCGCGCGGCCCGACGAGAAGGGCCCCGGCCGCGGCGAGACGGGGCCTCGCGGGCCGGTGGATGTCGCGGCACGCCACCTCCTCGATCTGGCCGACCGCCTCGGCGCCAGCATCGACTGAACCACAACCGGAGACAGAACGTGAGCCAACCCATCGGCCTGATCGGCCTCGGCGCCATGGGGCGCGGCATGGCGGCCTCGTTGCGCCGCGCGGGCTACGAGGTGCACGTGTTCGACGTGCGGCCCGACGCGGTGCGCTCGTTCGTCGCCGAAGGCGGTGTCGGCTGCGCGAGCCCGGCCGAGATGGCGGCGCGCTGCGAGGTCGTGGTGAGCGTGGTGGTCAACGCCGCGCAGACCGACAGCGTGCTGTTCGGCGAGCACGGTGCCGCCGCTGCGATGAAGCCCGGCCACCTGTTCGTGATGTGCTCGACCATCGACCCCAACGTGTCGATCGCCTTCGAGCAGCGGCTGGCCGAGCGCGGCGTGCTGTATCTCGACGCGCCGATCTCCGGCGGCGCCGCCAAGGCAGCGTCGGGCCAGATGACGATGATGACCGCCGGCCGCCCCGAGGCCTACGCGAAGGCCGGCGGGGCGCTCGACGCGATGGCGGCGCAGGTCTACAAGCTCGGCGACCAGGCCGGCAACGGCAGCAAGGTGAAGATCATCAACCAGCTGCTGGCCGGCGTGCACATCGCGGCGGCCGCCGAGGCGATGGCGCTCGGCCTGCGCGAGGGCGTCGACGCGGCGGCGCTATACGAGGTGATCACGCACAGCGCCGGCAACAGCTGGATGTTCGAGAACCGCATGCCACACGTGCTCGCCGCCGACTACACGCCGACGTCGGCGGTGGACATCTTCGTCAAGGACCTCGGCCTCGTGCTCGACACCGCGCGGGCAACGAAGTTTCCGCTGCCGCTGGCCTCGACCGCGCACCAGATGTTCATGCAGGCCTCGAGCGCCGGCTTCGGCCGCGAGGACGACGCGGCGGTGATCAAGGTTTTTCCCGGTATCACGCTGCCGCAGAAGAAGGCCTGAGCATGGGCAAGCTCCTGCTCGGT
>DASTZF010000316.1:0-11293 GCA_035764445.1 Burkholderiaceae bacterium
AGTAGCCGCTGGTCTTCATCGCGGCGAGGTAGCTGCGCGTGAACTCGCTCGGCTCGTGGATCACCACCGCGGTCGGCAGGTGCTTGGGGTCGGTGTTGATCGCGTAGCCGAACAGCACCAGCTGGATGATCGGCACGCCGATCACCATGCCGAAGGTGACGCGGTCGCGCCGCAGCTGCAGGAACTCCTTCAGCACGATGCCCCACCAGCGCGAGAACGAGAAGCGCGTCATCGATGCGCCGCGTAGTTGTCGGCCGAGCGGTTCATCAGGTGGATGAACACGTCTTCGAGCCCCGTCTCGGCGGGCTCGATCTTGCTCGCGCTGCCGGCGGTCGCACGTCGCAGCGCCGCTTCGAGCGCGGCGCCGTCGCGGCCGGTGACGTGCAGCGCGGCGCCGAACGCCGCCAGCTGCTCGACGGCGGGCTCGCGCTGCAGCCGCTCGCCGATCGTCGCCAGATCGCCGCCCGACACCGCCCACGTCGACAGCCCCTGGCTGGCGATGATCTCCTGTGCGGTGCCCTGCGCCATCAGCTGACCGTACGCGATGTAGGCGAGCTTGTGGCAGCGCTCGGCTTCGTCCATGTAGTGCGTGCTGACGAGGATCGAGATGCCGCGCGCGGCCAGCGCGTGCAGCTCCTCCCAGAACTCGCGTCGCGCCTTGGGGTCGACGCCGGCGGTCGGCTCGTCGAGCAACAGCAGCTCGGGCTGGTGCAGCATGCACGCGGCCAGCGCGAGGCGCTGCTTCCAGCCGCCCGACAGCGCGCCGGCCAGCTGCGTCGCGCGCGCCGCGAGGTTGAGCGCATCGAGCGCGCGATCGACGGCCTGCCTGCGCTGCGACATCTCGTAGATGCGGGCCACGAAGTCGAGGTTCTCGCGGATCGACAGGTCCTCCCAGAACGAGAAGCGCTGCGTCATGTAGCCGACGCGGCGCTTGATCTGGTCGCTCTGGCGGCGGATGTCGAACCCGAGGCAGGTGCCCTCACCGGAGTCGGGTGTCAAGAGGCCGCACATCATGCGGATCGAGGTCGTCTTGCCGCTGCCGTTGGGGCCGAGGAAGCCGAGGATCTCGCCGCGGTCGGCTTGCAGCGAGAGGTCCCTGACGACGTGCTTGTCGCCGAAATGCTTGTTGAGCCCGCGCACATCGATCGCCGGCGCGTCGCTGGCGGCGCCAGCGTTCATTGAGCCCCCTTGGCACTGCGTGCCGTCCCCCGGGGCTCCGCACGAGCCCCTTCGTGGCTCCGGGGGAGCGACCGCCTTCGAAGCGGCCGGGCGGCGTTCATTGCAACGTCGCCACCACCGGCTGGCCCGGCCGCAGCGCCTGCGCCTTGTCGGCGGCCGGGCGCGCCTCGACCATGAACACCAGCTTGGCGCGCGTCTCGTTGCTGTAGATGACCGGCGGCGTGTACTCGGGCTCGGTGGCGATGTAGCTGACGACTGCGCTGATGTCGGTCTCGCAGCCGTCGCAGTGCAGGCGCACCGCGCGGCCGGGCTTCAGCGCACCGGCCACCGCCTGCGGCACGAAGAAACGCACCTTCAGATGGCCCGGCGGCAGCATGCGCACCACCGGGCTGCCGGCGTTGACCCACTCGCCCTCGCGGTACAGCGTGTCGACCACCAGGCCGCCTTGCGTCGCGAACACGCGCTTCTGGTCGAGACGCCAGCTCGCCTGCGTCGACACCGCGCGCGCGGCGGCGACCTGCGCGTCCTGCGCGCGGATCTGCTCGTCGCGCGCCGGCAACCGCGACACCTGCACCTGGCCGGCGAGCTCGCGCACGCGCGCCGCCTTGACCGCCTGGTTGGCGCGCGAGTCGTCGAGCTGCGCGCGCGCGATGCCGCCGATCTCGAACTGCGCCTCGTCGCGATTGACCTGCTGCGTGGCCTGCTCTTCGGCGGCCACCGCCTGCGCGAGCTGCGCCTGCGCCACGTCGAGCTCGACCTTGCGCTTGCCGAGCTTCAAATCGGCGAGCTGTGCCTGCGCGGCCTTGAGCTGCTCGTCGGCCTGCTGCTTGGCCGCGGTCTCGGCCTCGGCCTCGAGGTTGAACAGCGGCGCCCTGTCGCCGATCGTCTGTCCGCGCTGCACCAGCAGCTTCTCGAGCCGGCCGCCGACCGCCGACGCGACGTGCACGTACTCGCCCTCGACATAGCCCTGATAGCTGGCCGGCTTGTCGCTGGAGCAACCGGGCAGTGCCAGCGCGGCGATCGCAAACAGCCCGGGCGCGGTGTGACGCATCGAGTCTCGCATCGTAGGGCAGTTCGGCGCGTCGAACCGGACCTACACTGCGCGCCACCGAAACGACGGAGTGCAACCGATGGCGCTGCAGCAGCACACGACGAAGTGGGCCCCGATCGTCGCCGCCTGGCTGGTCGCGCTGTGCGCGCCCGCGCTGGCGCAGAACTGGGTCGGCCTGCTGAAGAACACGCCGGCCGAGCGCTTCAACGATGAAGACCTGCGACTGTTCCTCGACGCGTCGAAGAAGGCGCTGTCGGAGACGCCGGCCGGCGAGACCGTCAAGTGGCAGAACCCGGTCAGCGGCAGCCGCGGCGAGCTGAAGGTGATCAAGCTGTTCACCTGGCAGGATCACCCGTGCCGCCAGATCCGGGTCAGCAACGAGGCCGGTGACCGCAAGGGCAGCAACGTGCTGAACCTGTGCCAGGTCGAGGGCAAGTGGAAGGTGCTGAGCGCGTCCGAGCTGAAGAAGGGTTGACCACGTGGCGCTCCTTCGCTGACGCAGAACGCGGGCGTCGTTGGCTGAAGCCGGGGCTAGGCCGAGTCGCCGATGGCCCAAGGTCCAATTGCCGAGCGCGGTCGAGGTGGCCATGCTGTGCGTCGTTGTTGCCCATCGATGGAGCGCGCCATGCCGCCGCAGCCACCCGTCTCCGAGATGCATCACTGGCTCGGGACCGAGACCGTCGACAGCCGTGTCGGCCGCTTCGAGTTCGTCGGCGGCTACCCCACCGCGCAGTCGGTGCAACAGCTCGGCGACCTGCTCACCTTCAACCGCGCGGTCGATGTGTACCTGCAGAACGTGGCCGCGGTGTCGATGTTCAAGTTCCGCCAGGGGCTGTCCGACTTCGGCATCCGGCATTGCCACCAGGTCGCGATCTGGGCTGAGCTACTCGACGCGCACACGCTGCTGCTGACGCCGAACTCCGACACCGTCTACACGATCACCTTCCTCGACCTCAAGGGCGACGGCCCCACCGTCGTCGAGCTGCCGCCGAAGATGCTCGGCGTGTTCGACGACATGTGGATGCGCTACATCGTCGACGGTGGCGTTTCCGGGCCCGACAAGGGCGAAGGCGGCAGCTACCTGCTGCTGCCGCCAGACCACCACGGTGACGTGCCCGACAGCGGCTACTTCGTGCATCGATCGCCCACCTACGGCGTGTGGGTGTTGATGCGCGCGGTCGACCCCGACCCGCGTGCGGCCAGCGAGCGCTCGCGGCAGATGCAGATCTATCCGTGGGCGCATGCGGACAGGGCGCGGCCGACCAGCTTCGCCGATGCGTCGGGCAAGTTCGTCGACACCATCCACAGCGACGACTTCGAGTTCTTCCACGAACTCAACGCCCTCGTTCAGCAGGAGCCTGCCGATGCGGTGGGTTCACTGCAGCGGTTCTACCTGGCCTCGATGGGCATCGTGAAGGGGCAGCCCTTCGAGCCCGCCGGCGCGCGCCGCGCGTTGCTCAGTGAAGCCGCGCGCGTCGGTGCTGCGATGGCGCGCATGATCTGCTACGGCGGCCGCGACCCTGACGCGCTCGTGTATCCCGATCGGCGCTGGCAGGCCGCGTTCGTCGGCGGCAGCCACCTGTTCGACAGCCAGGGCTACGAAAACCTCGACCGCCGCGCAGCGTTCGCCTACGCCGCCACCGGCAACACGCCGGCGATGGCCTCCAAAGTGGTGGGCGCCGGGTCGCAGTACATCTGGACGCCGCGTGACGCCAAAGGCGAATACCTCCAGGGCCACAAGTCGTATCGCCTGCGCATCCCGCCCGATCCGCCGGTCAAGGACTTCTGGTCGGTGATCGTCTACGACGCGATGAGCCGCTCGATGCTGCAGAACGGCCAGCGCTTTCCCACCGTGAGCATGTACTCGAAGCCGCAAGCCAACATCGACGGCTCCATCGACGTCTACTTCGGACCCGACGCCGCGCCGGTCGGCAAGGAGCACAACTGGATCAAGACGCTGCCCGACCGCGGCTGGTTCCCGATCCTGCGCTTCTACGGCCCGCTGCAGCCGTTCTTCGACAAGAGCTGGAAGCCGGGCGACATCGAGCGCATCGCGGCGTAGCGAACTCTCATTCGTAAGCCGCGCCGCCAGCGCGACGCGCCGACTTAGCTGGCCCTGGATCTCGGGCCTGGCCTCGGAGCAACGACCACCAACGCCGCCACGACGCAGATCGCGGCGTAGTTGGCCACGAGGAACCAAGGCGTGTTCCACGCCAGGCCGTCGAAGCCCCAATCGCTGAACGGGTAGAACACCGGCACGGGGTAGAAGTCGCGGGAGTGCGTGAACGCGTCGATCACGATGTGCGACCACCAGCCGAGCAGCGGGATCCAGATCGAACGCGTGGTCAGCCAGACGGCCAACGTGACCGCGGCGGCGACCACCGCGCTGTGCAGCGCGCAGTGCAGATGGTGAACCGCGAACGCCACGGTGGGTGGCAGCGTGGGTTCGAGGCCTGGCAACGCCGTCGCGTAGGCCGCGATCAGAGCCACCCCATCACGCGTGAAGATCCCTCCGAGCAACGGCGCCAATTGCATGACGTCGGGAGCGGTTGCGAGCACCAGTGTGGCGATCGCTTCGCGGCGGCCGATGGCCCACCGCTGTCGCGCCATGGCGACCCCCAGGCCCGCCCACAATCCATGCGCAACGATGTCCACGGTTCAGCCGCTGGCCGTTGCAGGCGACGGCGACGAGAACCGTACTTGGGCGTCCCTCGCCATCTGGTTGACACACCAGCGCGCGTACCACCGGCCCAGCGCTCGCCCCAGCCACCTCGGCCGCAGGCCTCCCAATTCGTAGTCGATGAAGATGGTGAGCGTTGAACCCAACGCGTCGGGGGCGATCTCGAAGCCCATGCGATAGCCGCCGATGGCGATCAGGTGTGGCTGGCCTGTCGTCTGCCAAGCCTTGCGTTGCGGCGGGGACCGCTCGCACACGACCTCCCGCAGGTACAGCGGGGCGCCGACGATCTGTCCGGTGAGCGTGATGACCGACCCCACGCTGCGTCCCTGATGCTCGTCGAGGCTGTACCTCATCGCGCTACCGAGCGTGCGCCACGAGGGCTTTTCCATGTGGCCGCCGAGCCGACGCGGATCGTCCAGATGGTCGAACAGGGTCGCCAGGTCCGCGTTCACGTGAACCGACGTCTCTTCGTGCAGCGGAAAACTCATCGTGACCTCGTCGCCGTGCACCGGCTCCATCGCTCTTATCGCATCACGCAGGCTCGTCGACCTTGACGCGGCGCAGACGCAGCGCATTGCCGATCACGCTCACCGACGACAGCGCCATCGCCGCGGCGGCCACTTCGGGCGACAGCAGCAGCCCGAACATCGGATACAGCACGCCGGCGGCCAGTGGAATGCCGGCGACGTTGTAGGCGAAAGAGAGGAAGAGGTTCTGCCGGATGTTGCGCATCGTTGCGCGCGACAACTTGCGCGCGCGCACGATGCCCAGCAGGTCGCCCTTGAGCAACGTGACGCCGGCGCTTTCCATCGCCACGTCGGTGCCGGTGCCCATCGCGATGCCGACCTGCGCCGCCGCCAGCGCGGGCGCGTCGTTGACGCCGTCGCCCGCCATCGCCACCACGCGGCCTTCGTGCAGCAGCCGCTGCACCACCTGCGCCTTGTGTTCGGGGAACACTTCGGCGACCACCTCGTCGATGCCGAGTTCGCGGCCCACGGCCTGCGCCGTCGTCCGGCCGTCACCGGTGAGCATCACGATGCGCACGCCGGCGCGCCGCAGCGCGTCGAGGGCCTGCGGCGTGGTCGCCTTGATCGGATCGGCGATCGCCACGAAACCGGCCAGGCGGCGATTGATGGCCACGAAGATGACGGTGGCCGACTTGCTGCGCTGCCGCTCGGCGCTGGCATCCAACGACGCGACGTCGATGCCGAACTCGGCCAGGAACTTGGCGCTGCCGCAGACCACGTGCTCGCCGTCCACCGTGCCGACCACGCCCTTGCCAACCGGCGAGTCGAAGTCTGCGACGCTGCTCAGCGCGAGCTGGCGTTCCTGAGCAGCCGCCACAATCGCAGCGGCCAGCGGATGCTCGCTGGCCCGCTCGACGCTGGCCAGCCGCTGCAGCACGCGGTCGGCGTCGTGGCCGGCCGCCGGTTCCACGTGCACGACGCGAGGTCGCCCTTCGGTCAACGTGCCGGTCTTGTCGACCACCAGCGTGTCGACCTTCTCCATCCGCTCGAGCGCCTCGGCGTCGCGAATGAGCACACCGTGCTGTGCACCGCGGCCGACACCGACCATGATCGACATCGGCGTGGCCAGCCCCAACGCGCAAGGGCACGCGATGATCAGCACCGCCACCGCGGCGACCAGCGCATACGAGAAGGCCGGGCTCGGCCCCCAGACGAACCAGGCGACGAACGTGAGCGCCGCCACGGCGATCACCAGCGGCACGAACCAGCCAGCCACCTGGTCGGCCATGCGCTGGATCGGCGCTCGACTGCGCTGCGCCGCCGCCACCATGTGCACGATCTGCGCGAGCAGCGTGTCGGCGCCGACCTTCTCGGCGCGCATCACGAAGCCTCCGGTCTGATTGAGCGTGCCGGCGGTGACCTTGGAACCGGGCGCCTTGGCCACCGGCATCGGCTCACCGGTGACCATCGATTCGTCAAGCGTGCCCTTGCCATCGACCACTTCGCCGTCAACCGGCACCTTCTCGCCGGGGCGAACGCGCAGCGAGTCGCCGACATGAATCGAGTCGACCTGCACCGTCTCGTCACTGCCGTCGGCGTTCACCTTGACGGCGGTCTTCGGGGCCAATCCGAGCAGTGCCTTGATGGCACCTGAGGTCTTCTCGCGCGCTCGCAGCTCGAGCACCTGCCCCAGCAGCACGAGCACCGTGATGACCGCCGCCGCCTCGAAGTACACCGCCACCGCCCCGCCGTCGCCGCGCAGCGCCGCCGGGAACAGCCCCGGCGCCAGCGTGCCCGCGATGCTGTAGAGCCATGCGGCACCGGTGCCGAGCGCGATCAGCGTGAACATGTTGAGGCTGCGGTTCTTCACCGACGCGACCGCGCGAGTGAAGAACGGCCACCCGGCCCACAGCACCACCGGCGTGGCCAGCAGCAACTGAATCCAGTTGGAGGCCTGCTGCGCGACGAGATGGTGGATGTCGACGACGTGCGCACCCATCTCCAACGCGAAGACCGGCAACGTCAACGCCGTGCCGATCCAGAACCGGCGCGTCATGTCGCGCAGCTCGGGGCTCGCGCCGGTCTCCTCGGTCGCAACGACCGGCTCCAGCGCCATGCCGCAGATGGGGCAGTGACCGGGCCCGATCTGGCGGATCTGCGGATGCATCGGGCACGTGTATTCGACCTGCCGGCCTGGCGTCGCGGTCGGCGTCGGTTGGCCGCCGGAGGGCTGATGGTGATGCGAGTGAGTCGCGCCGTGGTCGTGATGCCCGTGCGACGGTTGCATGGCGCGCTCCTGGTGTTGCTAGCAGTCTTAACCTTCCAATCATGGAAAGGTCAAGCGCCCGTCAAGAGTCTATGCGCAGCTCGCGATTGCACCTGCAATCTGCCCCGAAACCGCACGAGGTGGTCCGGCGAGAACCGCAGCCCCCTTCGGCAAGCCAAGGGTACCTGCGAGTCACGACTCCTTCGATGGCCCCACGTCGAGTTGCTTCTCGTGCTTGTGCCCACCATGCCCGTGGAACAGGTGCATCAGCGGGCAGGCCAACAGAACGAGGTAGGGTACCGCCTGCGACACATGGCTCAGGTGCTCGGTGAGCAAGTAGTACAGGCCCACGGCACCCGCCAACACCATGAAGACTCCCAATGGGGAGCGCCAGCGTGAAGTCACGCGTCCGGCTTGATGTTCCATCATGGTCTCCTGCGCCAATCGACCCCAGCATGCGCGCGCGTCGTCGAATGATCCTTGACTGGCATCAACCAGTCGACGCGCCGCACCGGAACCCGGCTGGCGAACCGGACTTGACCTTGCCATGGTGGGAAGGACTAGACTGGCTGCTGGCACATCGGATTGCTGACCTCGGATCGTGAAGTCTCTGCGCGTTGGGCTTCTCGTGTTGCTGGCCTTGCTGCTCCCGTTGCGGGGCGCGATGGCCAACGCACTGCTGTGCGCCCCCGTGAATGTCGGCACGCACGACGCGGCGGCCGCCACGCACCACGAAGTGGCGTCGCCTATCGACGCGCATGCTCACGACCATGCGCATCATGACCATGCCGCTGGCAGCCAGCACGACGAGGACAAGCTGAAGCAGGACAAGTGCAACCTCTGCTCGGCGTTCTGCTCGCTCACGCCATTGATGAGCGCGGTGCTCGGTGTGTTGCCACGCGATCTCGCCTACACGCTCCTGCCTGACCCGAGCGCGCCCGCCGCGAACTTCCTCTCCGACGGTCAGGAACGTCCGCCACGAAGCATCTGACCCCGTGAGGCCTCCGCGCGAGGCCTGATCGAGCTCGTGCGTTCATCGCACGGGCATTGCCGACGCCCGATGTCGGCCATTCAGATGTCTTCGAAGCATGAATACTTGCCTCCATCGCGTGGCGTGCGCCATGGCGCTGGGTTTGCCGTTGCTCGCGCTGGCGCAGCGACCCAGTGACCCGACGAACGCCAAGACATCGGCGCTGCCCCTTCGCTACCAATCCGCGTTCGCGGACTACGAGCCTTGGCGGGACCTCAAGCCAGGCGATTGGCGCCGCATCAACGACGCCATCGCGGGCGCAGCTGGCGGTCACCACGGCCACTCCATGACGCCGCCGCAGGCGCGCGATCCGTCGAAGCCATCGGCGAGCACGCCAGCGGCCCCCGGAGGCAAGCCATGACGCGGCTGATTGCCGTGGCGCTAACGGGTCTCGCGCTGGCGGGGTGCGCCTCGTTCTCGTCGGACGGTGGCTTCGGTGCCGTCGAGCAGCTCACGCAGGAGCGCGTGGGACGAGCGCCAACCTACCAGCGCACGACCGAACAGGGTGACGCTGCCCGGGGCCGCGTTGGCGAATTGCTCAAGCAACCTCTGAATGCCGAAGCCGCGGTCGAGATCGCACTGCTCAGCAACCGCGAGCTGCAAGCGAACTTCGCGGAGCTGGGCATCGCCGAGTCGGAGCTCGTGCGCGCGGGTCGGCTGCGCAATCCATCGTTCAGCTTCGGTCGCCTCGCCGGCGATGGTGTCGTGGAGATCGACCGTGCGGTGATCTTCGATGTGCTGAGCCTGCTCACGATGCCGATGGCCAAGCAGGTTGAGCAACAGCGGTTCGAGCAGGTGCAGTTTCGGGCGGCTGCCGACGCGGTGTCGCTGGCGGCCGAAGCGCGCAAGGCGTTCTTCGACGCCGTCGCCGCGCAACAGCTCGTGAGCTACTACGCTCAGGTGAAACAGGCGGCCGATGCTTCCAACGAGCTCGCCCGACGCATGGTGGCCGCTGGCAACTTCAGCAAGCTGGCCCAGATGCGCGAGCAGGCGTTCTATTCCGACGCCACGGCGCAGCTGGCACGGGCACAGCACCAGGCGGTGGCCGCCCGCGAGCGGTTGACGCGGGTGCTCGCGCTGTCGGGTGACGACCTGGCCCTCAAGCTGCCCGAGCGTCTGCCCGACTTGCCGGCCGCGCCCACCGAACCGCAGGACGCGGAGCAGACCGCGATGGACAAGCGCCTCGACTTGCTGATGGCCAAGCGGACGGCCGAGGCCACCGCGCAGTCGCTCGGGCTGACGAGGGCCACGCGGTTCGTCAACGTGCTGCACGTCGGCTACCAGAACCAGAGCACCACCGGGGAGTCGAGACGCGACGGCTACGAGATCGCACTGGAGCTGCCGATCTTCGACTTCGGCACGGCTCGCGTCGCGCGCGCCGAAGCGCTCTACATGCAGGCGGTGAACCGCACCGCGCAGGTCGCGCTGAACGCCCGCTCCGAAGTGCGCGAGTCCTACTCCGCCTATCGCACCGCATACGACCTGGCGAAGCACTACCGCGACGAGGTCGTGCCGCTGCGCAAGCGCATCTCGGAGGAGAACCTGCTGCGCTACAACGGCATGCTCAGCAGCGTGTTCGAGCTGCTCGCCGACTCGCGCGATCAGGTTGCCAGCGTCACCGCCGCCGTCGAGACGCTGCGTGACTACTGGGTTGCCGAAACCACCCTCCAGTCCGCACTCACCGGCAGCCCGTCGGGCGCTCCGCCGGCGATGCGGCCGGCTGCCACGAGTGCGGTGCCCGCGGGCGCGCACTGAAGGAATCGCACATGGCCAACCGCAGAATTTTCTTCCAGTCCGCCGGCGCCGCGCTGCTCGGTGCCGCGACGGTCAGCCGCGTGGGTGCGGCGACCTTGCCCGAGGCCGTCGTTCGCGACTCGGCCGTGATGCAGCCACCACCGCCACCGCCCAGCGGCCGCCCCTTCAGCCCGATCGTGACGCTCAACGGCTGGTCGCTGCCGTGGCGCATGAGGGATGGCGTCAAGGAGTTCCACCTGGTGGCCGAGCCCGTCGTGCGCGAGATCGCTCCCGGCATGAAGGCCAACCTGTGGGGCTACAACGGCAGCAGCTCGGGCCCGACGATCGAGGCCGTCGAAGGCGACCGCATCCGCATCTTCGTCACCAACCGACTGCCCGAAGTCACCAGCGTTCACTGGCACGGCGTGCTCGTGCCCTCGGGCATGGACGGCGTCATCGGACTGACGCAGCCGCCGATCGGCGTGGGCAAGACCTTCATGTACGAGTTCGTGCTGCAACGCTCGGGCACGTTCATGTACCACCCGCATGCCGACGAGATGGTGCAAATGGCGATGGGCATGATGGGCCTGTTCATCGTGCATCCGAAGGACGCGCGCCAGCTCAAGGTCGACCGCGACTTCGGCTTCATCCTGAACGCCTACGACATCGAGCCTGGCAGCGCGACGCCGCGCGTCAACACGATGCTCGACTTCAATCTGTGGACGTGGAACAGCCGCGCATTCCCGGGCATCGACCCCCTGGTGGCGCGCACCGGTGACCGCGTCCGCGTCCGCATCGGCAACCTGACGATGACCAACCACCCGATCCACATGCACGGCCCGCACTTCGAGGTGGCCGGCACCGACGGTGGCTGGGTCCCCAAGAG
>DASTZF010000317.1:0-3393 GCA_035764445.1 Burkholderiaceae bacterium
AACGCCTTCTGGCTGTCCGAGTAGTAGATCCGCGGTCGCTGCTTCATCCGCAACACTCCTCCTGCACTCAGCAGGTTTAGTGTGTTGCATCGACCAGTTGAATCCGCCACTGACTGCTTCTATTCGAACCGCGCCGGCGGACCGTCGTCTTTCCAGCCGCATGGCCGTAGGCCTTGAGTCGTCGCGAAGCGAAAGGTCCGCTTCCGAGACTCACGCTATCGACGCCCGGCTGGGCTCGCCTTGAGGATCGCGACCTATACCGGGCCAGCACCCACGGCTGCGTCCAGTTCGCGCATGATGCTACTCTCGCCACCGTCTTGGCCCAGCAACTCCACCGGCGTTGCACCCCCCAGCGCGAAGTTGCGTGTATGCATGTAGATGGTCACCGCGGCGGCGCGTTGACCGAGGCGCGGCCTTGCGCGACGCCGCGTCAACGCTGGCGGGCGCGGTAGATCATGTCGAGCGTGATGTGGCGCACCTCCAGCTTGCTCTGCTCGATGTGCGCCGCCAGCAACCGCGTCGCCTCCTCGGCGCGGCGGCGCGTCAGCGCGCGCAGGATGCGCGCGTGCTCGTCGTAGGTAGCCGACACGCGCGGGCGCTTGGTGAAGTCGAGCCGGCGAACGATGCGGATGCGATCGGTGATCTCCTGGTGCACGCGCGCCATCTCGGCATTGCCACTGGCGCGCACCAGCTCGGTATGGAACGACTCGTCGAGCGCGCGCACGTCGTCGGGCTGCATCTGCCGCTCGTGTGGCGGCACCAGCCACACCTCGGCCAGCGCGCGCAGCTGCGGCCGCTCCTCGATCTGGCACAGGCGCTGCGCAGCATGGCACTCGAGCAGCACGCGCAGGTCGTACAGCTGATCGAAGACGTCAAAGTCCAGCGGCGCGACGCGCCAGCCCGATTTGGGAAACACCTGCACAAAGCCCTCGCGCTGCAACTGCTGCAGCGCCTGGCGCAGGGGCGTACGGCTCACGCCGGTGGAGCGCGACACCTCGGCTTCGGAAAAGCGATCACCTGGCATCAACGTGAAATCGAAGATCGCCTGCTTGACCAGGCCGTAGGCCTGCTCGGCCAGGGTGGCCGACGGCAACGTCAGCACACGCGCGCTCTTGCGCGGCACGGGTGCGCGCTCGGGGCTTCGGGTCCGGGTCTGGCTGGCTCGGGCCATGGGGCGATCATAGGAGCGCCGCTTCACGGCCTGGCCGTCCGCAAAGCGCGCACGCACGCGCGGCACGGTCCGGTCCGGCGCAGCACGGCGCGCTCAGGCCGCCGCCCGTTCGGGCTCGACGTGCGGCGTGGCCGCACCAGTGGCCATGTCGTGCGCGTGCGCGCGCCCGCCCATGTGGGCCCCCAGCGTGCGGCGGTCGGCCTGTGCGGCGGCGGTCTCGTGCACGATGCTGCCCTCGCTGATGACGACGATGCGGTCCGACAGCTCGAGCAGCTCGTCGAGGTCTTCGCTGATCAGCAGCACTGCGGTGCCGGCATTGCGCGCCGCCATCAGGCGCGCGTGGATCTCGGCCACCGCGGCGAAATCGAGGCCGAACACCGGGTTGGCCACCAGTAGCAAGCGCGCCGGGTTCGACAGCTCGCGCGCCAGCACCGCACGCTGCACGTTGCCGCCCGACAAGGTGCGGATCGCTGCGCGCTCGCCCTGCGTCTTGACGCCGTACTCGGCGATCAGCTCGCGGGCGCGCGCAGCGACCCGGCCCCAGCGCATCCAACCGGCGCGTGACAGCGGCGCACGGTCGAAGCCGCGCAGCGCCATGTTGCTGTCGACGCCGAGTTCACCGACACAGGCGTTAGCCAATGGCTCCTCTGGCAAACTGCGCACCGCATGCTGATGGTTCTGCGCGCGCGTCGCGCGGTAGTCGCGCCCTTCGACGCGCACAGCCCCGCCCTCGCGCACGCGCTGCCCGGTGAGCGACTGCATCAGCTCGCGCTGGCCGTTGCCCGACACCCCCGCCACGCCGACGATCTCGCCGGCGCGCACCGTGAGGTTCAGCTCGCGTAGCGCCGGCTCGCCGCGGTCGCCGCGCACCGACAGCGCCTCGATCTGCAGCACCGGCGCACCCAGGCCGTTGGGCTGACGCGTCCAGGCCACCGGATCACGCGCACTCGCGCGCTCGCCCACCATCGCCTCGGCCAGCGCGTCGGCACTGGTGTCGCTCACGGGCGCGGTCATCACCAGCTGGCCGCGCCGGAGCACGCTGACATCGTCGGCGTAGGCGTTGACCTCGCGGAACTTGTGCGTGATCAGCACGATGCTGCACTGGCCGGCGTGCGCGCGCTCGCGCAGCGCCCCCAGCACCTCGTCGGCCTCCTGCGGGGTCAGCACCGACGTGGGCTCGTCGAGGATCAGCAACCGCGGCTTCAGGAACAGCTGCTTCAGGATCTCGAGCTTCTGCTTCTCGCCGGCTGACAGGTCCATTGGCGTGGCGTCGAGCGGCAATTGGAACGGCGTGGTGCGCAGAAACGCCTCGAGCTCGGCGCGTGCGCCGTGCCAGTCGATCCGCAGCGGTAGCTTGCCGCGCGCCAGCAGCAGGTTTTCGGCCACCGTGAGCCCCGGCACCACGGTGAAGTGCTGATAGACCATGCCGATGCCGAGCTCGCGCGCCACCGTCGGCGACGCGATCTCGTGTTCGCGGCCATCGAGCAGCGCCGCGCCGTCGTCGGGCTTGTGGTAGCCGACGACGCACTTGACCAGCGTGCTCTTGCCGGCGCCGTTCTCACCGAGCAGCGCGTGCACGGTGCCCGGGCGCACCGCAAGCGACACCGCGTCGAGGGCGGTGAAGGCGCCGAAGCGCTTGGTGAGATTGAAGGTGTCGAGCTGCAGTGCGCTCATGTCATGCGCCCATCTCGCGCCGGAACACCTCCAGCGTGTGCGCCTTGACGCGCACGAACTCCGGATCGGCCACTGCCTCGGGCAGGCGCGGGCGCGGCAAGTCGAAGCCCACCAGCTCGGCGATGCGCGTGGGCCGGCGCGTCAGCAGCAGGATGCGGTCGGCCAGGAATACCGCGTCTTCGAGGTCGTGCGACACGATGACCATCGTCGTGCCGGTGGTCATGTGTGCCTCCTGCAGCTTGGCGCGGATGAACAGGGTCATTTCGAAGTCGAGCGCCGTGAACGCGCCGAAGCGCTTGGTCAGGTTGTAGGTGTCGAGCGCGAGCGCGGTCATGTCAGGCATTCATTTCCCGCCGGAAAACTTCCAGCGTGTGCGCCTTGACGCGCACGAACTCGGGATCGGCCACCGCCTCGGGCAGGCGCGGCCGCGGCATCTCGAAGCTGACCAGCTCGGCGATGCGGGTTGGCCGCCGCGTCAGCAGCAGGATGCGGTCGGCCAGGAACACGGCGTCCTCGAGGTCGTGCGACACGATCACCATCGTCGTGCC
>DASTZF010000318.1:0-5492 GCA_035764445.1 Burkholderiaceae bacterium
GGTGGCGAGAAATGGCCAGTCGAACTTGCCCGCCAGCACCGCGGTGGTGTAGACCCCGGTGCCGAAGAACGCGCCGTGGCCGAACGAGAAGTAGCCCGAATAGCCCGACAGAATGTTCCACGAGGTGGCCAGCAGCACCCAGTGCAGCACCAGATAGAGGATCGACTCGTAGAACGCCGGCAGCTTGAGCAGCGGCACGCAGGCCAGAGTCACTCCCGCCAACAGGATGCCAGTGACGACGGAACGATTCATCGAGGCACTCGTGTGCCTTGCGCCACTCCAGCGGCGCATCCCCAAGCGGACACCACGGATCCGGCTCTGCCGGTCCGTCGGTGTCGCCCCCTGGAGGGGGAGAAGGCCGCCAGGCCGACTCGGGGGTGGGTCATGGTCTCAACAACAGCAGCGCGATCAGCAGCGTGAACGACACGATCGGCGCCCACGACGGCGCGGTGATGGCCATCGTCAGCGCCTCGCTGACGCCGATCACCACGCCGGCCACCAGCGGCCCGAGAGCGCTGCCGAGGCCGCCCATCATCACGGCGGCGAACACGACGCCGATCCACGCATAGATCTGCGACGGCGCGAGCGTGAAGCTGAGCGACAGGCACACGCCGGCCACCGCCGCCAGGGCCGCGCAGCTGCCGGCCAGCAGCAACGCCAGCGCGCGCTGGTTGACGCCGAACGCGGCAGCGATCGGCGCGTCCTCGGCCACCGCACGCATCGCCTTGCCGAAGCGGGTGTGCCGCAGCAGCCACCAGATGGCCAGCGACAACACGAGCGACGTGACCAGCGTGATCAGCTCGGGCAGCGGCACGTACAGCGCGCCCCACTTGAACTTGGCCTGAGCATAGTGCGACTCCAGCCGCCGGAAGTCGGCGCTCCACACGGCCTGGATCGCGGCCTCGATGATCGCGGTGACGCCGAAGGTCAGCAGCAGCGAGTTGAGCGGCGTCACCTCGAAGCGTTGCACCACCCAATGCAGGCCGCAGCCGAGCGCGAAGAACAGCGGCACGATCGCCGCCAGCGTCAGCAGCGGGTCGATGCCGGTGCTGGTGACGAGCTGGTAGCACAGGTAGGCGGCGGCGAACGTGAACGCAAAGTGCGCCAGGTTGATCGTGCGCAGCAGACCCCACGACAGGCCGAGCCCGAGGCCGATCAATCCGTACAGCGAGCCGACGAACAGGCCCGACAGCGCCGACTGCCCCAGCAGCGTGGCACTGGGCAACGTCATCGGGGATCCTGCCGCGTCGCCCAGCTGCGCGCAGCGTCGCTGCCGCCGTTGCGGGTGACGCAACGGCGGCGTCGCTGCGCTGTCATCACTTGACGATCAGCTTCGCACCGGGCGCGGCCACCTCGGGCGGATAGACCATCAGCCAGCGGCCGTTTTGCACCTGCTTCACGCGCATCAGGTCGTCGCCGTAGTTGTTGGGGCCGTCGAAGCGCAACTTGCCCTGGATGGTGTCGACCTTGTTGGCCTTGAGCCAGGCGGCCAGCTGTTTGTCGTCGAGGCTCTTGGTGCCGTTGACCGCGGCCTCGAGCATCTGCCACGCGGTGAACGACGCCGCGGCCTGCACCTCGACGTTGGTCTCGGGCAGGTTGGCCTTGGTGGCGCGCTCGCGGAACGCCTTCGTGAACTCCGCGGCCACCGGCGGCGTGTTCAGCGGCGGGTGGTCTTCGAAGATGCTGACGCTCAACGCGCCGTTGGCGTCGGCCGATTGCACCATCGGCCCGGGCGCCGGGTAGACGTAGAAGTGCAGCGGCGGCGTGTAGTCGATCTTCTTCATCGCGTCGATCAGCAGGTTGCCGTCCTGGCCGATCGCGCCGACCCACAGGAAGTCGGGCTTGGCGTCCTTGATGCGCGCGGCGATCGGCCCGAAGTCGCGGTTGCCGAACTCCCATTCGAGGAACAGCACCTCGTCGAGGCCACGCTTCTTGGCCACCTCGCGCGCACCCAGCGAGATGAAGTGCAGCGACGCGAACTTGCTGGTCACCACGGCGATCGTCTTCGGCGCCTTGCCCGCGGCGGCCAGCGCATTGAGCACCGTGTTGGGCACCGTCGTTCCGGGGTCGGGGCCGAGTGACCAGGCCGGGAACTGCTTGTCGTACTTGGCCAGGCTCGGGATGCCGAACGTGTGGTGGATCAGCAGCTTGTCGTAGCGCTGCGCCACCCCCATCGCCGACAGGATGGCCCCGGTCGCGTACGGGCCCATCAGCAGGTCGACCTTGTCGGCGGTGATCAGCTGCTCGTACAGCGTGCGCGCGACGTCGGGCTTGGATTGGTCGTCCTTGACGATCCACTCGACCTGGCGCCCGAGCAGGCCGCCGCGCTTGTTGAGTTGCTCGACGTACATCTCGCCGACCAGCTTGTGGATCTGCGCGGTGGCCGACAACGGCCCAGTCAGCGCCAACGTGCTGCCGATGCGGATCGGCTGCGCCTGCGTGAGCGCGGCCAGCAACGCGAGCGATGCGAACGCCACGATGCGGCGCCAGAGCGGGATCGGTCTCATCGGGTCTCCTCGTGTGGGTCGACGGCGGCGACGCCGCAGCGTAGCAAGCCCGACCCGCTTGGCATTGGGGCGAACCCGGGTCTCGCACGGGCGGCCGCGCGGGTTCTACACTCGACGCGTTGACCTTCAGTCAGGAGCGTTCGATGGCCGCTTCCGCTTCGACCCGCCGCCCCGGAGTGCTGGGCGTGCACTCGCTCGATCGATTCGTCTTCACCGTGCCTGAGCTCGACGCCGCCGAAACCTTCTACCGCGCGTTCGGACTCGACGCGCGCCGCAGCGCTCAGCGGCTCGACCTGCACACGTTCGGTCACCCGCAGCGCTGGGGCTCGCTGTTCGCCGCCGGCTCGACCAAGAAGCTGCAGTACCTGAGTCTGGGCATCTATGGCGACGACGTCGACGCGTTTCGCGACCGCATCGCCAAGCTCGGGGTGGGCACCGAGCCGCATCCGCTGGCTGACCGCGACGGCCTGTGGCTGCGCGCCCCCGACGGCTGGTTGATCCAGCTGGTGGTGGCCGACAAGTCGTCACCGTCGGCCAAGTCGCAGCCGACCGCGGACAAGTCGGTGCTGCCGGGCGCCGGCGCTGCGCCGGGGCGCAGCAAGGTGCAGCCGGTGCGCCCGCGACGGCTGTCGCACGTGCTGCTGTTCAGCCCCGACGTGCTGCGCATGGTCGCGTTCTGCCGCGACGTGCTGGGCCTGCGGCTGTCGGATCATTCCGGCGACGGCATCGCGTTCGTGCACGGCGTGCACGGCAGCGACCACCACATGCTGGCCTTCGCGAAGTCGCACGCACCCGGCCTGCACCACTCGAGCTGGGATGTCGGCAGCGCCGACGAGGTGGGCTTGGGCTCCGAGCAGATGCGCAATGCCGGCTATGCGCGCGGCTGGGGCGTCGGCCGCCACGTGCTGGGCTCGAACTACTTCTACTACGTCAAGGACCCGTGGGGCAGCTTCGCCGAGTACTCGTTCGACATCGACTTCGTGCCGCACGACCTCGACTGGCCGGCGGCCGATCATCCGCCGGAAGACTCGTTCTACGTCTGGGGGCCGCCGCCGCTCGAGGAGTTCATCGAGAACCACGAAGTGCCGGCCTGAGCGCCGGCGCTGCCGGTGCGCTGAGGCCGAACAGCGGCCGCAGCATCCGCACGCGGCGCGCTGCGAGGTACACGCCGAGGCTGGTGGCGAAGGTCAGCGCCACCAGCAGCGGGCCTTCGATGCCGGGCAGCAGGTGCAGCGGTCCCAGCGCCGTCGCGAACACGATGATCAGCGTCTGGTGCACGATGTAGACGGGGAACACCGCTTCGGCCAGCGTCGCGCGCCAGCGGTGGTCGCGGTTCAGGTGCACCTTCGCAAAGCCCGCGGCGGCGACGATCGCCGACCACTGCATCGCCGCGAACGCGGTGCGCCCGACCCACAACCACTGCGATGGCGCGTCGCGACCGGCGAGCCAGGCCGACATCGCCAGCATCGCGCCCCACGCGGCGAGCGCGGCGGCCAGTGCGATCCGGCGCACGTCGGCGCAGCGCTGCCACGCCATCGGGTCGCGCGCCCACGCCGCGCCGACGATGAACACGCCGAAGTAGGTGGCGTGCAGGTACCAGTCGCCGGCCAGCGCATGCGTCGGCGGAAAGGGGTCGATCAGCGCGATGCGCGCCAGCGCGAGCACGGCGATCGGCAGCACCAGCAGCGCGGCGCCGCGCAGCACCCTCGACAGCGCTTGCGCGATGGCGTCGAGCGCACGCGGCCACGCGCGCACCAGCAGCCACAGCGCCATCGTGTAGGCGAACAGGTAGGCCACGAACCACAAATGGTTCCAGGTCGGCAGGATCAGGCACGAGCCCGCGCCCTTGCAGAAGCCGCCGTAGGCGCTGTAGTACAGGCGCATGAAGTCGACGAAGCCGCCGGCGTAGCCGTGCTGCTGCACCACCTCGAAGTACGACTGCGGCGGCACGATCACCGCCATGCCGAATACGAGCGGCCACAGCAGCCGATGGCTGCGCGACCCGAGCAGTGAGCCGCTGGCACCGTCGCGCAGCAGCATGAACGACGTCGCCGCGCCGGAGATCAGGAACAGCAGCGACAGCCGCCACGGCGACGACAGCCGCATCCACGGCTCGAGCCACATGCCCGCCGCGGGACTCTTGACGTGCCATTCCCAGCTCACGTAGTACATGCCGACGTGGTAGAGCACCAGCAGCGCGAACGCGCCGATGCGCAGCCAGTCGAGGAACAGCAGGCGCGACGCCGAGGGTGAGGGTGCCGAGGTTTGCACGAGGGTTCCTTCCGTGGGATCGACCGCGGCCACCGTACGCGCGCCGCGGCCGCCACGCCAGCGCGCTGGGGCGAAGTGAGGCGCTACGGGGGCGAAGCGGTCAGCGCGGTTGCAGCCGCTGCATCAGTTCGCCGCGCAGCTGCCGCGAGCACGGCACCTGCGCGCCGCTGCGCATCAGCACGCGCGCGTCGCCCTTGGGCAACGACTGCACCGACTGCACGTGCGCCAGCGCCACCGCGGCGCCGCGCTGAGTGCGCACGAACCCCTCGCCAAGGTCGGCGAGCAGCGCGGTCAGCGTGCGGCGCAGCAACGGTGCGCGCCCGCCGGCGTGCACCACGACGTAGTTGTCGGCCGCTTCGAGCCACTCGATCTCGGGCAACGCGATCACCCACGTGCGGCCACGGTCGGGAATCAGCAACTGGGTCGGTGGCGGCCGCGGCGGCGCCGCGCGCGCGCCGCGCGCGAGCAGCCGCTGCACGGCGCGCGCCACGTGCTCGGGGTCGGCGGGCTTGAGCAGATAGTCGAGCGCCGCGGTGTCGAAAGCCGGCAGCGCGTAGTGGTCGAACGCGGTGACGAACACGATCGCCGGCGCCGGATCGGGCAGCGACGCGGCGACGCTGAGGCCGTCGACCTCGGGCATCTGCACGTCGAGGAAGAGCGCGTCGGGTGCGTGCGCGGTGGCCATCTCGAGCGCCTCGCGTCCGTTGCGTGCCT
>DASTZF010000319.1:0-2236 GCA_035764445.1 Burkholderiaceae bacterium
GCCGCCAATGTAGGCCGCACGAGGCAGAAGCGGACTCCCCGCTTTGAGGGAGTCCGCGCGGCGGCGCCGCGTCAGAACGCCACGTTGGCGAAGATCGTCGGCCCGCGGAACTTGTAGCGCACTTCGCCGGTGAAGTCGGACTTGGTGGCTTCGAGCTTGTAGTCGACGTAGCGATAGCCGGCACCGAAGCCGAAGTTCGGCGTGACGCGCCAGTCGAGCGCTGCCATCCAGTTCATCAGCCGGCCGTCGTAGTCCTGATATTTGAGCGACAGGAAATCGACGCGGCCGCGCAGGATCAGCTGCGGCGTGACGAGGTAGCTGCCGTACAGCCCGACGGTCGGCAGCGGCACCAGCGCGTCGTGCGCCTCGCGCTGGAAGCCCGTGCCGGTCAGCACGCCGGTACCCTGGCCAGTCAGCTGCGTCGTGAAGTCGGTGATGTGCAGGCCGAACCCGAGGCCGGCCTCGGCTTGCTGGTTCCTCAAGAACGACCAGCCGCCGGTGATGCGGTAGATCGTCGAATCGAAGGTGCTGGTGACGTTGGCGCCGATCGGGAACGAGGTGTCGCCGAAGTCGACCTGCCGGGTCAGCACCTTGCTGGCGTCGCGCTTGAGCGCGTAGTACTCGAACTCGATGCGCCAGGCCTCGCCCAGCCGCATCCCGAGGTTGATGTACGGCGTGCCCTTGCGGTCGCTGAGGTCGAGCTCGTCCTCGAGGTTGAGCGACGTGCCCGGGCGGGCGGTCGCGGTCGCGTCGATGCGCGCGGTCGAGCTGATGGTCGGGTAGAAGAACTCCAGCCCGGCCCAGTAGCGGTCCTGCGGGCCTTCGGCGAAGGCTCCGGAGGACATACACGCCAGTGCCGCAGCAGCGGCGACTGGACGCCATGGAAGAACGCGATTTTGAGCACGCATGTTTGCACTCCTGGTAGCCCAGGCCCCAACCACTGACCCGTTCAGTTTTGCCCGCCACAACGATCGTGCAGCGAGGATACCCGATCGCCGGCCGCACTCGGCTTGCCGCGCATCAATTCTTCGGCGGCGGGAACACCTGCCTCCAGTCGCGTCGCATGCTCACCACGTTCCAGCCCTTGGCCAGCGCGTCGTTCCACGCTTTGTCGAGGCGGCCGATCTTTGACCGCCGGTCGTAGGCGACTTCGCGCTCGCCGTCGTCGTGCAGCACCAGCAGCGCCATGCGGGAGCCGCTGCCGCCCATCGTGTACTGCAGCATCTGCCAGTCGCCGTCGGAGTTGCCGAACGCGAGAACCGGCCGACGGCCGATGTGCTTGTAGATGCCCACCGGCTTGCCCGGGCCGTCGTCGACGAAGTCGATCTTCGGCTCGCGCAGCAGCGCGGGCTTGCCGCCCTGCATCTCGAAGCGCATCGCGTTCTGCGTGCCGATCACCTGCTCCGGCGGGATGCCGTAGACGCGCTCGCTCCACGGCCGCATGAACTCCACCGAGCCGCCCGAGACGATGAAAGTCTTGAAGCCCTTGCTGCGCAGGTAGGCCAGCAGCTCAAGTTGCGGCTGATAGACCAGCTCGGTGTATGGCCGGTTGAACTTCGGATGCCGCGCACGCGCCAGCCAGTCGCGCGCGGCGGCGTCGTAGGCCTCGTCGCTGAGACCGCCCTGTGCGGTGTAGATGAACCCCGCCAGCTCGCGCTCGCTCAACGCGCCGATCGCCTCGCGGTCGCCCGACGCCAACGCCTTGAACGCCGCGTTGTCGCGCCACTCCGGATGCTGCGCGGCGTTGGCCTTCACCCAGTCGAGCACGAACACCATCTGCGTGTACATCGGCTGCTCGACCCACAGCGTGCCGTCGTTGTCGAACACCGCGATGCGTTCGGCGGGCGGCACGAAGGTCGGCGCACCGTCGCGCGTGACGTCGGCGACGAACTTCAGGATCGCCTGCTTGTTGGCGCCGTCGTTCCACGCCGGCAGCGCGTCGGTGCCGGTGCCGACGCTCGCGCAGCCGGCCAGCGCCAGAGCCGCCGCAGCGCCGAGCAGGCTGCGTCGCGAGAGCAGCGGGACAAAGGGGGTGTGCGCCAGTGGTTCCATCGAGTGCCCTCGGAGTCGGGCGCGCATCGTGCCGGCGCCACCGGCAGCCGTCTATTGCCCTTTGGTGCCGCCGGCGCTACGACTCCGGCGGCACAGCCACGCTGCGCCGGCAAAGACAAAGGGCCACGCTCGGCGTGGCCCTGTCGTTGCCGGGAGACGTTCTCGTCAGGCCGCGCGGGCCGCG
>DASTZF010000320.1:0-2379 GCA_035764445.1 Burkholderiaceae bacterium
CGCGCTGGTGGGCGAGCCGCCGATGCAGTACCTGATGCGGTGGCGCCTCGCGTTGGCCGCGCGCACGCTGCGCTCCGGCAACGAAGCGCTCGCGCGCGTGGCCGAGCGCTGTGGCTACGAGTCGCAGGCTGCGTTCAACCGTGCTTTCAAGCGCGAGTTCGGCATGCCACCGGCGGCATGGCGCCGCTCGGCGGCGGCCTGAGTGCGGCACGCGCTTCCTCGCTGGCCAGCAGCCCGCCGCTCTTGGCCGCGCCTTCGGCGATGCGCGCCAGCGCGGCGGCGTGCGCGGCCTGGAACGACGCTTCCTGCGCCGGCAACCGCTTGAGCATCACCGTGCGGTCGGCGGCCGCCACCGCCGCGTCGATCGCCTCGGGCGGCGTGCCGAGCTCGGACTCGACGACGATCTCGCCGGCCTTGGTGTTCCAGTCGGTGATCGCGTCGGCGCGCGTCGGCGACGCGAGAGCCATCGCCGCCAAGGCGACGGCCGCGGTCAATGTGGTTCGAATGGCATCGCGTGTCATGGGTAACCTCAGCGCTTGGTGATCACGATCTCGAGGTAGTCGGCCGGCGCCACCATCGTGCCGTCGTGCGCGCGGTTGAAGCGCGCAACCAGCGCCATCAGGTCGCTCGCCAGCTTGGACTGCGCCGCCTCGTCGAGCACAGCAAACGCCTTCAGCACCGGGCCGTAGAAGGTCTTGAAGATCTCGAGCCAGTGCTCGGGCGAGCGGTAGCGGAATGCGAACTGCCGCGTCGTCACGTCGATCGCCGACGCCTGCGCGCCGAACAGCTCGTCGATGCGCGCCTTGTTGCCCCACAGCGCGGGCGACTCGATGCCAGCCGGCGGCTTGACGTGCGTGCCGATCGCCTTGAACAGCTGGCCGATGAAGCCGTCGGGCGTCCAGTTGGCCATGCCGATCCTGCCGCCGCTCTTGCAGGCGCGCAGCATCTCGCTGGCGGTGCGGCGCGGGTTGGGCGCGAACATGCAACCGAAGGTCGACACCACGGCGTCGAAGCTGCCGTCGGCGAACGGCAGCGCCTCGACATCGGCAATGCGAAAGTCGATCTCCAGCCGCTCGGCGGCGGCGCGCTCGCGGCCGCGCGTCAGCAGCGCACCGACATAGTCGGTCGAGGTCACCTGGCACCAGCGGCGCGCTGCGGCGAGCGAGGCGTTGCCGTTGCCGGCGGCGACGTCGAGCACGGTGCAGCCCGCGCGCAGGTCCATCGCCTCGCACAGCGATTCGCCGACGATCTGCAGCGTGGTACCGACGACCGCGTAATCGCCCGACGACCAGGCGGCCTGCTGGCGGCTCTTGATGGCGTCGTAGTCGGGTGGGGTGGCCTGGGCCGTGGCGGACGCCGTGGCGGACAATGTGTTCATGGAAATGTCTCCGCAGGGGCGGTGGTCGGCTCGCTCGAGCCGGGCGGCCGGCCGCTCGCGTTCCGTTGCGGCGCGCCAGCCGATGTCCACCAGCGTCACGGCCTTGCGTGGTAGCCGGCGTGGAAGCCCCCGTGGAATCGCGCGTGGAATCTGATCGGGAGCCACCGAGCGCCGCGGCGGCGGGGCTGCGGCTGCAGCTGCTCGGCCCGATGGCGATCCACCGCGGCACACAGGCACTCGCGCTGCCACCGTCGCGCAAGGTGCGCGGACTGGTCGCCTACCTGGCGCTGGCGCCGCATGCGGTGTCGCGCAGCCATCTGTGCGAGCTGCTGTGGGACGTGCCCAACGATCCGCGCGGCGAGCTGCGCTGGTGCCTCAGCAAGGCCCGCGGGCTGCTCGACGCGCCGGGCCGCGTGCGCGTGCTCACGGACGGCGAGAGCGTGCGGCTCGACCTCGAGGGATGCGCGGTCGACGCGCTCGAGCTACGCCGTGCCACACAGGACGGTCTCGCCGAGCAGCCGCTGCCGCGGCTGCGCGCGCTGTCCACGTTGTGCGCGGGGGACTTTCTGCACGGCCTCGAGATCGAACGCAGCGCGCCGTTCAGCGCCTGGCTGATCGGCCAGCGGCGTCACCTGCGTGCCGCGCACGCAGCGATCCTCGAGCACCGCGTGCGCGCGTTGGCCGCCGCATGCGACGAGGCGGTGACCTGCCTCGAGCAGTGGCTGCAGCTGGCGCCGTTCGATCGCCGCGCGCACGAACTGCTGCTCGACGCGCTGGCCCGTCGCGGCCGCATCCGCGAAGGCGACGAACATCTGGCAGCGACCGCACGTGCGTTCGAGGCCGAGCTGCAGGATTGGGCACCGATCGGCCTCGCCTGGCGCGCCGCCAAGGAGCGCCACGCCGGCGTGCCGTTGCCGCTGCGCGCCGACGAGCCGGTGATCGAGTCGGTGCCGGTCGCCGAGCCGGTGGCCGATGCCGCGCGGGTACACCACCGCGCGTCG
>DASTZF010000321.1:0-6977 GCA_035764445.1 Burkholderiaceae bacterium
CACCAACCTGGCCGCCGAGCCGGCGGCGATCAAGGGCCGCCAGTTCCGCCTGCGCCAGCTCGAGATGCAGCCCGGCGGCATCGTGCCATGGCACAGCCATAACGAGCGTCCCGCGATGATTTACATCGTCTCGGGCGAGGCGGTCGAGTACGCGAGCAGCTGCGCGGTACCGATCATGCACAGGGCCGGCGACGTGGCGCCGGAGAAGAACGGCACCTCGCACTGGTGGAAGAACACCGGCAGCTCCAAAGCCGTGCTGATCTCGGTGGATCTGTTCCCCGGTGACGCGCAGATGGATCCGCACACGATGTGATTGCAGGTCCGGCCCATCACTGGGCCGGGTGCACCGCCCTTCGCCCCCGGGTGCACGAGAACAAGAACGAGAGGAGACAGCGCTATGTCTACGTCCTACGACGCCGTCGTGATCGGCGCCGGCCAAGCTGGGCCGGCGCTCGCGGCGCGGCTGGCCGGCGCGGGCATGAAGACCGCATTGGTGGAGAAGACGCACCTGGGTGGGACCTGTGTCAATGACGGCTGCATACCCACCAAGACGCTGATCGCCAGCGCGCGCGTTGCCCATGTGGCGCGCGTTGCGGCTCGGTACGGGGTGACGATCGGAGGCCCGGTCGCGGTCGACATGGCTGCCGTGAAAGCACGCAAGGACCGGGTCGTCGGCCGATCGATCGACAGCCTGACGCGGTGGCTGCAGACCACGCCCAACCTCACGCTGCTGTGGGGTCAAGCGCGTTTCGTCGGCCCACATGAAGCCGAGGTCAGCGGCAAGGCCGGGACGCAGACGCTTCAAGCGCCGAAGTTCTTCATCAACGTCGGCGGGCGTGCCGTGTTGCCCGATTGGCCCGGCATCGGTGACGTGAGGGTGCTGACCAACACATCGATGATGGAGATCGATCACCTGCCCGAGCACTTGATCATTGCTGGCGGCAGCTACATCGGCCTGGAGTTCGCGCAGATGTACCGCCGCTTCGGTTCGCGCGTGACGGTGATCGAGTATGCCGACCGGCTGATCTCGCGCGAGGATCCCGACGTGTCGCGTGAGGTGCAGGCGATCCTCGAGCGCGAGGGCGTTACTGTCCACCTGGGCGTGCATTGCGCCAAGGTCGCACCCGCGAACGGGCGCGGACGCATCCGCGTCGCGTTGAACGCCAACGGGGCCGCGCATGAGTTCGAAGGCAGCCACTTGCTCGCTGCCGTGGGCCGCCGGCCCAACACAGACGAGCTTGGCCTGGAGCGCGCGGGTATCGCGACCGACGCGCGCGGCTTCATCAAGGTCGACGACCAGTTGCGCACCAATGTCGATGGCATTTGGGCGCTGGGCGACGCCAATGGCCGCGGCGCCTTCACCCACACCTCTTACAACGACCACGAAATCGTGGCAGCGAACCTGCTGGACGGCGAGAGTCGGCGCGTTGGAGACCGCATTCCCGCATACGCGCTGTTCACCGACCCACCGCTCGGCCGGGTCGGCATGACCGAGACCGAAGCGCGCGCGTCAGGCCGGCGCGTGCTGTCAGGGCTGATGCCGATGTGCCGAGTCGGCCGCGCCAACGAACGCGGCGAAACACAAGGCTTCTTGAAAGTCGTCGTCGACGCCGACACCGACCGCATCCTCGGTGCGGCGCTGCTGTGCATCGAGGGCGACGAAATCGTGCACGCCCTGCTCGACGTGATGGCGGCTGGCGCCTCGTACAGGGTGATTCAGCGCGCGATGCACATCCATCCCACCGTGAGTGAACTGCTTCCTACCCTGCTGGGAAACCTGCAGGACCAAGGCACGCACTGACGCCAATCAGGAGCCCGCCATGAACGACGCCCTTGTGATGACGCCCTTCACCGCTGCCCGCTCTGCCGTGGGCAGAGTAGCCACAGCCCCCGTCTCCCGGCCGGCCAGCGTGCACCCTTTCCGGCCGGTGCATGAACTCTGGCCCCGCAGCGTGGCCCCGTCGTTCGAACGCGATGTCTTGAGCGGGCTGGCACAGGCGCAGAAGACGATCCCTTCGACCTGGCTGTACGACCACCGCGGGTCGGAGTTGTTCGAGCAGATCACGCTCGTTGAGTCGTACTACCCCACGCGCAACGAAGTACAGATCCTCCAAGCAGCTGCACGTGAGATCGCCGAGGCGGCGGGGCCGCGCGCCATCATCATTGAGCTGGGCAGCGGCTCCAGCCGCAAGACACGTCTCCTGCTTGATGCGTTCGACACGCCTCAGGCCTATCTTCCGATCGACATTTCGGAGCAGTTCCTCCGTGAATCGGTGGCCGAGCTGCCGTCGCTTTATGCAGGCTTGCGGGTGATGCCGATCGTGGCGGACTTCACTCGCATCGAGTCCCTGCACGAACTCACATATCTGTACGCCAGTGGGGCTGATCCCGGCCGACGCGTGGTGTTTTTTCCAGGGTCGACGATCGGCAACTTCATGCCCGAGGCCGCGGTTGCGCTTCTGAGGCGCATCAGACGTTGGGCCGGGCCCGATGCACTGCTGATCGTCGGCACCGACAGCACACAGGATCCTGCGGTGTTGATACCCGCCTACGACGACCGCGAAGGTGTCACCGCCGAGTTCAACATGAACCTGCTCGTGCGGATCAACCGCGAGCTGATGGCGGATTTCAGCCTCGATGCATTCCGCCACGAGGCGCGCTTCGATGCGCAGATCCGGCGCGTGGAGATGCACTTGGTGAGTTGCTGCGCGCAGCGCGTCGACGTGGGCGGGCGCAGGTTCAACTTCAGCGCCGGCGAATCGATCCACACCAAGAACTCCTACAAGTACAGCCTGCACGGGTTCCAACAGCTCGCCGCGCGCGCCGGCTGGGTGCATACGCAGCGCTGGATCGACGGCCAGGCGCGCCTCGCCGTGCATGTGCTCGAGCCGATTGCTGGCGCGCGTGACCAACTTCTGATGGCCGGCTGACGGCCGCGTGAGGCGCTGTAAGCAGACTGCCCCTCGTTCGACGAATGCGGTGGAGCAAGTGATGAGTCCGAGCAAGCAGATCGTCGTGGTTGGAGGGGGATTCGCCGGCACGACCCTTGTCGGCGAGCTCGAGCGGCGGCTACCCGCGGAGTACCAGATCGTGCTGGTCAGCGAGGAGAGCTACACCACCTTCAACCCGATGCTGGCCGAGGTGGTGGGAGCGTCGGTGTTCCCCGAGCACGTGGTCGCCCCGATCCGGCAGATGCTCGATGCGTCGCGCGGCAGCCAGTTCATCATGGGGCGCGTGACCGCGGTCGATCGCGAACGTCGCATCGTGAGTGCCAGCACGCTGGCAGGCGAGCGCGAGATTTCCTACGAGCACCTGGTGCTTGCGTTCGGTACCCGAGCCAATCTGGATCTGGTGCCTGGCCTGGCGCAGCACGCGCTGCCACTCAAGCTGGTGGGCGATGCGATGTTCATCCGTAACCGTGTGCTGCAGCGGGTGGCCTGCATAGAACTGGAACCCGACCCGAGCGAGCGCGCGCGGCTGGGTCACTTCGTCGTGATCGGAGGCGGCTTCTCCGGCGTCGAGGTGGCGGGCGAACTGGAAGACTTTCTGCACGGCGCAGTGCGGTTCTACCCGCGCGTTCGGCGAAGCGAGCTGCGCGTGACAATCCTGCAGGATCTCGACCGCCTGCTACCCGAGCTGCCCCCAGTGCTCGGACACGCTGCCGCGCAGTCGTTGGCCGGCCGCGGCATCGATGTGCGTCTCAGTACACGGGCCACCGAGGTTACGGCACGAGGCGTGACGCTGTCGAACGGCGATCCGATTGCGGCCGGCACGGTGATCTGCACGATCGGAACGCGTCCGAACCCGTTGGTGGAGCGGCTGGGCGTCGCACTGCAGCGCGGCCGCATCGAGACCGAGGCCGACCTTCATGTGCGTGGCGCACGCGACGTGTGGGCCATCGGCGACTGCGCGCTCATTCGCAACCACGCCGCCGACGGTGCAGCGGCGCCGCCTACCGCGCAGTTCGCGATCGCCCAGGCACGCCAGCTGGCGCGCAACATCGTCGACGCGATCGCCGACAGGCCAACACGCGCTTTCGGCCATGTCTCCAAGGGCATGATGGCCACCACCGGCCACCTCAAAGGCGTGGCTCGCGCCTACGGCTTCAGCCTGAGCGGCCTGCCGGCATGGCTGCTGTGGCGCGCCTACTACCTCTCGCGGATGCCGACGCTTGGCCGCAAGTTCCGCATATGGATCGAGTGGACCTGGAGCATGTTCTTTGCGGCCGACATCACGCACCTGCGGTTCACCCGCACGCAAGACACAGAGCGTGAAGCGCTCGTGCCTTGAACCTCTGGCTTCAACGATTCACATCTGGAGTTCTCATCATGCTCAAACAAAAGTCCGCGATCGTCACCGGCTCGACCAGTGGCATCGGCCTCGGCATCGCACGGGGCCTCGCCGAACAGGGCGCTGACGTCCTGCTCAACGGGTTCGGCAACGCCGACGAAATCGAGTTCACGCGCGCCGAGCTGCAGGACCAGTACGGCGTGAAGGTGCGCTACTCGAGCGCCGACATGAGCCGCCCCGAACAGATTCGCGCGATGGCAGATCTGGCGCGCGCGGAGTTCGGCAAGGTCGACATCGTGGTCAACAACGCCGGCATCCAGTACGTGGCGCCGATCGAGGAGTTCCCGGAAGAGAAGTGGAACGCCATCTTCGCGATCAACCTGTCCGCTGCCTTCCACCTCATCAAAGCGGTTGTGCCCGAGATGAAAGCGCGGCGCTTCGGCCGCATCATCAACATCGCGTCGGCGCATGGCCTGACGGCCTCGCCATTCAAGGCGGCGTACGTCGCGGCCAAGCACGGCCTGGTGGGCCTTTCGAAGACCGTTGCGATCGAGGTGGCCGAGTTCGGCATCACCTGCAACACCATCTGTCCCGGGTACGTGAAGACGCCGCTGGTGGACAAGCAGATCGCCGACCAGGCCAAGGCGCACAACATCTCGCCGGCCGACGTGGTGCGCGACGTGATGTTGGTGCACCAGGCACGCAAGGAGTTCGTGAAAGTGGAGGAACTCGCCGCGCTGGCGGCCTTCCTCGCCTCCGACGCGGCGTCATCGATGACGGCCAACGCCATTCCGATGGACGGTGGCTGGACCCAGCACTAGGACAAGGAGTTGATGTGGCCACCACCGGCACCTCCAAGCGGCGTGCAAACCGCAAGCGTCTCCGCCCGACGACCACGTTGATCGCGCCCGACCTGGTGATCGGCAGGCCGGCGCCGCCCGGCCAGGTCGTGCTGGTGCTGCAGGGCGGCGGTGCGCTGGGCGCGTATCAGGTCGGCGTCTACGAAGCGCTGCATGAGGCGGGCATCGAGCCCGACTGGGTGATCGGTACGTCGATCGGCGCCATCAACGCGGCCTTGATCAGTGGCAATCGGCCCGAGCATCGTCTGGCGCGGCTCAACGAGTTCTGGCACCGTGTCGAGCAGAAATGGCCTGTGCTGGGCGTGTTCGACTGGTTTGGGCTGGGCAACTGGCTGCCGAACTTCAACATCGTTGCACGCGGCATCCCGGCGTTCTTCACACCCAACTCGCTGGTCCTCGGCGGCAGCAAGGCGGAGGTTGGCGTCGAGGGTGCGTCGTACTACAGCACTGCGCCGCTGCGCGAGACGCTCAACGACCTCGTCGACTTCGAATACTTGTGCGAGTGCAAGACGCGGCTCACGGTGGGTGCGGTCAACGCATGCAGCGGCCACATGCGCTACTTCGACAACCGCAGAGAGCCGCTGGACGCCGCGCACGTGATGGCCTCTGGCGCGCTGCCGCCGGCCTTTGGCGCCATCCGCATCGAAGGCGAGCCATATTGGGATGGAGGCATCTACTCCAACACGCCGATTGAGGCCGTGCTCGACGACAGGCCCCGTCGCGATTCGTTGATCTTCGCGGTCAACGTCTGGCATCAGACCGGTCCCGAGCCTGCGTCGATCTGGCAGGTGATGAGCCGGCAGAAGGACATCCAGTACGCAAGCCGCGCCGACAGCCACATCATCCGGCAGAAGCAGATTCACCGCCTGCGCCACGTGATCCGCGAGTTGCACAAGCAGATCCCTCGCAACCGACAAAACGACGAGAGGGTGAAGGAGCTCGCTTCATGGGGTTGCGGCACGACCATGCACGTCGCGCACCTGTTGGCCCCGCGCGTCGATGGCGAGGACCACACCAAGGACATCGACTTCACCAGCGCAGGCATCCACGCGCGCCGCAGTGCCGGCTACGCCGACACGATGCGCATGATCGAACGCTCGCCGTGGAAGACGGCGACGGTCGATCCGATGGAAGGCGTGATCGAGCACGTGTGAGCGGCATGCCGACGCCAGCACGCGATGGTCTCGTTGATCGAGAAACGGTCGCACGACAACCGCGCGTGCTGGCGCAGCGGCCTGATGGAGCCCAATGATGGAACCGATGTTGATCAGCGCGGCCGTGGTCATCGCCGTTGCGTGCGCTGGCTTGATGGGCTTCGCGATTCAGCGCGGTGCCACGTGTACAGTGGCGGCAGTCGACGAGCTACTCACCAAACGCAAGGCCAGGCGCTTGATCGCCATGCTTGAGGCATCGTTGTGGGTGGCCGGCGGCCTTGTGCTGGCCAAGCTGCTCGGCACGCTGGCGGCGACGCCGGCCGCGTACCCGGTGAGTGCCTGGGTCTTCATCGGCGGCGCGTTGCTCGGATTCGGCGCATGGCTGAACGGAGCGTGCGTCTTCGGTGCGATCGCTCGCTTCGGCTCGGGGGATCCCAACTACCTGGCCACGCCGATCGGCTTCTATCTCGGCTGCCTGACCGTGGGCTCGCTGTTCGGTGCGCCCAGCCCTGCGCCGCTCGAGGCCGAGTCCCAGGTGTTGCACGCCAGCAGTGCCGTCGCGCCGCTGTTCCTGGCCTTTGCTGCGTGGCGCATCGTGCCACCGCTGTTCGATGCGCTGCTGGCGTGGCGCGACGAGGCTGACACGGGCACGCTTGCCCGTCGAGTATGGGCG
>DASTZF010000322.1:0-8677 GCA_035764445.1 Burkholderiaceae bacterium
ATACCACCGTAGCCACCCACGGCCGCGCCTTCGCGCGGCCGCTTTGCTTTCTGAGCCTCAGGCCGGATAGACGCAGCCGAGCAAGCGCGCCCCGCGGGCGCCGGTGACGTCGGCTCGGTTGCCGGTCCGTCGCTCGACGAACTCGCGCGCCAGCCACGCAAACGCCACCGCCTCCACCTGCTGCGGCGGCAAGCCCAGGGCGTCGGTGGTCTGCACGCGCAGTTGCGGCAGCAGCGCTGCCAGCCGCGCCAGCAGATGCGTGTTGAGCGCACCGCCGCCGCACACCCACAGGCCGCGCGCGTCCGGCAGGTGTCGCTGCAGCGCGTCGGCAACCGAACGTGCGCTGAGTTCGGCCAGCGTGGCTTGCACGTCGGCGGCCGGCAGCGTGCGACCTAGCGCCGCCAGGTGTCGTTTGAGCCAGTGGATCTGGAACAGGTCACGTCCGGTGCTCTTGGGCGGCGGCCGCTGGAAGTACGGCTCCGACAGCAGGCGCTGGAGCAGTGCGTCGTCGACCCGTCCGGCCGCAGCCCAGCGCCCTCGGGCGTCGTACGGCACGCCGCGGTGCTCAGTGGCCCAGGCGTCGAGCAGCACGTTGGCCGGCCCGGTGTCGAAGCCGCCGATGCGACCGTCGGCGTGCAGCAAGGTCACGTTGGCAATGCCGCCCAGGTTCAGCACCGCCCGCGATTCGCCAGCCGCTGCGAAGCGGTCGGCGTGGAACGCCGGCACCAATGGCGCCCCCTGACCACCGGCGGCCAGGTCGCGACTGCGCAGGTCGCACACCACGTCGATGCCGCAGGTTTCGGCCAAGACCGCACCGTTGAGCAGCTGGATCGAGAATCCGCCGCCGTCGGCCTGCGGATGGTGCCGTACCGTCTGGCCGTGGGCACCGACGGCGCGCACCTGCTCACGTGGCACGCCGGTGACCGCCAACAGCTCGGCCACCACCGCGCCGTACGCGCGGGCGACGCCGATGGCCGCCGCGCCGGCAGACTCGAGCTCGTTGAAGGCCGGCTCGTTCAGCGCCAGCAGTCGCTCGCGCAGCTGCACATCGAAGGCGCGATGCACGTGGCCGTGTACCTGCAACGCCGGCGCGTCGTCGCTCGGCCAGCGCACCGCCACGCCGTCGACGCCGTCGAGCGAAGTGCCCGACATGAGGCCCATGAACAGGCTCATGCGGGCAGGCGTCGCCGGCGCGCTACTCGCCCTGGCCGGGCGAATCGCGCAGCGTCTCGGCGATGTCGAGCTGTTGCTGCACGTCGCGCACCGTTGCCTCGAAGCGAGGCCGCAGGTTACCGGTGATCAGCACCGATTCAGAATTGCGCGCGATGCGAGTCGGATCCTGGTGCTGGCCGTGGACGCGAAACTCGAAGTGCAGATGCGGGCCGGTGGCCCAGCCGGTGGCGCCAACGGCGCCCAAGCGCTGCCCCTGCTCGACGCGCTGGCCCTGCTTGACCTCGATGCGGCTCAAGTGCGCGTACAAGGTCTGCTTGTCGTTGCCGTGCGCGATCTGCACCACATTGCCATAGCCGTTCTGCCAGCCGGCGAACTGGACCCAGCCGTCGCCGACGACGCGCACCGGCGTGCCCATGGGTGCCGCGTAGTCGACGCCACCGTGCTGGCGCCAGACGTTGTGGATCGGGTGCATGCGCATCGAGAAGCCCGACGTCACCCGCGAGAAGGCCATCGGGCTGGCCAGGAACGTGCGACGTCGGCTCTGGCCGTCGAAGCCGTAGTAGCTGCCTTTGGCATTGCCGTCGGCATACCACAGCAACTGGTAGACCTTGCCACCATTGACGAACTCGGCGGCCAGCACGCGTCCCGCATCGTCGGCCCAGGTGACCGGCTGACCATCGGCGCTCAACGATTCGTAGATGACGCTGAAGGTGTCACCGCGCTTGAGCTCGCGGTGAAAGTCAATGTCGCCCGCGAACAGCTCGACCATCTGGATCGCGATCTGGTCGCTCAGGCGGGCTTCGTCGGTGGCTGCGAAGAGCGACGTCTGAATCGTGCCCCCGGCGACCCTCATCTCCGTGCCGAGCAGCGCCAGCTCGCTGCTGGCACGCCATTGATCGCCCTCGCGCTTGATCGTCAGCCGAGTGAAATGCGTGCTCGCCAAATCGGTGGTCGGTGGCGCGAAACGCACGATCAGCTCGAGCGGCTGGCCGTCGCTGCTCACCCGCGCCTGCACTTGCTTGCCGGCGCGCCCTTCGAACAAGCGCCGCGTGTCGTTGTTGGCCCGCATGAAGGTGGCCAGCTGCGGGTCGAACACACCGAGGCGGCGCAGCAGGCTCTCGACGTTGTCGCTGGCGCGCGTCTGATCGGCACGCGACAGCACCATGTCGTACGACGCCAGCGCCAGCAGCTGGGCCGGCAGCCCCGCCGGCACGATCGACTCGACGATCTGGCGACGCGGCAGCTGGGCGGCGTCGGGCGCCATCGGTGCGATACCGAACGCCGTCAGCGCAGTGCCCGCCAGCAGCACCGATGCGGCGACGGCCACGCGCCGCCGGTGGCGCTGCAAGGCGGCCGCCGCGCGGAGCGCGACACTCTGGCCCATCGACTGTGCGGCTTGAAGGAATCCCAACTCTGAAATCCACTGTCGGTGGTTGAGACCTGCGTCCGCGGCGTCTGTGACGGCGCCGATCGAATGCACTGCGGCCTCTACAATCGCCGCCGCGCCTCTGAGGTCGCTGCGGCCTGATCCAAGCGAAGTGAGCAGGCGCTATCGGCGCCGATGTAACGCGCCGAGTATACCGAGGCCTCCGCGGGCAACCTGCGGAAAAGCACGCACTGCCAACCCAGCCACCCCCGGACCGATGACCAGCGCGCCACAATTTCGTGTTACCGATCGCGTGCGCGAGGCGATGGCGGTGTCGCTGCGGGGCTGCACCGAACTGCTGCCCGAAGACGATTGGCTGCGCAAGCTCGCGCGCGCCGAAGCCAGCGGCAAGCCGCTGCGCATCAAGTTCGGGCTCGATCCCACCGCGCCCGACCTGCACCTGGGCCACAGCGTGGTGTTCAACAAGATGCGCCAGCTGCAGGACTTGGGCCACACGGTGATCCCGCTGATCGGAGACTTCACGTCGATGATCGGCGACCCGTCGGGGCGTAACAGCACGCGCCCGCCGCTGACGCGCGAGCAGATCGAAGCCAACGCGAGAACCTACTTCGACCAGCTGCGGCTGGTGCTCGACATCGACCGCGCCGAGGTCCGCTACAACAGCGAGTGGAGCGATCCGCTGGGCGCGCGCGGCATGATCCAGCTGGCGGCGCGCTACACGGTCGCGCGCATGATGGAGCGCGACGACTTCCGCAAGCGGTTCGACGACAGCACGCCGATCAGCGTGCACGAGTTCCTGTACCCGCTGATGCAGGGCTACGACTCGGTGGCGCTGAAGAGCGACCTCGAGCTCGGGGGCACCGACCAGAAGTTCAACCTGCTGGTGGGCCGCCACCTGCAGCAGGAGTACGGCCAGGAGCCGCAGTGCATCCTGACGATGCCGCTGCTCGAGGGGCTCGACGGTGTCGAGAAGATGTCGAAGTCCAAGGGCAACTATGTCGGCATCACCGAGGACGCCAACACGATGTACGCGAAGGTGCTGTCGATCAACGACACGCTGATGTGGCGCTGGTACGAGCTGTTGAGCTTTCGCAGCACCAGCGAGATCGCTGCGCTGCGACGCGAGGTCGATGCCGGACGCAACCCCAAGGATGCTAAGGAGATGCTCGCGCGCGAGATCGTCACGCGCTTCCACAACGCGGCGGCTGCCGACACCGCCGCGCGCGACTTCGCGCTGCGCGCCAGCGGTGGCGTGCCCGACGAGATCGACCACGTCACGCTCAGCGGCGCGCCGCTGGCGATCGGGCAGTTGCTCAAGCAAACGCGCCTGGTGCCGTCGACCAGCGAGGCGCTGCGCCTGATCGACCAGGGCGGCGTTCGCATCGACGGCGCGGTGGTCAGCGACAAGGCGCTCAAGGTCGGCGCCGGCACGTTCGTGCTGCAGGTGGGCAAGCGCAAGTTCGCGCGCGTCACGCTGGGCTGAAGGACGGGCGGTGACCACGTTCGTGCTCGTCCACGGCGCCTGGCACGGCGCGTGGTGCTGGTCGCGCGTGTTGCCGGTGTTGCGGGCTGCCGGACACGCCGCTCATGCCATCACGCTGACCGGGACCGGCGAGCGCGCGCACCTGCTGTCGCGCGACATCTCGTTGGGCACTCACCTGGACGACGTGATCAATCTGATCGCCTGCGAAGAGCTCGACGACGTCGTGCTGGTCGGCCACAGCTACGGCGGCTTGGTGATCACCGGCGTCGCGGACCGGTTGTTGGCACACCGCGCATCGTTGCTGCGGCATCTGGTGTACATCGACGCCGTCGTGCCGCATCCCGGCGAAAGCTGGTCCTCGCATCACGCGGCCGACCTCGTCGCGCAACGGCTGGCCGACGCGGCGGCGCATCCGCTGGGAGCCCTGCCGCCGCCCGATGCCGCGTTGTATGGCCTGACCGGGGCCGATGCCGTGTGGGTGAACCGCCGGCAGACGCCGCATCCGTTCGGCATGTATCGCGAGCCGCTGAGCTTCGACGCCGCGCGACTGGCGGGCGTGCCACGCACCTTCATCGATTGCACGAGCCCGGCGTGGCCGAGCATCGCGCCGATGCGCCAGCGCGTGCGTGCCGAGCCTGGCTGGCGGGTGCGCGAGCTGGCCACAGGGCACGACGCGATGGTCGGGGCTGCAGGGGCGTTAGCAAAGCTGCTGCTCGAGGCGGCCGCTTGAGCGCATAGCCCATCGCCCCAAGCAACGGGCCGACTCGGGCACACTGCTGGCATGAGCGGTCCCCTCGCCGGCATGCGCGTGATCGAACTGGCCAGCATCGGCCCCGGGCCGATGTGCGCGATGCTGCTGGCCGACCAGGGTGCCGACGTGATCCGGGTCGATCGCGTCGAACCGAGCGGGCTTGGCGTCTCGCTCGATCCGCGCTTCGACGTCACCAATCGCGGGCGCCGTTCGATCGCGCTCGATCTGAAGCAAGCGGCCGGACGCGATGTCGTGCTGCGGCTGATCGACAGCGCCGACGTGTTGATCGAGGGCTGGCGTCCCGGCGTGGCCGAGCGCCTGGGTCTCGGCCCCGACGACTGCGCGGCGCGCAATCCGAAACTGGTCTACGGCCGCATGACGGGCTATGGCCAGAGCGGCCCGCTCGCGCAATCGGCCGGCCACGACATCAACTACATCGCGCTGGCCGGCGCGCTGCACGCGATCGGCCCCGCGGGCGAGGCACCGGTGCCGCCGCTGAATCTGATCGGCGACTACGGTGGCGGCGCGCTGTACCTAGCGTTCGGCGTCATGGCCGCGCTGTTCGAGCGCCAACGCTCGGGCCGTGGTCAGGTGGTCGACGCCGCGATGGTCGACGGCGCGTCGTCGCTGATGTCGATCTTCCACGGCATGCTCGCGGCCGGACGGTGGGATGCCAACCGGCGCGGTGCCAACCTGCTCGACGGGGGTGCGCCGTTCTATGGCACCTACGCCGCTGCCGACGGCGGCTACCTCGCCGTGGGCGCACTGGAGCCGAAGTTCTTTGCCGAGTTCGCGCAAGCGATCGGTCTCGACGATCGCTTCGTCAAGTGCCAGTACGACTCGCGCGTCTGGCCCGAGATGCGTGCAGCGATCGCCGCCAAGCTCGCCACCCGGCCGCGCGACGAGTGGGCCAGGCAGTTCGAACACAGCGACGCCTGCGTCGCGCCGGTGCTGTCGCTGCATGAAGCGCCGTCGCATCCGCACGCGCAGGCGCGCGCCGCGTTCGTCGAGGTCGCCGGCGTGATGCAGGCGGCCCCGGCACCGCGCTTCTCGCGCAGCCAGGCCGATGTGCCGCGCGCACCGCGGCCTGCCGGCGGCGACGGCCAGGCGGTGTTGATCGAGGCGGGGTTCAGCGCGGCCGAGGTGCAACGTCTGCGCGCAGTCGGCGTGCTGCGCGTCGATGCGACGGAGTCTTGCTGATGGCCGCCAATGCCGGCATGCCAACGGGCGCAGAACGCCAGGCGCCGCCCAAGCCGCGCGATTCGGCATCGCTGATCGTGCTGCGCGACGCCAGCGACGGCCTTGAAGTGCTGATGCTGCGCCGCGCCGACCGCGCTGGCGACCAGAACAGCGGTGCCGCGGTGTTTCCCGGCGGTCATCTCGACGCCAACGACAAGCTCGCACACAGGTACGCCCGCGGTCTCGACGACGCGCGCGCGAGTTCGCTGCTCGGCGTGGCCGGCGATGGACTCGACTACTGGATCGCGGCGATCCGTGAATGCTTCGAGGAAGCCGGCCTACTGCTGGCGGTAGACGCCAGTGGGCAATGGGTCGACCTCGGCGCGCTCGGCGACGCGAACGTGCTCGCGATGCGCCACGCGCTGCACGCCGGCGAGATCGATCTCGCGACGCTGTGCCGACAACGCGGCTGGCGCTTGGCGACCGACCGGCTGCACTACTTCAGCCACTGGCTCACGCCGCCGGGCCGGCCCAAGCGGTTCGACACGCGCTTCCTGGTCACGGTCGCACCACCGAACCAGGCGGCCAGCGCCGACGAGACCGAATCGGCGGAGGTGATGTGGCTCAAGCCTGGCGACGCCCTCGCCGCCGAACGCCAACTCAAGCTGATGCTGGTGACCGAAGAGACGCTGCGCACGCTGGCCACGTTCGGGCGCGCCGACGACGCCCTCGCGTTCGCTGCCGAGCCGCGCGACGTGCCGTTGGTCATGCCGCGCATCGGCGGCGGCGCCAAGGGGATGCGGCCGGTGCTGCCGTCGCACTGGGCCTACGCCGAAGTGGGCCGCCTCGACCCCGAGGGCCGCGGCGATGTCGGCATCGAGCTCGTTCCAGGGCGCCCGGTGCGACTGTCGCCGCGCGTCGTTCGCGTCACGGCCGACAACGGCAGCGTGATGACGGGGCCCGGCACGAACAGCTACTTCGTCGGTGACCCCGGTGGCCCGTGCGCGCTGATCGATCCTGGCCCCGAAAATCCTGCGCACGTGCGGGCGTTGCTGGCCGCGGCGCCAGGCCCGATCACGCGCATCTTGGTCACGCACACACACAAGGACCATTCACCTGCTGCACAGGCGCTGCACGCCGCCACGGGTGCGCCGCTGTTCGGCCGCGTCGCCGAGCATCCTGAATGGCAGGACGCGGCGTTCAAGCCCGACACGGTGCTCGCGCACGGCGAGCGCGTCGTGCTCGGCGGTGACTGCGCGCTGCGCGTCGTGCACACCCCGGGACACGCATCGAATCACCTGTGCTACCTGCTCGAGCAGGAGAAGCTGCTGTTCACCGGCGACCACCTGATGCAGGGCTCGACCGTGGTGATCAACCCACCCGACGGCGACATGCAGGCCTACGTGCGCTCGCTGCGCGCGCTGCTCGACCTCGACCTCGAGTGGCTGGCGCCGGGGCACGGTTTCTTGATCGATCGGCCGCATCAGGTGGTCGAGCGCACGATCGCGCACCGGCTGCAGCGTGAAGCGAAGGTGGTGAATGCGCTGCGCGGCGTTGGCAGCGGCGACATCGACGCCCTGCTGCCAATCGTCTACAGCGACGTGCCCGAGCGCATGCATCCGGTGGCCGCGCGATCGCTGCGTGCGCACCTGCTCAAGTTGCGCGCCGACGGCCGCGCTGTCGAGGCCGGCGGTCGCTGGTCGCTGCGCGACCCCGGCTGACGCCGAAGGTTGCTCAGGCCATCGAGCAATCGAGACACCACCATGGCGCAGCTGCCCTTCATCGTCGCCGGCGGCGGCATCGGTGGCCTCGCCGCCGCGCTCGTGCTGGCGCGGCAGGGGCAGGCGGTGCAGGTGTTCGAGCAAGCCGACGCCTTGGGCGAGATCGGGGCCGGTATCCAGCTCGGGCCCAACGTGTTCCGGCTGTTCGAGCATCTCGGCTTGACCGAGCCGATTCGCCGCGTCGCCTACTTTCCGCCGAACCTGGTGATGCGCGACGTGCGAACCGGTGAACTGGTCGTGCGCTCGCCGGTCGGCGAGCACGCGCTGGCGACCTACCGACAGCCCTACGGCGTGATCTATCGCGTCGACCTGCATCAGGTGCTGCTCGACGCCTGCCGTGCGCTGCCGTCGATCGAGTTGCAGGTGAAGAGCAAGGTGACCCGATTCATGCAGCGCGCCGACGGCGTCGACGTGCAGCTCGCCGACGGCCGGCGGCTGCGCGCCGCTGCGCTGATCGGCGCCGACGGCCTGTGGAGCCGCGTGCGCGAGCAGCTGCTCGGCGACGGCAAGCCGCGGGTCTCGGGCCACATCGCCTACCGCGCCGTGCTGCCGATGAGCGAGGTGCCACCGCATCTGTACAGCCCCGACGTCACGTTGTGGGGCGGCGAGAAGACGCATCTCGTGCACTACCCGCTGCGCCGCGGTGAGCTGTTCAATCTGGTCGCGGTGTTCCACAGCGATCGCTACGAGGAGGGCTGGAACACCTTCGGCGACCCCGCCGAGCTGCACCAGCGATTTGCGCAGGCGGTGCCGCAGGTCAAGGAGCTGCTGGCCAAGATCGAGACCTGGAAGATGTGGGTGCTGTGCGACCGCGAGCCGGTGGCCAACTGGTCGCAGGGCCCCGTCACACTGCTCGGCGACGGCAAGCCGCGGGTGTCGGGCCACATCGCCTACCGCGCCGTGCTGCCGATGAGCGAGGTGCC
>DASTZF010000323.1:0-8691 GCA_035764445.1 Burkholderiaceae bacterium
GCAGACGCAAGGCGTGCAGGTTGCTTGGCTCGAAGCCGATCGCCCACAGCGCAGGCACGCCCGCGGTCACGCCCTCGGGAGGCGGCGCCAGCGCGGCGGCCAGCTCAGCCACGGGCCGCTCGGCCAGCGCGTGCGCATCGACGCGCGGCAGCGCGTCGAGAATCGCAGCGTCGAACACGAATGCGCACCACACTCGACGCGCCGCATGCAGCGCGTGATGCAGCGCGCTGTTGTCGCGTACGCGCAAGTCGCGTCGCAACCACACCAGCGCGGCGGCCAGTGGCTTGTCCGACATCGCGATCGAGCCCCGAAGCAGCGAGTGTGCCGCGGAATGGTTGGCGAAGCCCGTGCCGTACCGCGGGTTACGCCGACCGTTGTCACGACGCCCGAGGCATAGAATCGCGGCATGGCCACGAGCCGGATCGATCTGACGAACCAGTTCCTGATCGCCATGCCCGGCATGGCCGACGACACGTTCGCGGGCACCGTGGTCTACCTGTGCGAGCACACCGAGAAGGGCGCGCTCGGCCTGGTCATCAACAAGCCGATCGACATCAAGCTACGCAACCTGTTCGAGAAGGTCGAGTTGTCGCTCGACCGCAAGGATCTGGCCGATCAGCCGGTCTACTTCGGCGGCCCGGTGCAGACCGAGCGCGGTTTTGTGCTGCATGAGCGGCTCGGCGAAGAGAGTCCGTACACGTCGACCCTGGCGATCCCCGGTGGGCTGGAGATGACCACCAGCAAAGACGTGCTCGAAGCGATGTCCAACGGTGCCGGCCCGCGGCGTGTGCTGATCACGTTGGGCTACAGCGGCTGGGGCGCTGGCCAGCTCGAAGAAGAGATCGGCCGCAACGGCTGGCTGACCGTCAACGCGTCGCCCGAGATCATCTTCGAGACACCGATCGAGCAGCGCTACGAGAAGGCGCTCTCGCTGCTGGGCATCGATCCGCGCATGCTGAGCCAGGAGGCGGGGCACGCATGAGCGCGCCAGCGCCGCTGCGACGCCGCACCGCTCCTCTCTCGTTTCTGGCCTTTGATTTCGGAACCCGGCGCGTGGGCGTGGCGGTCGGCAACTCCCTGCTCAAGCAGGCACAGCCGCTCGTCACCCTGTCGGCACTCGGTGATGCGCGCATCCACGCGATCGCACGGCTGGTCGACGAATGGCAACCCGACGCACTCGTGGTCGGCGTGCCGATGCACCCCGACGGCGCTGCACACGACAACACGCGGCGCGCCAGGGCGTTTGCCCGCCAGTTGCACGGCCGCTTCCGGTTGCCGGTGCACGAGGTCGACGAGCGCTACACCAGCGTCGAAGCGATGGCACAAGGTGCAGCCGACATCGACGCCGCCGCCGCGGCGCTGATCCTCGAGCAGTTCATGCGGGGTCAAGCATGAGCACGCTGCACCTCGATGCCGAAGCGCTGTAAGCCGAGCTGCTGGATGGCGTGCGCGCGTTGCTGCGGCCCGAGAGCGCGCTGGTGGGCATTTGGTCCGGCGGCGCGTGGTTGGCCGAGCGGCTGCACGCGGACTTGCAGCGCCCCGGGCAGCCCGGCGTGATCTCCAGCGCGTTGCATCGCGACGACTACAGCGCCCGCGGCCTGGCGGGCGGCCGCGACGCGACGCGGCTGCCGTTCGCGATCGACGGCGCGCGCATCCTGCTGATCGACGATGTGCTGTTCACCGGCCGCACGATCCGCGCGGTGATCAACGAGCTGTACGACTTCGGCCGCCCGCGCACGGTCGACCTCGCGGTGCTGGTCGACCGCGGCGGGCGCGAGCTGCCGATCCACGCTTCGTTTGCGGCCGCCAAGGTGGTGCTGCCGGCCACGCAGCGGCTGACGTTGGCGCGACGCGACGGCGGGCGTTTCGCGTTCTCGCTGCAGGAGAAAGGCTGATCGTGCTGTCGCGCCGCAACCCGCAGCTCAACGCCAACGGCGAGCTGATCCATTTGCTGTCGATCGAAGGGCTGCCGCGCGAGGTGATCGTGCACATCCTCGACACCGCGGGTACGTTCCTGTCGGTCAACGAGCGCGAGGTCAAGAAGGTGCCGCTGTTGCGCGGCAAGAGCGTCTTCAACTTGTTCTTCGAGAACAGCACGCGCACGCGCACGACCTTCGAGATCGCCGCCAAGCGGCTGAGCGCCGACGTGATCAACCTCGACATCGCGCGTTCGTCGACGGCCAAGGGCGAGACGCTGCTCGACACGATCGCCAATCTGTCGGCGATGCACGCCGACATGTTTGTCGTGCGGCACAGCGAGTCGGGCGCGCCGCACCTGATCGCGCGTCACTGCGCAGCGCACGTGCACGTGATCAACGCCGGCGACGGCCGCCACGCCCATCCCACGCAGGGCCTGCTCGACATGTATGCGATCCGCCACTACAAGCGCGACTTCTCGCAGCTGACGGTGGCGATCGTCGGCGACATCGTGCACTCGCGCGTGGCGCGCTCTGACATCCACGCGCTGACCACGCTCGGGGTGCCCGAGGTGCGTGCCGTCGGGCCGCGTACGCTGGTGCCCGGTGACCTGCGCGCGATGGGTGTGCGCGTGTGCCATGACATGGCCGAAGGCATCCGCGGCGCCGACGTGATCGTCATGCTGCGTCTGCAGAACGAGCGCATGAGCGGCGCGATGCTGCCGTCCGCGGCCGAGTTCGCCAAGACCTTCGGCCTGACGGCCGAGAAGCTCGCGCTGGCCAAGCCCGATGCGATCGTGATGCACCCGGGGCCGATCAATCGCGGCGTCGAGATCGACTCCAGCGTGGCCGACGGTCGTGCGAGCGTGATCCTGCCGCAGGTCACCTTCGGCATCGCCGTGCGGATGGCGGTGATGTCGATCATCGCTGGCAACGAAGCCTGATGCAGACCCAGATCCTGATCGAGAACGGCCGTGTGATCGACCCTGCGTCGGGGCGCGACGAACGCGCCGACGTCGCCATCGCGGGCGGGCGCATCGCGGCGATCGGCCGCGGGCTCGACGTCGACACCGAGCGCCGCATCGACGCGTCGGGCTGCGTCGTGATGCCCGGCGTGGTCGACCTGGCGGTGCGCCTGCGCGAGCCCGGCCACGAGCACGAGGGCATGCTGCGCAGCGAGCTGAAGGCCGCTGCCGCTGGCGGCGTGACGAGTCTCGTCTGCCCGCCGGACACAGATCCGCCGCTCGATGAACCCGGCCTGGTGGAGATGCTGAAGTTCCGCGCGCGCCGGCAGTCGTCGTGTCGGCTGTTCCCGCTCGGGGCGCTGACGCGCGGCCTGAAAGGCGACGCGCTGACCGAGATGGCGCACCTCAGCGAGGCCGGCTGCGTCGGCTTCTCGCAGGCCGACCATCCGGTGCGCGACACCAACCTGCTGATGCGTGCGCTGCAGTACGCGGCGACCTTCGGCCACACGGTCTGGCTGCGACCGCAGGATGCGTGGTTGTCCAGCGGCGTGGCGGCCAGCGGCGCGGTGGCCACGCGCCTCGGCTTGGCGGGCGTGCCGGTGGCCGCCGAGACGGTGGCACTGCACACCATCATCGAGCTGACGCGCGCCACTGGCGCGCGGGTGCACCTGTGCCGCTTGAGCAGCGCCGCAGGCGTCGAGCTGGTGCGGCGGGCCAAGGCCGAAGGGCTGCCGATCACCGCCGACGTCAACGTGCACTCGCTGCACCTGACCGACGTCGACATCGGCTACTTCAATGCCGACATGCGATTGAGCCCACCGCTGCGCCAGCAGGCCGACCGCGAGGCGCTGCGCCGGGCGCTGGCCGACGGCACGATCGACGCGCTGGTGTCGGACCACAATCCGGTGGCCGACGACGCCAAGAATCTGCCGTTCGCCGAGGCGGAGCCCGGTGCGAGCGCCGTCGAGCTGCTGTTGAGCCTGGCGCTGAAATGGGGGCACGACGACGGCGTCGACCTGGTGCGCACCTTGGCGCGCGTGACCAGCGATCCGGTGCGCGTGATCGGCCCGGGCCTGGGTGCGCTCGCGGCCAGCGCGGGGCGCCTGATCGAAGGCGGCGCGGCCGACGTGTGCGTGTTCGACCCACAGCAAACGTGGCAGGTCACGCGCCAGGCGCTGGCCAGTCAGGGCAAGCACACGCCGTTCGACTTCGCGGCCACCGGCATGGCGCTCCCGGGTCGTGTGCGCATCACGATCCTGGCCGGCGGCGTGTCGCACGACGCGTCGCGGTCGTGACGCCGGGACCCTTGCAAAGTTTCCGCTCGAGCCTGCCGTGCGCGCGCTGATCGGGCTGTGGCGGCTGGCGCGCGTGGTGGTGCACGTGCTGCACGGCGTGGCGATCGTCGCGTTGCGCTTTCGCGCGCTCGACGCCGCGCAGCGCCAGCAACGCATCGGCTGGTGGTCTCGCGGGCTGCTGCGCGCGATCGGCGTTCGTCTGATCGCCGACGGCACGTTGCGCGCCGGTGCCAACCTGCTGGTGGCCAACCACATCTCGTGGCTCGACATCGCCGCCTTGCACGCGGTGTGCCCTCGTGCGCGTTTCGTCTCCAAGGCCGACGTTCGCCGCTGGCCGGTGCTGGGATGGCTGATCGGCGCCGTGGGGACGTTGTTCATCGAGCGCGAACGCAAGCGCGATGCGCTGCGTGTGGTGCACCAGGTCGCCGCCGCGCTGCAGGCCGGCGAGGCGGTGGCCGTGTTCCCTGAGGGCACAACCGGCGATGGCCGCACGCTGCTGCCGTTCCACGCCAATCTGCTGCAGGCGGCGATCGCCGCCGAGGCACCGGTGCAGCCGGTGGCGCTGCGCTACAGCGAGCCTGGGCTCGACTGGAGCCCGGCGGTCAGCTGGCTCGGCGCGACCACACTGGTGCACAGCGTGTGGGCGATCGCGTGCGCGCGCGGCGTGGAAGTGCGCGTCAGCACGCTGGCGGCGCGCGGCAGTGCGCACGCCGACCGCCGCGCACTCGCGCAGCGCCTGCACGACGACATTGCGCAGGCGCTGCAATGGTCCGACGCGACGCCGGTGCCGGCGCAGGTCGCGCACGTCGCGTGAGGCCAGCGCCTGGGCGCGGCCACACGATGGATTTCACGCCACTGCCAGCGCCGCGAGGTGCTCAGGCCTTGCCCTGGTTGGCCACCGCCGCGGCCGCCCGTGCCGCTGCCTCCGGATCGCCGAGGTAGCGGCGCGACAACGCCTTCAGGCCGCTGTCGAGTTCGTAGACCAGTGGAATGCCGTTGGGGATGTTGACCCCGACGATGTCGGCGTCGCTGATGCCGTCGAGATACTTGACCAGCGCGCGCATCGAGTTGCCGTGCGCAGCCACCAGCACGCGCTGGCCGGCGCGCAACGCCGGAGCCAGCGTATCGTTCCAGCAGGGCAGCACGCGGGCCACGGTGTCCTTCAGGCATTCGGTCAGCGGCACCTGGCCCGGTTGCAGAGCCGCGTAGCGGGGATCGCTGCGCTCGCTGCGCGGGTCGTCGGGCGCCAGCGGCGGCGGCGGCGTGTCGTAGCTGCGGCGCCAGATCAGCACCTGCTGCTCGCCGTACTGACGCGCCATGTCGGCTTTGTTGAGGCCCTGCAGCGCGCCGTAGTGGCGCTCGTTCAGCCGCCAGTCGTTGCGCACCGGCAGCCAGGTGCGATCCATCTGGTCGAGCGTGTGCCACAAGGTCCAGATCGCGCGCTTGAGCACCGACGTGTACGCGATGTCGAACTCGAAGCCGGCTTCCTGGAGCATCACGCCGGCGTCGCGCGCTTGCTGCACGCCGGTGTCGGTGAGGCCGACGTCGGTCCAGCCGGTGAAGCGGTTCTCCAGGTTCCAGGTGGACTCGCCGTGGCGCAGTAGCACGAGGGTGGGCATGGGACTCAGGCCGCAGGGACGAAGGGGCGCGAATTCTATAATCCACGCCCCTTCCACCACGACGGCTCTGTCGGGCCGCCGCGCGAATGAACCTGCTGCAGTTCCTGCTCGAGGGCTACAACTGGGTGTACGCCTTGGCCGCGCTGGCCTCCGGCGTGTTGCTGCTGTGGCCTTCGTTGGCCCGTCAGGGCACGGGCGCGGTGGGCACCACCGAAGCGGTGCGGTTGATCAACCGCGAGAAGGCGGTGCTGATCGACGTCAGCGAGCCCGAGGAGTTCGCGCAGGGCCATGCGGCAGGAGCCCGCAACGTGCCGCTGAACTCGCTGCAAGGTGCCAAGGAGCTGCCCGCGAACAAGCAGCTGCCGCTGGTGTTGATGTGCAGCACCGGAGCGCGCGCAGCTCGCGCCGCTGGCATGCTGCGCCAGCTCGGACACGAGCGCGCGATCGCGCTGGCCGGCGGCCTGAAGGCGTGGCGCGACGCGAATCTGCCGCTGGAGAAGTCCGCCGTGGCGTGACCGGTTTCATGACCCGGCGCCAGCCGGGTCTTGCGCCCGTCGCGACAATGGGCGCTTCGCGTCGTTGGGTGGCCCGCCAGAGGCCGGGCCGAATGAACAAAGTCCGCATGTACACCACGCAGGTCTGCCCGTTCTGCATCCGGGCCAAGGCGCTGCTGCGCCAACGCGGTGTGGCGCAGATCGACGAGGTGCGGGTTGACCTGGATCCGCAGCAGCGCGCGCGCATGATGGAGCTCACCGGCCGTCGCACGGTGCCGCAGATCTTCATCGGCGAGACCCATGTCGGCGGTTGCGACGAGTTGATGGCGCTCGATCAGCGCGGTGGCCTACTGCCGCTGCTGGCAGGGGCGTGACAGCCGCGAACGGTTGCTCGCGTCGGCGATAATCGACACCCAGCCCGGACCCATCCAACGGCCCGCAACGACTGCGGGCCGTTTCATTTCTCCGAAAGCATTGCCATGGCCGAAGCCAATACCAGCCCCGTGTTCCAGATCCAGCGCGTGTACCTGAAGGACCTGTCGCTGGAGCAGCCGAATTCGCCACAGATCCTGCTCGAGCAGCAGCAACCGCAGGTCGACATCAACCTGTCGCTGTCGGCCGAGAGCATCAGCGATGGCACGTATGAGGTGTGCGTGACCGCGACGGTCACCACCAAGGTCGGCGAACGCACGCTGTTCCTGGTCGAGGCCAAACAGGCAGGCATCTTCGAAGTCCGCAACCTGCCCGACGGACAGCTGCAGGGCGTGGTCAGCGTCGTGTGCCCGCAGATCCTGTACCCGTACTTGCGCGCGATCGTGTCGGACGTGTGCACGCGTGCGGGCTTCCCGCCGATCCTGCTCACTGAAGTCAACTTCCAGGCCATGTACGAGGCCCAGCAGCAGGCGCAAGCTGCCCAAGGCAGCAGTCCGAGCGGCAATGGCAGCGGGCTGATCACCACCGCCACCTGAGCGGGCAGCCTGCAGGCGCGGCAAGCACTCGCCTGCACGGCCGCTGATCACGAGACGTCATGCGCATCAGCGTCCTGGGGGCCGGCGCCTGGGGTACTGCGCTGGCCGTTCACGCGGCCGCCAACAACGAGGTGATGTTGTGGGTGCGCGATGCGCAGCAACTGCAACGCATGCGCCAGACGTCGTGCAACGAGCGCTATCTGCCGCAGGTGCCCATCCCGGGCGGCGTGGCCTTGAGCGCACAGCGCGAGCAGGCGCTGGCCTTCGTCAGTGGTGGGGGCCTGATCGTCGTGGCCACGCCGATGGCCGGCCTGCGCGAGCAGCTCGCTGCCGCGCCGCCCGGTGTGCCGGTGCTGTGGTTGAGCAAGGGCTTCGAGCAGACCACCGGTGCGCTTGGCCACGAGATCGCGCGTGAGATGCGCGGCGACGTGCCGTGTGGCGTCGTGTCGGGTCCCAGCTTCGCGCTCGAAGTGGCGCGCGGCCTGCCGACCGCGCTGGTGGCCGCCAGCACCGACGCAGCGTTGGTCGCACAGGTGGTCGATGCGCTGCATGGTCCGACGCTGCGGGTGTATGCGAGCGACGACCCGATCGGCGTCGAGGTCGGCGGTGCGGTCAAGAACGTGCTGGCGATCGCCACCGGCATCGCCGACGCACTGGCGCTGGGGCAGAACGCGCGCGCCGCACTGGTCACGCGCGGGCTGGCCGAGATGACGCGCCTGGGCGTGGCGCTCGGTGCCAAGGCCGAGACCTTCATGGGACTGTCGGGACTCGGCGACCTCGTGCTGACCGCCACCGGCGATCTGTCGCGCAATCGCCAGGTCGGGCTCGCACTCGGGCACGGACGCGCGTTGCCGCAGATCCTGGTCGAGCTCGGCCACGTCGCCGAGGGCGTGGCCAGCGCACCGATGGTGCGCGCGCGAGCGCGCGTACTGGACGTCGAGATGCCGCTGTGCGAGGCGGTCGGCCAGGTGATTGCCGGTCACATCACACCGCGCGAGGCGCTCGAGCAATTGATGACGCGCGTAGCACGCAGCGAATCCTGATGCGTCGGCGCGGTCAGCGCGCGCCCTCGTAGCCGAGTTGACGCCAGGCCTCGTAGACAGCCACCGCCACCGCGTTGCTGAGGTTCAGGCTGCGTTGACCGGGCCGCATCGGCAGGCGCACCTCGCAGGCGCCGGCGAGCGCGCTGCGCAGGCCCGCCGGCAGCCCGCGCGACTCGCCACCGAACACCAGCCAGTCGCCGCGCTCGAAGCGCTGCTGCTGCAGCGGCGCGGCTCCGCGCGCGCCGAAGGCGAATATGCGCGACGCAGGCGGTGCCGTACGCTCGAGCCACGCCGCCCACGACCGGTGGCGTACGACAGTGGCGAACTCGTGGTAGTCGAGCCCGGCGCGCCGCAGCAGCTTGTCGTCCATCGAGAAGCCGAGCGGCTCGAC
>DASTZF010000324.1:0-20215 GCA_035764445.1 Burkholderiaceae bacterium
ACGGCAGCGCCGCGGATGCTGGAGTCCTTGTCGACGCCGCCGCCGAGCAGCACGGGGCCGGTGTGAACGCCCGTGCGCACGTCCAGGCCAGTCCGGCCGAACTGCTGCACCACCAGCAGTGCACTGCGCCGGCCTTCGTCGACCAGCGCGAGGCCCGCGCGCACGGCGCGCTCGGCATCGTCCTCGGCAACGAGTTCGGCTCCGAAGGCGGCGAGCAGTCCATCGCCCGCGTACTGCAAGACCTTGCCGCCGTGCCGCTCAACAATCGCTGTGGCGCGCGCGAGCACACCGTCGAGCACGGCATGCATGTCCTCGGGGTCCAGCTCTTGAGCGAGCGAGGTCGATCCGACGATGTCCATGAACAAGACGCAAACCTGTCGCAACTGCTGCGTCCCGGCATGCGCGGCGTCCGGCAGCGCGTTCAGCTTCTGGCGAAGCACCGCAATGTGGGCATCGACAGCGGCGTCCCCTAAGCTCATGCGCTGCGCTTCGAGCGCTGCGATCGCCGTCTCGATGGAGTGGCTGTCGTTCATGGCACGCCCTGTAGCCCTCGCCCAGCAGGGTGCGGAAACATTAGCACGAAGCCAGGGTTTCTCGCGTCCGCCTGCTCCTCTTCTGATCGTCAGCTTAGGGTCGCGAGTGCCCTTTCACCCGCTACGACAGCAGCCGTTCTCGGGTCTCTGCTCCTCGCTTGGCGCGTTTACGGATGAAGGGCCGCGTCCGGGGCCGATGCGGACGCAAGCTGGCGAAGCGTTGAACCCACGCAAGCTGAAACGGACCGTCAGGTGGGGACGGACCTGATGACTCTGCGAGGCCGCTCACTGGCTGCTAGGGGCATATCCGAATGGACCCGAAATGGGCGTTTACGCCATTCTGGGGTCAAACACAGAACACACAGAACACGGCAAGTGCGGGCGAACCCGCTTCAGGAAACTTGGAGTGGCTGGCCGTACCCAACCAAGCGCGGAGCATCAATCGATGAAGCACCCCAGTCTTGCGGCGGCAGCCCTTCTGGCCCTCGTTTCCTCGGCGTCAACGGCCGGCAATGAATTCTCGGGAAGCACGTCTACCGTCGGCGGCTATTCGACCTGGGATTCGGACCTCATCAACATCGAGAAGGTCTCGCAGACTGGCCGCGGTGTCTACGTCGCAGTGCTCGACACGGGCCTCGTGCCGAACTGGCGCGACTACTTCCCGGAGGCGCGCGTCGCCACTGAGCTTGGCACCGGCTTCGACCAGTCGGTGACCTTCAAGGCTGGTGCCGACCCGTGCCAAGTCGAGGCCGAGGTCGGCAAGCTGCGGCAGACCACTTGGGTCGGGTCCACCGGCTCGACACATGGCACCCACGTGGCGAGCACGATCATCGGCTACAACTATCAAGCTCCGGCTGATGCCGCGGCCGGCTTCACCCTGCCGCCGATTCAAGTGCGCGGCATCGCCCCGGAGGCAACGATCATCCCGGTGAAGGTGCTCGCGGACTACCAAGTGCCGCCCGCACCGCAATGCGGGCAGTCGGGTGGCAAGGCGGTGTTCGGCACCTCGGCCATGATCGCGGCCGGCATCAACTACGCAACCGATCTCGCGATCGCCGGCTATCGGCCGATGGTGATCAACATGAGCCTGGGTGGCCCGGGACTCGAGGCGGTAGAGAAGGCCGCCATCGACCGTGCCATCGCTAGCGGCGTTATCGTCGTTGCGGCCGCTGGCAACGAAGGTGTTGCAGGCATGAGCTATCCGGGCGCCTATCCCCCGGTCATCTCCGCTGGCTCGGCCGGGTGGACGGGCGAGTGGCTTTTCCCGGGATCAGGGCCACGCTACCGCATGTGGTGGCTGCAGTACCCCAATGCGCCGATCGTTCCGTTCAGTGGCAACACTGCCGACCCGGCGGTGGCCAGCGATGTCTACGTCAGCGACTTCAGCAGCCGCGCCATCATCGCGGCCGGGCACCAGCTCGACGTGCTTGCGCCGGGCTCGTGGGTGCGTGGCCCGTTCCCGGGCGACCCTGGCTTCAATCACCTGCCTTGGTGGTCGAACGGCCAGGGCGCGCTGCGCGGTCGCAACTCAGGCAACTTCTTCTTCGCCGGGGGCACATCGATGGCGACGCCGCACGTGGTGTCGGTGGCGGCACTGATGCTGCAGAAGAACCCGGCAATGCAGCAGGCACAGGTGGAGTCAATCTTGAAAGCCGGCGCGCTGCTCATCCCCGCGGTGGGGTCGCAGCTCGTCTTCGACTTCGATCACTTCACCACCATCGTGTGGGACACCTCCTGCGGCGCGCTTGGCAGCTGCGACGCGGTGGGCAGCGGGTTGATTCAGGCGGACAAGGCGCTGGCGCTGACGCCCTGACCGCTTGGCCCCGACGGCCACACCGCCGGCAAAATTGCCGGGGGTTCCGACGTGGCCCGGCGCGCAGGGTGTCGCCGTTCGGTCGCCCGCTCGGCATCGCCGCCGCACTGCAGAACGCGTCCGCCTCGACGGATCGCGACCAGTCTACGCTTCAAAGCTGCCGACCTATCCGATGCCCAAGGCTGGCGGTCTCAGTTGAACGTCTGCTGACGATTACTCGAACTGGCACTCCCGATCCGTTGCTGCCGTTCGCCATCGCGAAGACCGGCCATTGGAGCGCCGGCGTGACCAGACTCGAGCGCCCCGCGGGGTGGCGACCCTTCAATGCCCGCGTGGTGCCGCTCGATGGACCGGCGCTCGAGGCTCGGAGGCACGCTGGGAAGGCGAAGGCCATTGCGACGAGCCTGGGTCACAGGCCTGCGGGAGGACCGCTGGAGGGCCACCACCGGCGCAGCGCGAAAAGCGTGTGCAAAGCTCCGCCACGGGAAGCGCGCTCAGGTATCCCAACCTGCCGTCGATGCGGATGACGATGCCCAGCAGATCTCCTGCGGCATCGAAGAGCCCACCACCGCTCATGCCTTTTTCACCCTTGATGCCCGAGAAGATGAGCGAAACGGGCACGCCATTGACCGTCCAATGGGTGGCCCCGATGGCCCCGGAATAGATACTCGGTGCCTCGCCGGGCTCTGGACGTTCGACGGCGTCGACCACCTCGCCGGTCACGGCCGGCTTTTCGCGGATCGTCGCGAAGTGTTTGAGCGGACGTTCAACCTGCAACAGGGCGATATCGACTGCCTTGTCGATGCACACCACGCGGGCTCGAGCTTTCGCCCCCTTGAGGTCCGTGATCGTGATCGACTCGGCTTGCCAGACCACGTGAGCTGCCGTGGCGATCTCACGCGCAGGGGCGATCACCACCCCCATGCCTTCAGCTTCGCGCGGCAGGCGGTATCCGTTGAATCGCACTCCGCCGCCGCGCGACACGTCGATCCACACCGAGGATTGGGCGGGGCCGGCGAAGGCGAGCCAAGGGGCCCAAGCCAGTGCCAGAGGCAGGATGCGAAGGGCTGCGACGAAGAACGATCTCATGGGGATGTGGACGCAGTTGCATGCTCCGGCCACAGCCTAGTTCTCGCGATGCCCGAGTCAATGCCCTGCATCGGGCTCCCCGCACCCAGGGTGGCGCACGCGAGAATCGCATCCGGCGTCCGCCGAGGCCCGAGCGCACATGAACACGTCGCACTGGTATCGCTTTCTGGTCTGCCTGCCCCTGCTTGTCTGGGCGCGTGCCGCGACACCGCAGGTCACCGCGGTGGGCCCGGCATGTCACCACGCCGCGGTCCGGGATGCCTTGGACCGCATACGAGCGAACTACCCAGAGGTTGGGCAAATCCTCAAGGACCTCGAGGATGCGAGGTACGAGTGCCGGGTGGTCCTGAAGACGACCGGACCTGCGGTGACCGATACGAGCGGCGACCACGTGATCATCGGATGGCCGGGCCAGTCGGGACGACGACATGCGGACGGCAGCTGCGTCGACGCCAACGCAAGCCTGGTCCACGAACTCCATCACTGCTGGGTGCGGTCGAAGCACGGCGGCGAAGAGCCATGCACCTACGTGCTGACCCGGACCGTGTCCGGGGACCTCGTCTCCGCCAGGGCTTCGTGTGAATTCGATGCCGTGCGCCTCGAGAATCGCTATCGAAAGGCAATCGGGATCTGCGAGCGAATCGCCTACGACATCTTCCAGGTTCCCGATGCCGAGCGCACGTGTGCGGCAACGGAGGCAGTGTGCCGTCCATTCACAGTTTGCTCCAACGCCAAGTGATCAAGCTTCGGCCCTGCGCGCAGGCAGCAGGGGGCAGCCTCCGGCGCGTCCTCAGCGCGCTCATCGCTGACGGTGGCGGAACAACCTTGACGCGTGCCAAACGTGGAACGTGACCGGTGAAGTCTGAATGACCTCTTGCCCGCCGGCATCGAGCAACTTGACGGTCAGTTCGTGTGTGCCACGCGTGACGCCGCGCAGATAGAACACCGAACCGGCGATGGGTTCGCTCATTGCTTCGCCGTCGAGCACCGGCTGCAGTTGCAACCCGCCGGGGACACCTTCCACGATCACGCGAATGCTACCGGTGTTGCTATGGACCGTCTCGTCGGTGGCGGGGCTTACGACTCGCGCTTCGGCCATCGCCGTGCCGACCAATGTCATGGCTGCAGCGACAGCGAGCGTGTTGCGTAACCAGCGGATAGACACGATCAACCACTGCACCCGGTCGATTCGATTGACCTCGATCGGATGAAGTTCCGATCTCGTGCGAAGGGGGTCTTCACCTCGGCGCGATGGCGCTGTTGCCGGAGACGAAGGACGTTGACGTCTCCAAATAGGCGGCGCGAGGGAGGCAGAGCGGAGACAGCCGACCATCGCATCTGCGGTGCGATGGTCCGTCGGCACACTGGCTTTCTGTTCAGTGCATTTCGGTGCATCGTGGAGTGGCGCGGAGTAGCGAGCGGGTCTGTTACTCGGTTGGTCCCCGGTTCGAGCCCAGGTCGGGGAGCCATGGGTCGATCAAGAGGGCCTGACCGTTGTGGTTAGGCCCCTTTTCATCTTGGCGCCGGCACTTGCGTGAGCGAGAGACCGAGCCCATGGAGTTGTCCGACTTCCACGGACTCTTGTGAATGTGGCGCAAGCGTGTTGCGTGTCAACAGATCGACACCAAGAGTCAGCACAGGGCCAGCGTCGACGCGCCGATTCTGTTTCGCGCGCAGCGCCGCGGCCGCGGGAACGTGCTGACTGTCTGACACCGCAATCGATGGTGCGATGGGCCGAGACATCGCATCCGCACGAGTGGGGATACAGCATGCGACGCTCAAGCGAGCGACAGACAGAGGGCCCACGATCCCGTGTAGCCGACTCGCGAACGCATCCGCGCGCAACGATGTCGCACTCATCGATACCTTCTGGCACGCGTCGATACTGTTGTTTGATCAGTACAACCCCGCTGTCAAGCTGGCCTCAGGCGAGTTAAAACTACGACTGCATTGAGGGGGGCCAATCACGCTGCGCGTGGACCGCGTGTCTACGCACAGCCACAGAGGGCCCATGAGTCCGCGACGCCACACAGTCACGGCCCCTCACGAGGTAGCTGTCAGGATGGCAGCTGCGCCGTGGTCCGGCGCGAGTCCGACGCGCAGACGCGTCACCCACTGCAGCCCACGCGCTTGGGCATCCTGTTCACGACCAGGCTGCCGCTTGATCCTCGAGTCCGCGTCGAGCGAGTTGTTGCAAGGCTCGACTTGAGAACCACTCGTATTGCCATCGTGGGGATGGGTCCGCGCGGCCTGACGGTGCTCGAGCGGCTGGTGGCCAATCAGCGCGTGCAGAAGTCCGGCACGGTACAGATCTACGTCTTCGATCCCAACCCGCCGGGGCCGGGCTGCCATGACCCCGACCAGGAAGAGCATCTGTTGGTCAACACGGTCGCGGGGCAGATCACCCAGTTCTCCGATTCGAGCGTGGTCAATGCGGGTCCGATCCTGGATGGCCCTTCCTTTCACGAATGGCTCAGCGCCGAGAACGAGCGCAAAGGTACGGGAACCCAGCCTCACGCCGACGGGTACTACTCCCGCGCCGCGTTCGGACGCTATCTGCATTGGTGCTATCACTACCTGGTCGCATTGGCTCCCCACAACTGCACGATCAAGTCCTTCCGCGAAGAGGTCTTGAGCATGGAGCGGGTCGAGGAGTCCTGGGTCCTGCGCACCGCGATGGGCTCCTTCTGGACCGACTTCGTGGTCCTGACCACGGGCCACACCAAGGCTGCTCCACGCAGCGCTCGATCGACGTCGGCAGGTCCTCTGCTGATCAACGATCCCTATCCGATTCGTGATCAGCTTGCGGGCGTCTCCTTGGGCATGACCGTGGGCATCGAGGGCCTCGGCTTGACGTGCATGGACGTGATCGCAGAGCTCACGGTAGGCCGTGGCGGGCGATTCCACGTGGACGCTGCCGGGCGCAGGGCCTACGTCGCGTCCGGCCGCGAGCCGTCCCTGGTCGCCTACTCGAGGTCGGGCCTGCCGCTGAGCGCACGCGCCCGCAATCAGAAGGGCGTGTCGATGCAGTACCGGCCGCATTTCTTGAAGCTCGACGCGGTGCGATCCCTGCGCGCCCATCGCAAGCTGGATTTCCGCCATGACATCCTGCCGCTGCTGTGGGCCGACATGCAGTATGCATACTACGAGGCCTACCTCCGTCACAAGCGCGATACCTTGCTGTCGCTGCTGATGCTCAACCAGTTCATGGCGTCGGACTCGCAACAGCAACGCGACGAGCTGGTGCGTCAGTACATCCCACCGGAGGACCGCCTCGACTGGAGCTCGCTGTACGACCCGATCCCTGCTTCCGCGCTGCGTTCGGGCATCGCGTTCGACGGCTGGCTGCGCGGGCACATCGAGGCCGACCTGGCGGAGGCCACCAGAGGCAATCTCGACAGCCCGATCAAGGCGGCGTGTGACGTGGTGCGCGACGTGCGCGACAACCTTCGCGCAGCCATCGACTTCTCCGGGCTGAGCGAGGAGTCGCATCGCTGGTTGATGGCCGAGTTCGTCCCGTTCATGAACCGCATCGCGGTGGGCCCGCCCGAGTCGCGGGTCGCGGAGCTGCTCGCGCTCGTCGATGCCGGCGTGCTCAACATCGGGTTCGGGCCTGGCGCTCGCGCCGTCGCGTCGCCGAATGGACAGTTGCAGATCGTCGCGGCGCGTTGGCCCGAGCGAAGGACGCGCATCGATGTTCTCGTCAAGGCGCGCGTCTCGATGCACAGCCCCGGTGACGACGCCTCTGCGTTGCTGCGCAGCTTGTTGTCGAGCGGCTATGCGCGCCTGTTCAAGAACGGCGGGTTCCATCCGGGCGGCATCGAGGTCGACCGCAACTTCAATGTGGTGAACGGCGCGGGCGCCCCGATTCCAAACCTGTGGGCCCTGGGCATTCCGACCGAGGGCGCGAAGTTCTACACCTTCGTGGTGCCCCGGACCGGCGTCAACTCCACCGCACTGGTCGATGCCGGACGCGTGGTGCTCGATCTGCTCGGGCAGATCCGGCGCCAGCAACAGACGCACGCCGCCGTCGACAGCGACGATGCTCAGGTGCCGACCACCGAATACGCCTCCGCGTTTGCATCGATGTACGGAACACTCTGAGCCATGCGGCGCGCACTGAACGGGCTCAGTCTCGCCGGCCTGTCGGCGACCCTGGTCGGCAATGGAGTCGGACGGTTCGCGTTCATCGCGATGATGCCGGCGGTCATCGATGCGGCGTGGTTCTCGAAGGCGGAAGCGTCCCACCTCAGCGTGGCGACTCTGCTGGGCTACATCGTGGGCGCATGGCGATCCGACAAGCTTGCCCGCCGCTGGTCGTCCGCCACCTTGATTCGCGCGTGCATGTTGCTCACGGCGCTCAGCTTCTACGCGTCGGCATTCGCCGGCTGGCCGCTGTGGTGGTACTACGCCTGGCGGCTGCTGGCGGGCGCATGCGGTGCCGTCCTGATGGTCTTGCCCGCACCGGTTGTGCTACCCAGGCACGATCCGTTGGTACGCGCGCGTGCCAGCGCCGTGGTGTTCTCGGGGGTGGGCCTCGGTGCGGCCCTGTCCGGCTTGCTGGTGCCGGCGCTGATCGGCGGCGTTGGGCTGACGCTGGTGTACGGCAAGTCCTCCTGGCCGCTGGTCTTCAAGGGGGTCACGGGTGCCTGGCTCGGCCTGGGCACGTTGTGCCTCGTCCTGACGATCGCCTCGTGGACCCGGTGGACCGCTGACGCCGCAACACCCGCTGCTGGCAGCGCGGCACCTGCGACCGCCGCGAACGCGCCACAGGCTCATGTGACGGTGGTTCACCTCATCGTGGCGGCGCACGCGCTCAACGCGATCGGTTACCTCGCTCACACCATGTTCCTCGTCGACTATGTCGTCCACGAGGTCGGCGCGTCGCTCGCCGCGGGCGGCTTCTACTGGTCGATGTTCGGGCTCGGTGCCGCGGTGGGGCCGGTGATTACCGGCCCGCTGGCAGACCGCTACGGCACCAAGCGATGCCTGGCGGTCGGTTTCGCGGCGAAGTCGCTCGCCGCGGTGCTGCCGGTGCTGTCGAGTCGCCCATCGATGCTGCTGGCGTCGGCTCTGCTGATGGGCCTATGCACGCCCGGTCTGCTCGCGCTGGTGTCGGCGTACACCCTGGAGATCGTCGGCGCGCAGGACTACCGGCAGGCATGGGGCAAAGCGACCTTCGGCTTCTCCGTCGCGCAGGGCGTTGGTGGATTCGCGATGGCCATCGCGGCAAGCCATCTCGCCAGCTACAAGCCGTTGATGATGGTCAGTGCGCTGGCTCTCATCGGAGCTATCGCCTGCCTGCTCGCGATTTCGGGCCGACAGGCAAGTTTTACCGACGTGAAAGGTGAGGTGTCGTAGACCCAGCCAGCGCCTTTGCCATGTGAAAAGTCCCAATTTGTATGCCGCGGTGTGTCCGCTTGACAGTGGTGGAGGCTAAACTCGCCTGATATCGCGCATGTTGCGATTAGTCGCAATTTCGGAGGGGGCCCGAAGCTGCTGACTGGGGGAATCTTTGATGAGGAAGTTCTCAGCACGAGCAAAGTGCATTGCCGCGGTTGCCCTGAATCTGTTGCTGTTGACCACCACGTCAGCGCAGATCCGCATCGGCCAGACGACCGGCATCACCGGGCCTGTCGCCGCGCCGGTGAAAGAAATCAACATCGGCGCGATGCTGTTCCTGGACCACATCAATGCCCAGGGCGGCATTGGCGGTCAGCAGATCGAGCTGGTGACGCTCGACGACAAGAACCAGGCACCGATCTCGGCCGAGAACGCGAAGAAGATGGTGGCCGACCCCCACGTGGTCGCCCTCTTCCTCAATCGGGGCACCCCACACGCGCAAGCGATGCTGCCCGTGCTCGAGGAGGCACGCATCGTGCTGCTGGCGCCATCGACCGGCGCGATGGTGCTCCACAAGCCGGTGCATCCCTATGTGTTCAACGTCAGGGCCACCTATCAGAAGGAGACCGAGCGCCTGACGCGGCACTTTGGCATGGCCGGCCTCGATCGCGTCGGCATCTGCTACGTCGACGATTCGTTCGGCACCGACGCCCTGCAGGGAGCCCTGAACGTCTACAAGTCCAGCGACGCGCAACCGGCGCTGAACGAGAAGATCGACAAATTCAAGCCCGATTACTCGAAGTGCGTCGAGCGAACGCTCGCCACCAAGCCACTCGGCATGATCATCATCGGCACCACGGTGTCCGTGGCGGCCGGCGTGAAGGCCCTGCGCGACGCCGGATCACGCGTCACGATCGGAACGTTGTCGAACAACGCCGCGAAGGGGTTCATCGACGCTCTCGGTGAGTACAAGGCCGGCGTGATCGTGAGCCAGGTGTTCCCATCGGAGCGCCGGCTGGCCGTGCCGATGATCGCGGAGATGGCTCGACTGGCGTCGACGAAGAACATCCAGACGCTGACCCCGGCCATGGTCGAAGGCTACGCGGCTGCCAAGACCCTGGTGGTCGCCCTCAAGAGGGCTGCCAAGGACAAGGACGGCATCACCCGAGCCTCGATGAAGCGGACGCTGGAGTCGTTCGGCGAGGTGGACATCGGCGGCATCGACCTGTCGTTCAGCCCGACCGATCACTCCGGCCTCGAGTACGTCGACCTGTCGTTCATCTCGGAAGACGGCACTTTCCGCCGCTGACGTGCGGCGAGGCCGTCGGCCTCCCGAATTCGGCTGCTCACAGTCGAGCGCATCCGGGCGCGGCAGCGCCCGGGGTCGCTCCGTGATCCAAAGGCCTACGGTCAAAGCTGAGCCAGGCCGCCGTCGACCACGTACTCTGCTCCCGTGACGAACGACGCGTCGTCGGACAGCAGGAACGCGGCGACCGCTGGTCGGCATCGGTGCCGTCGTGTTGCCCACCTTCGCAGCGGCACAAGAGACTGCACTGCTGCGCGTGACGCCGCCCATCGAGGGACCCGAGATGGGTCTGTGGCTACTCAACCGTCCCGACATCAGGCAACGCGTGTGTGCGCGCTCTGACTGCGTACCTCGCGCAGGCCGTGCCGCAGGAGCTCGAGCGCCTGGCCCAGGGCGGCGCCACCTGCAAGACATTCGCTGCGTGCCCGCAGGCTGCCCGCCGCTGGCGTCGGCGCGTGTGACGCCGGGGCCGCGCTCAGGACGACGGGCGGGCGCGCCGCCGACCTTCGATCGATGCGCGCACCACTTCCGATGCGCGCTCGGTCGCCGGCTCTCCCAGAAACGCCGCCCGGGCCTCGGTTGCGATCACGGTGATGCGGTCGATCACCACGCGCACGGCCGGGACGCGGCCGATGTCGCGGTGGAACAGCAGCCAAAGTTCGCGATGCAGCGGCGGCAGTCCCGTGGGCACGTCGACGAGATTCGGATCGGCGCGCACCATGATGCATGGCAGGACCGCCACGCCCAATCCTGCCTGCGTCGCCTTCAGCAGGACCGTCACGTCGTTGGCCTGCACCGCCAAAGGACGGTCCTTCGCCACCAGACGCAACCAGCGCTGTTGCGGCAGGTGATCCAGGCTGTCGTCGAAGCCGAGGAAGTCGCGTGGTTCGTCGCCGCAACGGTCAAGATAGGCTCGCGAGCCGTAGAGCCCATACGCGATGGTTGCCAGGCGGCGCGCCACGATCCCTTTTTCGTGAGGGCGCGACAGCCGCAGCGCCAGGTCCGTCTCCCCTCGGCTCAGGCTCGCCGGTCGCGATTCGCCGACGAGTTCGATGCGCAAGCCCGGCTGCTCCCGCTGCAAGCGGAGCAGACGCGGGGCGAGGAACCGGTTGATGATGGTCGGCGGCCCGTTGACCCTCACCGTGCGCTGTGTCCGCGCATCGACGCTGCGCGCCTGGCGGGCGATGGCGTCGATCGCCGCGGCGACCTCCTGGATTCGAGCGTGCATCCGTTCGCCCTCGGACGTCAGCCGATACGCGCGCGACAAGCGTTCGACCAGGCGCACACCGAGCTCACACGTGGATTGTGGGGCTTCGATGCGTCTCGCCGTTGTGGCTGCTCGGTTGTTTGCGGTGGCCTTGTGGGCGATGCCGGCCGCGTTCCTGTCCTGCACCGCGCACGCCACCGCACCATCGACGAAGGTCGCGGCGCGGGCGGCGGGCCTGCTCGCGCAGGCCGGCACAGTCCCCTCGTCGGCGGGGTGACGATCGACCTGCCGCGACTGCGGCAACTCAGCTCGTGGCCGCTTTCGTGGCTCGTCTGCGATAGACAGGTGGCTGCTCAACCCACTGAACGCTTTGATCGGCAGTTGCCGATCAGAATCTGCGAGGTCGCATGGAACTGAAAAGGACGCTGCAGCGGGCAGCGCTGGGCGTGGTCGCCCTGTTCGTCCTGGCCACATCGAGCCTGGCCGCGGATGCCCGGACGTATCACCGCACCGTGGCCGTCGACGGCGTGAAGATCTTCTACCGCGAGGCAGGCGATCCGAAGGCGCCAGCGGTCCTGTTGCTGCACGGTTTCCCGAGCTCCTCGCACATGTACCGCGAGCTGATCCCGTTGCTGGCCGACCGCTATCACGTGGTGGCACCGGACCTGCCGGGGTTCGGCTTCTCCGACGCTCCTGACCGCGCGCAGTTCAAATACTCATTCGAGCACGTCGCGCAGACGATGACGCGGTTCACCGAGCTGACAGGCCTGGACCACTATGCGGTCTACGTCTTCGACTACGGGGCGCCGGTCGGCTTTCGCATGGCGTTGGCACACCCGGAACGCATCGAGGCCATCGTCTCGCAGAACGGCAACGTCTACGAGGACGGGCTGGCGCCCTCGCTGGCGCGATTGAAGAAGGCTCATCTCGAGCCGACCGAGGCCAATCGCAACGAGCTGCGCTCGGCCCTTTTGCCGGCGGCTAACCAGCGACGGTACTTCGCGGGGGTCAGCGAAGCCGACAAGCCGCGCGTCGCGCCGGACGGCTACGCGCTCGACGACGCCTTGCTGGCACGCCCTGGCATGGCCGAGCTCCAGCTCGATCTGCTGGTCGACTACTGGAGCAACGTCGATCAATACCCGAGCTACCAGGCTTATCTACACTCGCACAAGCCACCGCTGCTGGCCATCTGGGGCCGAAACGACACATCGTTCCTGCCAGCCGGCGCGCTGGCGTTCAGACGCGACGACCCCGAGGCCGAGGTGCGCTTGCTCGACACCGGCCACTTCGCGCTCGAAACACACGTCACGGAAATCGCTGAGGCGATGCGCGCCTTCCTCGCCAGGCACGTGAAGCAGCCCTGACGATCACGCGGCGCCTGGCCGGATCCGAGCTAGTGTGCGGGCCGCAGCAGCACCCCAGGATTCATCACTCCTGCCGGATCGAGCACCCGCTTCGCGCCGACCAGCGCAGCGCGCATCAGCGCCGGCACCTCCTGCTCGTACGCGTCGCGGTGATCGCGCCCGACCGCGTGATGATGGGTCGACGTGCCGCCATGGCGAATCACCGCCGCGTTCGTCGCCTGCTTGAGCTCGCGCCACTTCGCCAGCGCGCTCGCGAGATCGCCGTCGACGCTGCCGACCGCGGCATACGTGAAGTACGGCGCAGGGCCGTCCGGGTAGACGTGCGTGAAGCGGCACGACAGCGGCGCCTCGCTGCCGGTGATGCGCTCGATCGCGGCACCGACGTCTTCGAGGACACCAGCGTGGAACGCGTCGAAGCGGTCCCACGTCACGGCGCTTTCGAACGTGTCGAGGATCGCGCCGCGGCGCGTCGCTTCGTCGCGCAGGTAGGGCATCCGCAGGAAGGCATCGCGCCAGGCCGCGGCGGCGTCTCGACGACCATCGTCCGCGTCCGCGCGCGCATCGCGCTGGCCGCCATGGTCGGCAGCGAGCTCGAGCGCACGCTCCATCCAGGGTTCGACCGCATGATCGGCCGATTCGAATCCCAGCAGCAGCGTCGGGCTGCGCCGATCGCCGACGCCCGCGAACGCCACCTCGGCCGCATCGAGCAGCCGGCAGTTGGTCGGATAGAGCCCCGACTGCGACAGGGCCCGCACGGCGTCGACCGCCGCGCTCATGTTGGCGAAGCGCACCGAAGCCGACGCGCGAAAGCGCGGCTGCTCCTGCAGGCGCATCCATGCCTCGGTGATGACGCCGAGCGTTCCTTCTGAGCCGAGCACCAGCCGGTCGGGCGCCGGGCCGGCACCCGATGCCGGCAGGCGGCGCGTGGCGATCGTTCCGGCCGGCGTGACCAGGCGCGTGCTTTCGACGAAGTCGTCGATGTGCGTGGCCAGCGTCGCGTAGTGGCCGCCCGCGCGCGTCGCGATCCAACCACCGAGCGTGGAGAACTGGAAGCTCTGCGGGAGTGGCGCAACGTCAGGCCGTGCTCGCGCAGTTGCGCTTCCAGGTCCGGCCCGAGCACGCCAGCCTGGATGCGCGCGGCGCGACTCGTGCGATCGATCTCGAGCACGCGATCGAGCCGCTCGAGGTCCAGCGCGACGCTCGCGTCGTATTCGCTGCTCACGATCGGCTCGACGCCACCGACGACACTGGTACCGCCGCCGAACGGCACGACCGCGATGCGTTGGCCGCTCGCCCAGTCGAGCAGGTCGACCACCTGCGCTTCGTTGTCCGGATACGCGACCCAATCGGGCACGCGCTCCGCGACCCGCGCCCACATCCGCGCCCCGTCGGCAAAGCTCTTGCCGCAACAATGCGTCAGCCGGTCGTAGGCACTACCGGAAAGCATCGACGCCAGCGCCGCCGGCGCCGATCCACGCGGCGCCGGCAGCCTGAAGTCATCGACCCGCGGCTCGGGCAGCGCGGGACCGGATGCTCCGACCAGAGCGAGCAGCGCCTGCACCTTGCGCAACTCGTCCTCGGCGATGGTCTCGTGCCGATATCCCCAGCCCCAGAAGCGGCGTTCGGGCTTGCGCGAGAGGCTCACGGGCGGGCTCGTCGATGGTCTCCGGTGGCGGGCTGCACTGTAGCGAAACGCCGCTTGCCATATTCGCGAGGGAGACGGCAAGCCCGGCGGCTGACGCTACTCCCACTTGCCTCGCACTTCGAACGCCTCGCCCTCCCCCGGCCACGGCGGCATCGTGACGCCCACCGCCGCGAGCGGCTCGTCGCCGAACGAGCGGAACTGGAAGTGCGTGCCCAACGGAATGGTCAAGCAGACGCCGCGTTCGACGGTCACCACTTCTTCACGCTCACCCTGCTTGCGCCACATCTCGCCGTGGCCCGAGACGAAGTACCAAATCTCCTCGACCGTGCGGTGGGCGACCGCGCGCGACGTCTTGCCGGCAGCGAGCTCGAAATGCGCCATGCCGCCGGCGCGCAGCTGCAGCAGCACCCGGACGTCGGATTGATCGGGCGCGACGGCATCGAGCGCCGCGGGCAGGCGACGGGTGGCGAAGTCGGTCATCGCTCGGCCCATCGAGCGGCTACCACCGGAACACCGCCGCGACGCCCGGCCCGCTGAAGTTCAGCTTCTCGATCGGCTTGCCCGATTTCATCTCGTAGCCGATGTAGCGCCACGCGCCAATGACGTCGCCCCACGGAAACGAGTAACCGACGCCGGCCATCGCCTGCACGGTGAAGTCCGATTCGCCGGTCCCCAGGTCGAGGTAGTACGGCGCGAACCAGCGGCCGCCGTCCGCCAGCGCGACGCGTCCCTTGACGCCGATGATCGCGTCCCAGTTCTGCTCGCTCGTCTCACGGTTGCCGGCTCGGTCGGCGATCGGCACCGCGCCGATGTTGCCGCTCAGCTGCCAGCGGGTGGTCTGCTTGATGTCGAGCAGGCGCACGCCACCAAATGCGTCGAGCGTGTAGGTCGGGTTGGTCTGCGCGCGGTACGCGCCGGCGAGCGTCCACAACCAGCCCTTGAGGTCGAGGTCGACGTCGGCGGCCACGCCCACCGGCAGCGCGCCGCCGATGCTGAGCGCGCGCGAGCCCTGCTTCGAACTGCCGAGGTTGAGGTAGATCGCATCGGTGAACGCTCCCCACGGGCCCTTGCGCGCCTCCAGCGAGCCCATGAACGCGAACTTCAGGTTGAAGACGTCGCCGAGATCGACGCTGACCGCGTTGCTGCCGCCATCGGGTGGGTATGTCGTCGTGCCACCGACGCTCGGCAGGTAGCCGTACACGGTGGCCTGGAAGCGCCAAGCATCGTCGGTCTGTGCACGCGCGGCGGCAGCGCCCGCCAGCAGGGCCACGCACGCACAGCGTGCAGCCAGTTGGAACCATGGCTTCATGTTGTTCTCTCCTTTGGCGGCGCCGAGTGTGGCACGGACTGGCCACACCAGCGTGCGTGCCCGCTTGCGCACGGTCAAGATGCCGCCGGCCGATCGGCGCCACGATCGCACTGTGGGCTGGGTGCCGCCGCTGAGCGCCCAAACGGGGCCCCTGAATTCACTGCGAGCTTCACGATGAGGTTACTGATTCCGGTCGACGATTCACCGGCCTCGCGACGCGCCGCCGAATACGCAGCCCGCCTTGCGCAGGAGGCGGCGAGCGTCGAGGTCGTCTTGCTCCACGTGCGCCCGCCGCCGGAGTTCTACGGCGGCATCGCGGTGCTGGAACACGAGCTGTTCGACCGCTCGCTGCGCGAGTCGCAGCAGCGCCTGCTTGCGGCGGCGCTCGAGCACGCGCAGCGAGTCGGGCTGACTCAGGTGTCCATCCAGGCGGCGCAGGGCGCGCCGGCAGACGAGATCGTGCGCGTCGCGCAGGCCTGTGGCGTCGATCAGATCGTGATGGGCACGCACGGCCGCAACACGGTCGGCACCGTGCTGGTGGGCTCGGTCGCCTATCGCGTGGTGCACTTGGCGCCGATGCCAGTCACGCTGGTGAAGTGACGGCAGCGCTCGCGAGCAGCCCTCGATCGCTCAGTCGACGCGCGCCCGCACCCGCACGCCGTCGCGCACGCTGGCGGGCGGGTAGACGATCACCGTCTCGCCGGCGCGCGCCCCGTTGCGCACCCACCCCGCACTGCCGTTGCGCGCCGCCACCTCCACCGGCCGCAGGCGCGCGCGCCCTTGCTCGAGCGCAAACATCGCCATCGCCCCGGGCATCTCGGCGTCCTCGCCCTTGCCGTTGGCTGGCAGCGGGAACAGCGCACTGACCGGCACCAGCGTCACGTTGTCGAGCGCCCGCGTGACGATGCGCACCGTGACGCGATAGCCGTCGCCGAACGCCTGCCACTGCTCGAGCGGGCTGTCGATGTCGATCAACACGCGCACGCGCTGCTCCTCGACCCCGAGTGCCGACACCTTGGTGAAGGCCCCGGGCTCGACCGCGCGCACGTGCCCGGCCAGCGCGCGCGCACCGCCCCAACGATCGATCACCACGGGAGCGCCTTGCTGCGCCTGCAGTGCTTCGGTGGTCAGCAGCTCGGCAACGATCTCGAGCTGCCGCGTGTCGCCGATCTCCAGCAGCGGCGTGCCGGCGGCCAGAGGCGTTTCACTGATCTGCGCGACACGCAGCACGCGGCCAGCCACCGGCGAGCGCAGGACAAAGCCCGCGCCCGGGGTGCCGCGCTCCACCGCGGCCAGCGCGGCGAGCGCCTGCTCAACCTCGTAGTCGGCGGCACGGCGCGCGTTGTGTGCCGACTCCAGAATCTTCTGCGCGGTCTGCGCGACCAGCGTGTCGTTGTCGAGTTTGTACTCGGAGATGAAGCCGCCGCGCGCCAGCTCTTCGCTGCGCTTGAGGTCGTTGCGCGCACGTGCAAGCTCGATCTCCGCGGCATCCGCCTGGGCCCGGGCACGGTCAGCCACCGCACGTGCGGTCGCCACGCGCGCGCGCAACTCGCGCAGCGTGCGCTGGTCCTGCAGCGGCGGCAGCACCGGCTGCAGCGTGGCCACCACCGATCCGGCCTCGACCGCATCGCCCTCGCGCAGGGCGATGCGCGACAGCACGCCGGCCAGCGGCGCGGCCACGACGTAGCGATCGCGCAGCCGTGTCTTGCCGTCTTCCTCGATGGCGCTCTCGAAGTGGCCTTGCGACACGTGCGCCACCTCGACTTCGATCGGCCGCGGCGCGAACGCCCAGACGAGTGCGGCCAGCGCGGCCACGCCACCGAGGCCCGCCGCGATCCGCGAGCGTGTGATCTTCATTGTCAGTCCCTTGCCTTCAAAGCGGACACCATGTCGAGGCGATCGATGCGCCGCCGCACCACCAGCGCGCTGGCCAGGCCCGCGAGCACCACGCACAGCGCAGCCCATGCATAGGTGGCGGCGTTGACGACCACCGGAAAGTGGAACTGGTCGGACTTGAGCAGCTCGACCACCAGGTAGGTCAACCCATAGCCGAGCAGCATGCCGAGCGGCAGCGCGAGCGCGATCACGATCGCCAGTTCGCCCAGCAGCAGCGTCGACACCTCGCCGCGCGTGAAGCCGAGCACGCGCAGGCTGGCCAGCTCCCACGCGCGTTCGGCCAGCGCAATGCGCGCGTTGTTGTAGACCACGCCCACCGCGATCACCGTCGCGAAGGTGGTCATGATCGTCGCCATGATGCGCACGTTGCGCGCGCTGATGTCCTGCATGTTGCGCAGCATCGTCGCCTTGCTCCAGGCGCCGGCGATCAGAGGCAGCGCCTGGCTGGCATCGAGCAACGCGCTCTCCTGGTGGCGCAGCGTCGACACCACGAAGCCGGTCGAGACGTCGCCATCGCCCAGCAGCCGGTTGAGCTCGCGGCGGTCCATGTAGGCGTTCAGCCCCATCATCTCGGGAACGATCGCCGACACCGGCAGCTCCAGCGTCTGGCCGCGGCCCTCGATCACCTCGACACGCACCGTCTCGCCGCGGCGGACGTCGAGCTTGTCGGCCAGACGCTCGTTGAGCACCAGGCCGCGGCCGTCGAGCAGCAGCTCACGACGCTCGCCATCGATCAGGCGGTACAGCTGCCCGCGCCCGTCGTAGCCTCGGAGCAGGCTGCGCTCGCGGCGGTGCCCGTGCACGAACGTCACCGGCACGAAGCGCACCGATTCGACCGCGCGCGCCCCGGGCAGCCGGGCCAGCTCGCGCCGTGCACCGTCGTCGACCGCGTCCACGGTCCACAGCGTGACGTCGCCGCGCAGCGCGAGGTTGAACTGGGTGTCGACGACGACGTCGATCGCATCGCGCACGAAGTTGCCGAGCACGACGATCGCCACCGCGGCCGCCACGCCGAGCACGGCCAGCGCCGAGCGCAGCGGCCGTCGCTCGAGGTTGCGCACGATCATGCGCAGGCCGGGCGGCATCGCCAGGATGCCCAGTCGCTCCAGCAGCATGCGCCGGTAGCGGTCCGGCGCAGGCGGGCGCATCGCCTCGGCGGGCGCAAGCCGCACGCTGGCGACGATGGCGCTCAACGTACCGATCACGGCAGTGGTCAAAGTGATCAACGCGCTGCTCGCCACCAGCCACGGTGGCACCCGGTGCACGAAGCTCGGGAAATGAAAGAACTCGGCGTACAGACCGGTGAGCAGCGCTCCGAGCCACTGCCCCAGCGCAATGCCGACGCCCAGGCCGCAGGCCACGATCAGCAGCACCATCTTCAGGTAGTGGCCCGCGATTTGAGCGTTCGAGTAGCCCACCGCCTTCAGCGTCGCAATCTGTTCGCGCTGCGTCGCCACCAGCCGCGACACCACCACGTTGAGGAGGAAGGCCGCCACCGCGAGGAAGATCACCGGCAGCACGGTGCCGAGCACGCGCTGCTCCTTGATCTCGTTGTCGAGCATTGCGTGCGACGCCTGCTCGGCGCGCCCATAGGCGTCGTGTCCGCCGTACGGCGCGAGCAGCGGTCGCAGCCGCTCGGCGGCCGCGCGCTCGCTGGCCCAGGGGGCGAGCTGGATCGACAGGTGGTCGATCGCGCCTTGCATGTCGTACGCCGCCGCCAGCGCCTCCTGGTCGACCCAGAACACGCCGAAGCCGCGCACGTCGGGCATGCCCCACAGGCCGGCGAAGATGTATTCGGGTGACAGCGCCGTGCCCACCATCACCAGCGCGCGCCGCTTGCCGTTGATCAGCGCGTTCAGCCGCGCACCGGGTTGCAGGCCGTGCGCTTGCGCAAAGCCTTCGGAGACCAGTGCTTCGATCGCCTCGTCGCCGCGCGGCACATCCTCGTCGAGCATGCGGCCGCCAGCCAGCACGACCTGGTTCATGCGGCGCGGCAGCTTGCGGTCGATGCCGATCAGGTGGCCGAGGATCGGATCACCGCGACCTTCGATGTCGATGCGCACGGTGCGCTCGACGGTGCCTTGCACGTCGGCCACGCCTTCGACCGCCAGCAGCCGCTGCCGCAGCGCCTGTGGCGCGCGCTTGACGATCGCGAACACCTCGGCGAAGCGGCCCTGAGCGTAGAAGCGCTCGCGCGCTGCCGCCAGCGACTCCACCGCCGACAGGCTCGCCACGAAACCACCGATCCCGCTGGCGACCACCAGCGCGATGGTCAGCGCCTGGCTCCGCATGCGACCGAGGTCGCGCAGCAGCTTGCGGTCGAGCGCGCGCATCTCAGTCGGCGCCGGGCCGCTCCCAAGCCGACTGAGCGCCCCGTTGGGAGGCAGTGACAATCGCCACAGGCGGTTGCGGCGCAGGCTCACATCGCGCAGCGATGTGAAGGCGCGGCGCGCCGGCCGCAGCCAAAGAAGCGAGCGTGGGGGTCATCGAATCACCACGACAGCGCCGCCGGCGCGACCTTGTGCTCGTTGCGATCGATGCGCTGGATGCGGCCGTCGCCGAAGCGCACCACGCGGTCGGCCATGCCGGCGATCGCGGCGTTGTGCGTGATCACGATCGCGGTGGTGCCGAGTTCGCGGTTGATGCGCTCGATCACCTCGAGCACCAGCTTGCCGGTCTCGTAGTCGAGCGCACCGGTGGGCTCGTCGCA
>DASTZF010000325.1:0-6150 GCA_035764445.1 Burkholderiaceae bacterium
AGCGGCAGCGGAAGATGTACGCGCACGAGCTCGGCGGGGGCGCTCGGGCAGCCGACCCAGCGGCCAAGGAATGAGCGCCGCACGGCCGCTCCGAAGGCGCACACTCCCCCCTGGGGGGACGGCGCGCAGCGCCAAGGGGGCGACATGAGCGCGCGCTGCATCGCGTGGCGCTCGCTGGCGCTGGTCGGGCTGCTGGCCGGATGCTCGCTGGTGCCGCCGTATCAGCCGCCACCGCTGGCGGTGGCCGATCGGTTTCCGACCACCTCGCCCGACACCGCCACCGGCCCGGCGGCGGCCGACCTCGACTGGCGCCAGGTATTCACCGACGCGCGGCAGCAGCGACTGATCGAGCTGGCGCTGCAGAACAACCGCGATCTGCGCCTGGCCGCGCTCAACGTCGAGCAGGCGCAGGCGCGCTGGCAGATCCAGCACGCCAGCCTGTGGCCGACGGTCAATGCCGGTGTCATCGGCAATCGCCAGGCGCTGCCCAACGGGGCGTCGTTGACCACCTACAGCGCGGGCTTCATCGTCACGGCCTACGAACTCGACTTCTTCGGTCGCCTGCGCGCGTTGAGCGACTCCGCGCAGGCTCAGGCGGTGTCGGCCGAGGACGGCCGCCGCGCGGCGCAGATCGCGCTGGTGGCGTCGGTGGCCGCGGTGCACCTGTCGCTGCTGGCCGACGACGAACTGCAGAAGCTGACGCAGCAGACGCTCGACACACGCGTCGAGTCGCTGCGCCTGACGCAACTACGCTTCGACAACGGCGCGACGTCGGAGCTCGACCTGCGGCTCGCGCAGTCGGTGGTGTCGAGCGCGCGCGCGGCGCTGGCACAGGTACAGCGCGTGCGCTCGTTCGACGAGAACCTGCTGGTGCTGCTGGTCGGTGCGCCGCTTCCCGCAGACTTGCCGGGCGGTGCGACGTCGCTGGCCGAGATGCCGGCGTTTCCGGAGCTGCCGGTCGGCCTATCGAGCAGCGTGCTGCAGCGCCGACCCGACATCCTGGCCGCCGAGCAGCAGTTGATCGCTGCCAACTTCAACATCGGCGCTGCGCGCGCGGCGTACTTTCCGACCGTCTCGATCACCGCCAGCGCGGGCAGCGTGGCCAGCGAGTTCTCGGGGCTGTTCAAGGGCGGGTCGTGGGGCTGGGGCGCGGCGCCACAGGTGCTGCTGACATTGTTCGACTCCGGCCGCAACCAGGCCACCAACCGCCTGGCCGATGCCAACCGCGACGCCGCGCTGGCGCAGTACGACAAGGCCGTGCAGACGGCGTTTCGCGAAGTCGCCGACGCGCTGGCCGGACGCGACACGCTGAGCGAAGAGGCGCGACAGCTGGAGCTCACCGTGCAGGCCGAGAGCGCGCGCAACCGCCTGGTCGACCTGCGCTACCGCAACGGCGTGGCCTCGAGCCTCGACCTGCTCGACTCGCAGCGCTCGCTGTTCGCGACCCAGCAGCTCGCGCTGCAGTCGCGCCTGGCGCAGGCGCAGAACCAGGTGGCGCTGTACAAGGTGCTCGGCGGCGGCTGGACCGAGACGACCACGACATCGAAGGCGCCGTGAGCGCGCGCAAGAGTCCGAGCGCATGAGTGCCGCGCCCGGCGCCGCCGTGGCGCCCGGTGGCAGCCGCGTCGGCAGCGGTCTGGCGCTGGCGGCGATCGGCGCGATCGCCTTCTCCGACAAGGCGATCATCGTCAAGCTCGTGTACCGGTACGGCGTCGACGCGGTGACGCTGATCATGTAGCTCGACGCGCGTGCGCGGTGAACCGAATCGCCGCCGCTGGGCATTAACCGCGAGGTCCCGCTGTGCGAGGCACGCCGGCAGCGCACGTCTTTTTTGCCGCGTGCTGTGCACGGACGTCGCGCCACGGGCACCGCAACCCGCTTTGGAGCAGACAGATGCACATTCGCCAGTCATTCGACAGATTCGTTCGCCGACCGGTGGTGGGCCTCTGGTTGGCCACCGCGAGCCTGGGCCTGGTGGCCGCGTCGGCCACGCAAGCCACGCAACCCAGGCAACCCCCGCCGCCGTGTCACCCCAATCCACATGCCGAACAGGACAAGCAGACCGTTCGTCACCGAGGTGACGTCCGCTTCTTGCCCGACGCGTTGCAGGATCGGTTGGAAACGCTGGCCGCGCGGCCGCATTCGACATTGCCCACGCAGGCGTTCGCGGAGGCCGACCATCCCAGCCAGCTGTTTCAATACTATTTGCTCGACACCGACGGTTTCGAGCCGAACGTCTTCACCAAGCGCTTCCCGGGCGTCAACGACAACGTGCAATTGACGGCCACCGGCTTCGATTGCGGTCTGTCCACCGTCGGTGCGGTGCGGTTGGTGGTGGAGCCCAAGCCCGACCTGCCCACAGATCCAAACGACGTGCGCGCCTTCATCGACATCTTCACCGACATCTCGGGCCTCTTCGTCATCAACAACGAAAGCGGCTGGTACGAGGGCTGGATGATCCATGACATGAAGGTGGCGCCGGTGGCCGCGCCGCGCGCCGGTGGCCACGCGCAATTCGGCACCATCACCGCGGCCGACGCGAACGCCCTCAAGACCATGGGCAGCGGCCACAACGAACCCGGTCGCACCTTCACGATCGACGGCCGCGATGTGCGTCTGCCGGGCGCCAACGACCACTTCCCCGACCGGCAGACCAACGTGGTACCGATCCAGCTCAGCATGGGTGCCTACAACTGCCTGCAGCAGAGTGATTGCCACGCGTACTGGGAGTTCAACTACACGACCAACTGGATCCATCCGCTGTACGAACTGCCGTTCACCGGCGGGCTGCCCGGTACGTTCGAGGCGGGTCAGGTGGGCGCGCTGTCGTCGATCGTGCCGGGGTCAGGCCCCGCGGGCGTGAAGAACAATCCGGTGACCTACGGAGACGATCCCAACACGCTGGGTGTGCTCGCCGGCGTCGGGCCGCGCGATCCCGACCGCTTCGACGGCGACGCCGATGCCCAGCGCGAATTCCGCATGCGCTTCGTGCCGAGCGGGCTGGCGCACGAGATCTTCCTCGACGTCTATGAGCGGGTGGCCTCGTTCGAGCCTGGCGTGCCGTTTCCGCAGCGGCTGTTCGACGCCTTCGCAGCCGAAGTCAAGCGCGTCGATCAGAACGGCGACGGTGTGATCTCCGCCGTCGAAGGCGACGTGGACAGCGCGTCGGACGGCTTCTCCGACAACACGCGGCTGTTCCTGCCTGCCACGTCGTTCAACCGCTTCGCCGTGACACGCGAGATCAACGACGGGCTGCTGGCGCCGCGCTTCGCGCCGAGCCAGCGCGCCTGGGTGTTGACGGGTAGTCAGAAGCGCGTGACTCCTGCCGTGCGAGCGTCCACCGGGCGTGATGGCGACGACAGGTAGTCCGCGGCGTCACCGATGGCATTGCGGCTGACGCGGGATTGCGCGCGCGCCGCCGCCGCGCCGCGCCGACAATGCGTCGACGGCGGCGCGGCGCCGCGGCGCCCCACTTCTGCTCGATGGCGATCCACAGCGAGTGCGACCGATGCTTGACGGGCAACAGGCGTGGCCCGACGAAACGTCGCCGCAGGGCCCGAGCGCGATCGAGCTGGCGGAGCGTTGCCTGGTGCGACGGATCGCCGAGCGAAGCCTGCCCGCATTCGATGCCCTCTACCGTGACTACCACGCGCGCCTCGCGCGGTTCCTCGAGCGGGTGACGCTGCGTGCCGTTCCGGTCGACGAATTGATCAACGACACGATGCTCGTGGTCTGGAACCGGGCCGCCACCTACAACGGACAGTGCAAGGTGTCCACGTGGGTGTTCGCGATCGCCTACCGCAAGGCGCTGAAGGCGCTCAAGGGCGTCGACGAGCCGGTCGCCGACGATGGCGCACACCTGCGCCCATCGGACGAGGCCGGTCCCGAAGAGCAGCGAGGGCAGCGCGAACTGCGCGCGGCGCTGCTGCGCGCATTCGACGGCCTGTCGGCCGATCAACGCGCCGTCGTCGATCTCACCTACTTTCACGGCGCCGACTATCGCGAGATTGCCCAGATCGTCGATTGCCCGGTGGCCACCGTGAAGACTCGCATGTTTCACGCGCGGCGCCGCCTGAGGGCGCTGCTGTCGGGATCGCTGGAGGATTGGCTGTGACTGCCAAGGTGCTGCCGATCGACGGCGACGGGCACGAGCGCGTGCAGGCCTTGCTTCCGTGGTATGCCACCGGCCGCCTCGACGCGGCCGAGCACGCCGCCGTCGAGGCCCATCTGGCAAGCTGCGCGCGCTGCCGTGCCGAGCTGGCGTGGGAGCACAAGGTCCTCGCCGCACAGCAGTTGCCCGACCACGACCCCGGCGACGCCGACCGCGCGTTGGCGCAGCTGCATCGTCGCATCGCGACACAGGATCGCGCGGCACCGCGCGAGGCTGCCCGAGCGACGCCGAAGTGGTTCCGTTGGCAGCGTGAACCCAGCTGGCTGCGCTGGGTGATTGCCGTGCAATTCGCGATCAACGTCGTGCTCGGTACCTGGCTCGTGTGGCCGCTGGCGGCGGGCACTTATCACGCGCTGGGCTCTGCGGTCTACCCGGCGAGCGCCAACGTGGTGGTCCGCTTCCGCCCCGAGGCCACCGAACGCGATATCCGACAGGCGCTGCGAGAGGTCGACGCGCGCATCGTCGGCGGCCCGACGGCGAGCGACGCCTACCTGCTCAGCGTGAGCCCGCAGCGGCAGCTCAGAGCCGTGGCCGCGCTGCGCGCGAAGCCCGCGGTCGTGCTCGCCGAATCGCTGGGTCCCAGCACATCGCCATGACGCGAATCCTGCTCGGGCTTACCGTGTGCCTCGCGGTGACGCTGGCCGCGCACGCGGCCGACGCAGGGGCACCCGAGCCGGTCGCGCCGCAGCAGCAGATCCTGGTGCTGCTGAGGCTGCCGCCCGAGCACTACCGTCCCGGCAACGCGTACTCGGGCGCCTACGGCGATGGCCTCGGGCGCAGTGCTCGGCGCAGGGTGGCGGCCGAGTTGGCACGTCAGCACGGCCTGACCCTGGCCAGCGACTGGCCGGTGGCCGTGCTCGGCGTCGACTGCTACGTGATGAACGTGCCGGCCGGCCAGCAGCCCGACGACGCCGCACTGGCGTTGGCGCGCGACGAGCGGGTCGCCTGGGCGCAGGCGATGAACGTCTATCACGCCTTGGACTACAACGATCCGCTCTACCGCGTGCAGCCGGTCGCCACGCAGTGGCGCCTGAGCCAGCTGCACGCACTGGCCATCGGGCGCCGCGTGCGCGTGGCGGTCGTCGACAGCGGCATCGAGTCGTCGCACCCTGATCTGTCGGGCCAGATCGAATTGAGCGAGAACTTCGTCGTCGCTCGGCCCTACGCGGCCGAGCGCCACGGCACCGAGGTGGCGGGCATCATCGCGGCACGCGCCGACAACCATGTGGGCATCGTCGGGGTCGCGCCGGGCTCGCGTTTGCTGGCGCTGCGTGCATGCTGGCAGGAATCGGCGCACGCCACGCTGTGCAACAGCCTCAGCCTGGCGCTGGCCATCGACTTCGCGATCAGCCACGATGCGCGGGTGATCAATCTGAGCCTCAGCGGGCCACCGGACAAGCTGTTAGGGCACCTGCTCGACGCCGCCTTGGTGCGCGGCATCGCGGTGGTGACCGCGGTGGATCGGGCGTTGCCCGATGGCGGATTCCCGGCTTCGCATCCCGGGACCATCGCGGTGCTCGACGAGCGTTCCGGCCCGGTGCCCGCGGGGGCCTTGCTGGCACCTGGGCACGATGTGCCAACCACGGTGCCGCCCGCGCAGTGGGATGTCGTGTCGGGCGCCTCGTTCGCGGCGGCGCACGTGAGCGGGCTGATGGCGCTGCGGGCTGAGCTGGTGCCGCTGCGGGCCGGTCAGCCCGCGCGCTCGGCGCTCGTCAGTTTGCCCACCGGTGCGATCGACGCCTGCGCCACGTTGGCCAACGGACACGCCTCAGCTGATTGTCAACGCGCCGTGCAGCACGTCGGGGCGCCCGGTCACGCGTCGCAGTGATCGCTTCGCGAGTCCGGTGGTGCGCGGCGGCGGCCACCGCGCTCTTCGGCCTGGCTGCCGCAGCGCGCGCGCAAACGGGCGCCGATGTCGCGCTGGTATCGGATGAGCGCTTCCGGGGGGTGTCGCTGAGCAACTCGAACCCGGCCGTCCG
>DASTZF010000326.1:0-6912 GCA_035764445.1 Burkholderiaceae bacterium
CCCGTGTGCGACAAGCGCACACGGGCATGGCCGAAGGCCGTCCTGACGAGTCGCGCGCAGCAGCGCGCGACGGCGTTCGGGTGCGCTATGAATTGCTGAAGGGCGTCGACGGCAGCAAGGACCAGAGCTACTTCCTGCACCGCCTGAACCAGTCGCAGCTCGCGCGCACGCTGTTTCCGGTCGGGGAGCTGAAGAAGACGCAGGTGCGCGAGCTGGCCGCCGAGATCCACCTGCCCAACGCCAGGAAGAAGGATTCCACCGGCATCTGCTTCATCGGCGAGCGGCCGTTCCGCGAGTTCCTCAACCGCTACCTCAGCCACGAACCCGGCGCCATCGAGGACGACCGTGGCCGCGCGATCGGCCGCCACGTCGGCTTGAGCTTCTACACACTCGGCCAACGGCAGGGCCTGGGGATCGGCGGCCTGAAGCCCAAAGGCCGGCGCGGCAGCGCGCTGCATGCGCCGTGGTACGTGGCGCGCAAGGAGCTCGAGCGCAACGTGCTGCGCGTCGTGCAAGGCCACGATCATCCGTGGCTGCAGTCGAGCGCGCTCGGCGCGGCCGACGCCAGCTGGGTCGCCGGTCGCGCACCCGCCGCGGGGCGCTACGCCGCCAAGACGCGCTACCGTCAGGCCGACGCAGCCTGCACCCTGGCGCCGGTCGTGGGCAGCGCCTTCGCGCTCGACTTCGACGACGCGCAGTGGGCGGTGACGCCGGGACAATCGGCGGTGCTGTACGAGGGCGAGGTATGCCTGGGTGGCGGCGTGATCGACCGCGCTCGCCCCTGAGCGGCCCGGCGCTTGTGCGTTGGGTGCATGAGCAAACAACAACTGAATCGTTGGGGCGGGCCGTGTGGCACCGACAATGCGGGCCCGCACAACGACGCGGCGCCACCACGACGCTGCCGCTGCCGGCGTGAACTTCCAGCAATTGCGATCGGTGCGCGAAGCCGCGCGCCAAGGCTTCAACCTGACCGAGGTGGCTGCGACGCTGCATACATCGCAGCCCGGCGTCAGCCGCCAGATCCGCGAGCTCGAAGACGAGCTCGGCCTGCAGATCTTCGTGCGCGCCGGCAAGCGACTGACCGGGCTGACGGCGCCGGGTCAGTCGCTGCTGCCGATCATCGAGCGGCTGCTGCAGGAGGCGCACAACCTCAAGCACGCCGGTGACGACTTCGCGCAACAGGGCCGCGGCACGCTGCGCATCGCGGCCACGCACTCGCAGGCGCGCTACGCGCTGCCGCCGGCGGTACGCGACTTTCGCACCGGCCACCCGCAGGTGGCACTGCACATGCACCAGGGTTCGCCGCACGAGGTCGCGCGCCTGCTGCTCGACGGCGCGGCCGACGTCGGCATCGCCACCGAGGCGCTGGCGCAGTACGGCGAGCTGATCGCGCTGCCGTGCTACAGCTGGACCCACGTCGTGCTGGTGCCCGCCGGTCACGAGCTGGCGGGCTTGGCGTCGCGCGGCGGCGCGCTGACGCTGCAGCAGCTGGTGCGCTTCCCGATCGTCACCTACGAGTCGGGCTACACCGGGCGCGCGCACATCGACGACGCCTTCGCCAGAGCGGATCTGGCGCCCGACGTGGTGCTGCGGGCGATCGACGCCGACGTCATCAAGACCTACGTCGAACTCGGTCTGGGCGTCGGCATCGTGGCGGCGATTGCGTTCGACGAGGCGCGCGACGCGCAGCTGCGGGCGATCGACGCGCGCCACCTGTTCGCCGCCAACATGACGCGGCTGGCGGTGCGCCGCGGCACCTATCTGCGCAGCTTCGTCTACGACTTCATCGCAACCTTCGCGCCGCCACTCACGCGCTCGTTGGTGCAGCGTGCGCTGCTGGCACCGCCGGGCACCGATCACGGCCTGTAGGCCCAGACTGGGGCGCTCCCACCCTGCAGCCGTGGGGGATGCGGCCACTCCCATCCTTTGCACTAGGGACGCGCGGCGTGCGCGGCGTGCGCTCCTGTCCTAGTCTTGGCATGCCGGCGTGGACAAGCGCTGAAGCGGTATCGGGCGCGGCCGGTAGGGGGTGCACGATGGCTTCGATGGTCCCGCGTTTTCTGGTGGGCGTGTTCGCGGGCGCCCTGGCGTCGTTCTTTCCGCGCCTGGTCGCGGTGCTGGGGGGTGACCCCAGCGACAACGTGGTGTTGTTCAGCAGCACCTACCTGCTGGTGGGCGGCATCGTGGCGCTCGCGGTCGGCGCGGTGGTGGTGATCATCGACAGCGACCCCAAGCGCAAGCTGCGCGACGTGTTCACCACCGCGCTCGGCGTGCCAACGCTGCTGATGGGCGCGCTGACCACCGGCGCCACGGTGCACAACGCGACGCTGGCCGATCTGAAGCTGCAGACGGTCACCCGGGAGCTGGCCATCAAGAACCAGATCCAGATCCGTGACGACGTGCCGCTCGACTTGTCCAACGCCGTGGGTCCCGCCGGCGGCGTGGGCCTGCTCGATCTGCTGATCCCGTCGGCCTACGCGCAGTCGGCGCCGAAGGTGGCGCAGGCCAGTCGGCTGGGCATCACGTTGCGCGAGCCGCAGTTCGTCACCGTGTATCAGGAGGCGCGGGACGACGAAGCGCTGCGGCCACTGCAGCTGGCGCTCGCGCAGCGCGGTCTGCAAAGCCGCACCGTGCAGCTCGCCGACGGCCGCCACCTGCTGGTGGCTGCCGGCGCGGCGCGGCCGTATTCCGACGCAGTGCTCGACGGCGCGCGCGCGAAGGAGGCCGGTGCGATGCCGTACCTGGTGCCCGCCGCCACGCACTGACGAGCGTTCAGATCATCGCCGCGGGGTCGTCGAACACCGCCTCGCGTCCGAGCCCGAAGCGCGTGACGCGGCGCGGCTGCAGGTACGCCTGGCTGCCGGGCGTCAGCCGCAGCGCGTCGCGCAGCTGCTGCCAGCGCGCGCGCGGCAACTCGACATCGACCGTGCTGCCGTCGTCGCGCCGGAACTCCAGCCGCGTCAGCGGTCCCAGCGTCAGCACCTGCGACAGGCGCGCCGCGAACGCGTGGTCGCCGGGCGTGGCCACGAGGTCGAGTTCGTGCGGCCGCACGTAGCTGACGTCGTCAGATGCCGCGTCGCGCGGCGACATGCCGCCGGGCCCATGGACGCGCCGGCCATGGAACAGGTTCACGTCGCCGAGAAACTGCAGCACGAACGGCGACGCCGGGTGGTCGTACACCTGGTCGGGTGCACCTTGCTGCTCGATGCGGCCCTCGTTCATCACCACGATGCGGTCGGCCACTTCCATCGCCTCGTCCTGGTCGTGGGTGACGAACACGCTGGTGACGTGCATCTCGTCGTGCAGCCGGCGCAGCCAGCGCCGCAGCTCCTTGCGCACCTTGGCGTCGAGCGCACCGAACGGCTCGTCGAGCAGCAGCACCTTGGGCTCGACCGCCAGCGCGCGCGCCAGCGCGATGCGCTGCCGCTGGCCACCGGAGAGCTGGTGCGGATAGCGGTCGGCCAGCCAGTCCAGCTGCACCAGCTTCAGCAGCTCCGTCACCGTCGAGCGGATCTGCACCTCCGGCGGCCGCGCCGCGACACCTGAACCGGGCTGCGCCCGAGTCGGGCGCACGCGCAGGCCGAACGCCACGTTCTCGAAGATGGTCATGTGCGCAAACAGCGCGTAGTGCTGGAACACGAAGCCGACCTGCCGTTCGCGCACGTCGGTGCGGGTGGTGTCGCGGCCGTTGAACAGCACGCGGCCCGAGTCGGGCACCTCGAGGCCCGCGATGATTCGCAGCAGCGTGGTCTTGCCCGATCCCGAGGGTCCGAGCAGCGCGACCAGTTCGCCGGCCGGAATGTCGAGGTTCAGGTTGTCGCAAACCACCGTGGCGCCAAAGCGCTTGTTCAGGTTTCTGACTTCGATACCCATCGATTCGCTCACCGTCCGTCGGTGGACCCGGCCTGTTCCGACGCGAGCCGCCGCTCGATCAGGGCCTTCAGCACCAGCGTCACCAGCGCCAGCAGCGCCAGCAGCGACGCCACTGCGAACGCGGCGGCCGACTGGTATTCGTTGTACAGAATCTCGATGTGCAGCGGCATCGTGTTGGTCTGGCCGCGGATGTGACCCGACACCACGCTGACCGCGCCGAACTCGCCCATCGCGCGCGCGTTGCACAGGATGACGCCGTACAGCAGTGCCCACTTGACGTTGGGTAACGTCACGCGGCGCAGGATCTGCCAGCCGTTGGCGCCCAGCACATGCGCCGCCTCTTCCTGCTCGGTGCCCTGGGCCTGCATCAACGGGATCAGTTCGCGGGCAACGAACGGCAATGTCACGAACACGGTGGCCAGCACGAGGCCGGGCACCGCGAAGATCACCTTCACGTCGTGGTCGCGCAGCCACTCGCCGAACCAGCCCTGCAGCCCGAACACGAGCACGTAGATCAACCCCGAGATCACCGGGCTCACCGAGAACGGCAGGTCGATCAGGGTTGACAGCAGGTTCTTGCCGCGGAACTCGAACTTGGCGATGGCCCACGCCGCCGCGACGCCAAACACCAAGTTCATCGGCACCGCGATCGCCGCTGCCAGCAGCGTCAAGCGGATGGCCGACAGCGCGTCGGGCTCGGCGATCGCCGCTGCATAGGCTGCCGCCCCCTTGCGCAGCGCCTCTGCGAAGACGATGGCCAGCGGCATGAAGAGGAAGCAGGCGAGGAAGGCCAGTGCCAGAACGATCAGCAGCCACTTCACCGCCGCGGGTTCGCTGGTTGCGCGCCGCAGGTCGCGCGGCGCCGCTGCCGGGGCACGCGGCAGCGGTGCGGCCTGTGCGGCGGCGCTCATCGTCCCTGCCTCGCCCGCGCCCACGCCTGCGCTCCGTTGATCGCCAGCAGCAGCACGAATGCGATTACCAACATCACCGCCGCGATCGCGGTGGCGCCGGCGTAGTCGTACTGCTCGAGCTTGGTGACGATCAGCAGCGGCGTGATCTCGCTGACCAGCGGCATGTTGCCGGCGATGAAGATCACCGAACCGTACTCGCCGAGCGCGCGCGCAAACGCGAGGGCAAACCCCGTCAGCAGCGCAGGCGTCAGCAGCGGCAGGATCACGCGCTCGAAGGTCTGCCGGCGGCCGGCGCCGAGCGTGGCGGCGGCTTCCTCGACCTCGGAGGCGAGGTCTTCGAGCACCGGTTGCACGGTGCGCACGACGAACGGCAGCCCGATGAAGGTGAGGGCGACGAACACGCCGAGCGGCGTGTAGCTCACCTTGAACGGCAACAGCGAGCCGATCCAGCCGTTGCCCGCATACAGTGCGGTCAGCGCGATGCCCGCCACCGCGGTGGGCAACGCAAACGGCAGGTCGACCAGTGCATCGACGACACGCCGCCCCGGGAACTCGTAGCGCACCAGCACCCAGGCCACGACAAGGCCGAAGCCGACGTTGATGGCGGCCGCGACGAACGACGCCCCGAAGGTCAACCGGAACGACGCCAGCACGCGCGGCGATGTCACGGCGTCCCAGAACGCTGGGGCTGTCATCGTCGCGGCTCTCAGGAACGCCGCCGACAACGGGATCAGCACGATCAGGCCCAGGTACAGCAACGTGAAGCCGAGCGCCAGGTTGAAGCCCGGCAGCACGCTGTGGCGCCGCAGCAGCGATTGAGACAACATCCGTGGGCGGAACGCTATTTGCGCGTGTAGATCTGGTCGAACACGCCGCCGTCGGCAAAGTGCGTCTTCTGCGCCTTGGCCCAGCCGCCGAACACCTGGTCGATCGTGAACAGGTTGATCGTGGGAAACACGTTGGCGTGCCGGGCGGCGACGGTGGCGTCGATCGGACGGTAGTAATTGCGCGCCGCGATTTCCTGACCCTCGGGTGTGTACAGATAGTCGAGGTAGGCCTGCGCCACCGCGCGCGTGCCGCGCTTGTCGACCACCTTGTCGACCACGGCCACCGGCGGTTCGGCCAGGATGCTCGACGGCGGGTAGACGATGTCGAACTTGCCACCGCCGAACTCCTTGACGGCCAGCTGCGCCTCGTTCTCCCACGCCAGCAGCACGTCGCCCACACCGCGCTCGGCGAACGTCACCGTCGAGCCGCGCGCGCCCGAATCGAGCACCGGCACGTTGGCGAACAAGCGGGCGGTGTAGTCCTTGGCCGCAGCGTCGCTGCCGCCGGGCTGCTTGAGCGCCCAGCCGTACGCGGCGAGGTAGCCCCAGCGCGCACCACCCGAGGTCTTGGGGTTGGCGGTGATCACCGAGACGCCTGGCCTGGCCAGATCGCCCCAGTCCTTGATGCCCTTGGGGTTGCCTTTGCGCACCAGGAAAACATAGGTCGATGTGTAGGGCGAGCTGTTGTGCTTCAGGCGCTGCTGCCAGCCGGGCGGCAGCAGCCTGGCGCGCTCGGCGATCTCGTCGATGTCGTAGGCCAGCGCCAGCGTCACGACGTCGGCCTCCAGCCCGTCGATCACCGAGCGCGCCTGCTTGCCCGAGCCGCCGTGCGATTGCTTGACGATCACGGTGTCGCCGGTCTTGCCCTTCCAGTAGACGGCGAACGCCTTGTTGAAATCGGCATACAGCTCGCGCGTCGGGTCGTAGCTGACGTTGAGCAGCGTGATGTCCTTGGCCTGGACGGCCGTGGCGACGGCGAGTCCGAGCGCAGCGACGAGCAACCCCCGCCGCACGGAAGTACTGAGTGTTGTCATGGCATGCGGCGCGGGCAGCGCCGACGATCAATCCGCGATGCGCGATGCTAGGCAGCAGCGCGCGGATCGCGAACGAATCGATGCGCGCTTGCTTATGCGGATTTCGAGGATCGCTGCGCCGGCAGCGAGCGCCGATCGGGCCGCCGCCGACGCAGCCCGTGGGCGAAGGCGTCGACTACGGGCGCTACCGCGGGCGACGACGACGTCGCCAGGACGGTGGCGCGCAGCAGCCGCTGCAGCGTCTCGCGCTGGGGCTCGACCGGGCCG
>DASTZF010000327.1:0-12205 GCA_035764445.1 Burkholderiaceae bacterium
CGACGTGTTCCGCTTCGGCGGTCCGCTGCTCGGCGACGACGGCGCGCCGGTGGGCAGCCTGATGCTGCTCGAGCTGCCCGACCGTGCGGCGCTGGGGCGGCACCTGCAGGCCGACCCGTTCTTCGGGTCGGGCCTGTTTCAGCAGGTCAGCGTGTGGACCAGCCAGCAGGTCGTGCCGGAGCTCGAGCCCGGCGCGCTCGACGCCGAGATCGCGCGCCAGCGAATGCTGGCCGACGCGGTCAGTGCCGATGGCGCTCGCTGAGGAACTCCAGCGTCGCCGCGCGCGTCTGCGTTGAATTCAAGATGCCGAGGTGCGCGCTGTGGAGGATCGGATCGAACGCACCCTGTCCCGTCAGGTCGAGCTGCCGTGCGCCCTTGAGCGTGGCGCTGCGCGAGAAGTCGGTCGGCTGGCCGAACGAGTCCTCGGCCGGCACCGGCGGGAACACGCCGTCCTGCAGCGAGAAGTACACGAAGCTGGTGTCGGAGTTGCGGATCACCAGGTACTTGGTCGGGCCCGGCGTGTCGTCACCCTTGTTGAGTAGCTTGAGGAACGGCGTGTTCGGCGAGCCCAGCTCGACGCACACCTCGCTCGACGGCGTGAAGCCGCCCTGCTGCGGCAGCTGATAGAAGTTCGCCGGGTTGGGCGAGCAGTTGATGATGCCGTGGTTCGGGCCGTCGATCGCCACGAAGCGGCGCACCGTGCGTGCGTCGTCCTGGCGGATCCACTCGCGCGCGATCGTCACGCCCAGGCTGTGCGCGACGATGTCGACCTCGTTGGCGCCGGTGAACTTGAGCACCGCGGCGACGAAGCGCCGCAGGTCGGGCACGTTGGCGGCGTTGGTGTGCGCGATGCTCGAGCGGCGCGTCGGTTCGGCGCCGAGATCGCATTGATCGCCTTCGTAGCCGATGCCCCAGAGCTCGCTGGTCGAGTAGCCGCTGTCGGCAAAGAACTGCGCGAACGACTGCATCGCGCCAAACGGGTTGCACGCGGTCGGGAACGGTGTGTCGTTGTTGCCGTGGATGAAAATCACCGGCGTGCGCGTCACCGGCCCGGCGGCACCGAAGCCGATCAGCGGCTTGTGCAGCGAGGTGTCCTCGATCGACGGAAAGCCGTCGGGCAGCGTGGTGCCCACCGTGCCGGCGGCGTGGGTGAGCGCGCATAGCGCGGCGCTCGCGCAGGCGGCAGCCGCGCGCTGGAACCATCGGGTCGTCATCGTCGTCTCCTTCGGGGTTGATTGCACGGGTCAGCTGAAGAAGCGCTCGACCAGTGCGAAGTGTTCGGGTGTGTTCAGCGCCGGAGCGTGGCCGCAGCCCGGCAGCGTCACCACCACGGCGCGGGGGCCGCGGTTGCGCATCGCCTCGGCGACTTCGGGCAGCAGCAGGTCGGAGCTCTCACCGCGCAGCGCGAGCACCGGGATCTCGAGCGAATCCCACGCCTCCCACTGCTCGTAGTCGTCCGGATGCACGACGAACTGGCGCACCATCGCCGGGTCGTAGTGCGGCGTCACGCGGCCGTTGGGCAGGCGCCGTGTCGATGTCTCGGTCAGGCGCCGCCACTGCGCGTCGCTCAGCCAACCGTACGGCTTGTAGATGGTGCGGAAGTACGCCTCGAGCTCGCTGACCTTCGCGAACGCGCTCGGATTGCCGGCGTAGGTGAGGATGCGTTGCCGCGCGGCGGCCGGCAACTCGGGACCGATGTCGTTGAGCACCAGCTTGCGAATGCGGCCGCGCAACGCGCCGGCGGCGGCGCGCAATCCGATCGCGCCGCCCATCGACGTGCCGAGCCACAGCACGCGATGGATGCCCAGCGCGTCGAGCAGGCCTTCGGCCAGCTGCTCGTAGAACGCGAGGCAGTATTCGCGATCGGGGTCCGGGCTCCACTGGCTCAGGCCGCGCCCGATGGTGTCGGGACACACGACGCGATAGCGCTGCGACAGGTGCTCGGCGATGTCGTCCATGTCGCGCCCGGTGCGCGCCAGCCCGTGCCACGCGACGATCACGTCGCCATGCTCGCGGCCCCATTCGGTGACGTGCAGCTCGCGCCCGGCGACGAGGTGGTACGACGAGGTGGAGATGTTGCTCATGATTGGTTGCCGGCCGCACCGCCAGCCGCACGCAGCCGGCCGACGATGCCGCTCGGGAAGTGGTAGACGGCCAGCACGAACAGCACGCCCAGCCACAGCAGCCAGCGGTCGGGCGACACCAGCGCGCCGGCCACCGGCACGTGCTCGAGTGCACTGCCGGCCAGCTTGAGCAGGTCCTGCAGGTAGTTCTGCGCGAACACGAAGATCACGCTGCCCAGCGCCGCGCCGTACAGCGTGCCCATCCCGCCGATCACGACGATCAGCAGGATGTCGATCATGATCTCGAAGCTGAGCGTCGTGTCGGGCCCGGTGTAGCGCAGCCACAGCGCGAGCAGCGCACCGGCCAGCGTGGCGAACAACGCGCCGATCACGTTGGACAGCGTGCGATACACCACCGTGCGGTAGCCGATCGCCCCGGCGCGGAAGTCGTTCTCGCGAATCGCCTGCAGCACGCGGCCGAACGGCGAGTTGACGATGCGCAGCAGCGCCAGAAACAGCACCGCCACGGCGACGAACAGCAGGTAGTAGGTGATGAACCTGCCGTCGATCGTGACGCCGAGGACGGGCGAGTCGAACGGCTCGAAGCTCGGGCTCAACACGGCCGGGTTCTTGAACGTCAGCCCGTCCTCGCCGCCGGTGAGATCGCTCAGCTGCGACGCCAGCGTCTGGAACGCCGCGGCCACCGCCAACGTGATCATCGCGTAGAAGATCGCCTTCACGCGCAATGAGAACAGCCCGATCACCAGCGACAGCACCAGCGACAGTGCCAGCGCGATCGCCAGGCCGAGCGCGATCGCGGCAAAGGTCGGCGCGATGCGCGTGCTGGCAATCGCCACGCCGTAGGCGCCGATGCCGAAGAACATCGTGTGCGCGAAGCTGACGATGCCGGTGTAGCCGAGCAGCAGGTCGTAGCTGGCCACCAACAGCACGAACACCAGCATCTTGGCCGCTGCGCCGAGCGCCTTGCTGCCGGGGAACAGGAACGGCGCGAACGCCAGCGCGATGAACATCAGCACCAGCGCGATCGCCAGCGCGCGGCTGCGCGGCAGGTCGTGCGACAGCAGTCTTTGCAGCGCGCTCATCGCCAGGCCTCCCGCCGGGCCGTCCCAAGGGAGGCCGCTGCCCCACGATCCACGAAGGGGATCGTTCCGATCCCTGGGGGCACGAGCCGTGCGAAGTGGGGGCTCATCGGTTCGTCACCGGGTACAGGCCCTGCGGCCGCCACAAGAGAATCACGACCATCAGCCCGATGTTGGAGAACAGCGCCACCTTCGGCGCCAGGAAGCCGGTGTAGTTGGCCATCAGCCCCACCAGCAGCGCGCCGACGAAGCAGCCGAGCGTCGAACCCAGGCCGCCGATGATGATGACGATGAACAGCAGCACGTTGACCTGGCCGCCGATCTGCGGCACCACGTTCTGTTGATACAGCCCCCACAGCACGCCGCCCAGGCCGGCGAGCGCGCTGCCGGCGACGAACACGCCGACGAACAGCCGCCGGATGCGGTAGCCGAGCGACTCGACCATCTCGCGGTCCTGCACGCCAGCGCGGATCAGCAGGCCGATCTTGGTGCGACTCAGCGTGTACGCCAGCGCGATGAACACCACCGCCCCGATGCCGGTGGCCAGCACGCGGTACTTCTCGACCGCGGCATCGCCGAGCAGGAAGGCCCCACGCAGCACGTCGGGCAGCGGCAGCGGAATCTGCTGCGGCCCCCAGATCACCTTGATCAGCTCCTCGCCGATGATCATGCCGCCCATCGTGATGAGGATCTGCTTCAGGTGCATGCCGTACACCGGCCGCACGATCACGCGCTCGAACGCCCAGCCGAGCGCCGCCGCGGCAGCGAAAGCGACCACCATCGCGCAGAACACGGCGATCAGCTGCGCGACGCCGGAGTCGCCGGCCCACACCGTCATGCCGCCCATCACGCTGGTGGCGATGAAGGCACCGAGCGCAATGAACACGCCGTGGCCGAAGTTCAGCACGTCCATCAGCCCGAACACCAGCGTCAGGCCCGACGCGATGATGAAGATGATCATCCCCATCGCGAGCCCGGCGATCGTCAGCGTCAGCCAGGTCGACGGCGATCCGATCAGCGGCAGCGCGACCAGTGCAATCGCCGCCACCAGCAGCATGGGAATCCAGTCGAACTGCGCTTTCGGAATCGCAGCACCACCGGTCGCTGCCGCCACGTTGGCCGTCGTCGAGGTCGTGCTCATTGATGCACCGCCAGTGACAAGCCCAGCAACCGCTGCTGCAACGCCTCGTCGTCGGCCAGCTCGCGCATCGAGCCGGTGTGCACGACCTGGCCGTTGTCCATCACCGCCACCGCGTCGCCGAGCGAGCGTGCCATGTGGAAGTTCTGCTCGACCAGCAGAATCGTCGTGCGCTGACGCTTCAACTCGTTGAAGGCAGCGATGAGGTTCTGGATGATCGACGGCGCCAGCCCCTTGCTCGGCTCGTCGATCAGCAGCAGCGCGCGCGGCTCGACGATCGCGCGCGCCACCGCGAGCATCTGCTTCTGCCCGCCCGAGAGCTTGCCAGCCGGATAGAGCCAGAACTTCTGCAGCGCTGGGAACAACCCGAAGATCCACTCGAGCCGCCGCGCGTCGAGCTGGCCGGCGTGGCGCGCCGCGCGCGCCGCGAGCACCAGGTTCTCCTGCACCGTGAGGTCGGTGAAGATGCCCATGCTCTCGGGCACGTAGGCGATGCCTCGCGTCGCGATGTCGGGCGTGGCCAGGCCCTTCAACGACTGGCCCTGGAAGCGGATGTCGCCCTGGCTCGCGGACCACAAGCCCACGATCGTGCGCAGCGTCGTCGTCTTGCCGGCGCCGTTACGGCCGAGCAGCATCGTCACTTCGCCCTCGCGCGCGGCGAGCGTCACGCCGTGCAGGATGTGGTAGGCGCCGATGTGCGTGTGCACGCCAGTCAGCTCGAGCAGCGGTGCAGCGCTCATGCCGGCTCCTCTGCGGCCATGCCGAGGTAGGCTTGCTGCACGATCGGAGATGCAATCACGGCAGCCGGCTCGCCGTCGGCCACCAGCGCGCCGTTGTGCAGCACGACGATGCGGTCCGACAGCTCGCGCACCACGTCCATCTTGTGCTCGACCAGCAGGATCAGCCGGTCCCTGCGTGACTTCAGTGTGCGGATCAGGTCGAGCACCACCGGCACCTCGTCGACGCTCATGCCGGCGGTGGGCTCGTCGAACATGTAGACCAGCGGGTCGAGCGCCATCAGGATCGCAACCTCGAGCTTGCGCTGGTCGCCATGCGGCAACGCGGCTGCGTGCGCATCGCGCTTGTCGTCGAGCCGCACGCTGGCCAGCATCGCGCGCGCTTCGTCGATCCAGGCCTTGCGGTCGAGCCATACGTGCCACAGGTCGATCGCATGGTGACCGCGCCCCTGCTCGCGCGCCTGCACCGCCAGGCGCACGTTCTCTTGCACCGTGAGGTTCGGGAACAGCTGCGTCAGCTGGAAGGCGCGGCCGAGACCCTTGCGCGTGCGCAGTGGCGCGCTCAGCGTCGTGATGTCGTCGCCGTCCAGCAGCACGCGACCCTCGCTCGCGCGCAGCTGGCCCGAGATCAGGTTGAAGTAGGTGGTCTTGCCCGCGCCGTTGGGGCCGACGATCGCGGTCAGTGTGCCGGCCTCGAACGCGCACGACACGTGGTCGACCGCGACGTGACCGCCGAAGCGGATCGTGAGGTCTTGGGTTTGCAGCAGCGAGGTCATCGCTCGTGCCTCGCGGAAACCGAGCGCGCAAAGCCGCGGGCGGGTATGCGCCGGCGCTCGAATGCGGCAGCCCCTCGCTGCGCGAGGGGTGCCCTGCGCGGCTCGATCTCATGGCCCGCCGCGCAGCGGAGTCGGCCTGCAAGGCCGACCGCCACAGTAGGAGCCCACACCGGGTACCGCCCACCGCGCCGCACCAGCCCGTCGCACGACAAGGTATGCACCGGATCCATAGCGTCAGCAGCGCCCTTCGACGAAATGCCCGCGCGGCGACTCGCGCAGCGAAGTCGTTCGCCACCACCAGCCCAGCCTCTGGCCCGATCCTTTGGCGACCGCCGAGCCGAGGCCGTCCCAGTGTGCGCGGCCGGCCCAGACGTGCCAGCCGTTCATCGCCTCGCTGCAGATGGCCGGCGTGCCGGCGAGGCGCTCGACCATCGCGACGATGGCGCCGACCTGCGGCGCCGACTTCTGCGCGTAGTCGGCGCCGGTGTAGCCCCACCAGTCCCAGCACGCGTTGAGCGCGTCGTTGCTGGTTTGCGGGTACAGCACGACGATGCGGTTGCTGTCGGCCCAGCGGTTGTAGCCGGTGTGCTTGACGTACTCGTCGCCGAGCGACTGCGCGTTCTGCCCGCAGCCATGCAAAGCCACGTGCAGGCGACAGGCGGAGCCGGCGGTGCACGCCTGCGGCACGAACAACCAGCCGGCCTTCGCCATGCCCTGGTCGGCGGCGATGAACTCGCTCTGGTCGAACTCGACGAAGCGGCCCGACAGGGCGCCATCGTTGCGCGGCGCCAGCGCGCCCAGCAGGTGGCGCAGCAACTCGCCAGCACCATCGACACGGCAGTTGTTGATGAACGGCAAGCCGCGGTGCGCGCACGCGCTGCCGTAGTCGTCGGTCGGCATCCCATGCTCGGCCGGCACGTCGCTGCGCAGCACGACGTTCGCCGGTTGCACGAAGACCTCGTAGAACCGCTTCAGGTCGGCATCCAGCGCGGGCACCAGCACCGTGTCGTTGCTGCCCGCGAACAGCCACACCTTCGAGTCGCGCAGGTTCGACGTCGGATCGATCAAGCCCAACGCCGCCCATTGCCGCGCCGTCGCCACCAACTCGCTCACCGGCGGCGCGCTGTCGCGGGTCAGGCAGCGCGTGGTCGCGAAGGTCGCGAGGCCCTGCGCGCAGTAGTACGGCCCCGCCGCGACCACGCCGGCGCCGCGAAACAGCGACGACCACGCCACGTGCAATTGCGTGGCCATGTAGCCCCCCGACGACAGCCCCGACACGGTGACTTGCGCGCGATCGATCAGGGAGGGCGGCAACGACGCAGCCTGCGGCACACGCGCGATGCCCACCAGCACCACGCACGCCACCGCAATGCGAACCAAACCAACTCTGAGCACGACCTCCACCACTTCTGACTAGAGCCCCCTCGCGGAGGGGGCGCGGGGGAGCGAAAGGTTCAGCGAACGCAGCGCGTTAGCGCTGGTTCCTGATCGGTACGGCCATCTGCTCCGGCTTGATCTCGCTCACCAACTCGGGCACGCCCCAGGTGAACGCTGGGTCGACCTTGATCTTGAAGTGGTACATCGACTGCATCGCCTGGTGGTCTTCCTTGCGGAACGTCATCTTGCCCTTCGGCGTCTCGAAGCTCATGCCCTCCATCGTCGAGATCAGCTTGGGGGTAGCGGTGTCGCCGTTGGTCTTCTTCAGGGCCTCGACCACGGCGATCGCCGCACTCATGCCGCCGGCGGTGAAGAAATCGGGTGGTGCCTTGAACTGCTTGTAGTGGTTGGCCACCAGCCACTCGTTGACGGGGTTCTTCGGGATCGCGAAGTAGTAGTAGGTCGCGCCCTCCATGCCGGGAAACTGCTTGTATGCAGTCATCGCCGGCAGGATGTTGCCGCCGGTGGCGATCTCGATGTTGTAGCGCTTGAGATCCAGGTCGGCGATCTTGAACGGGTTGCCGGCACCGGCCCAGATGATCCAGATGACCTTGCGGCCGGGCTTGTCCTTCAGCGCGTCGATCAAGCGCTGCGCGCCGGCGGTGAAGTCGGTGGTGCTGGTCGGCAGGTACTCTTCGTGAACGATCTTGGCGGTCTTGATCGCCTCCTTGAACGCCTTGACGCCGTCGCGGCCGAACGCGTAGTCCTGCGCCAGCGTCGCGATGCTGACGTTCGGCTTGTCGAGCGCCACCGCGTTGGAGATCGCATCCTGGCTCGAGTTGCGGCCGGTGCGGAAGATGTACTTGTTCCATTTGTCGCCGGTGATCGAGTCGGCCACCGCGGGCTCGACCAGCAGGACCTTCTTGTTCTCCTCGGCCACCGGCAACATCGCCAGCGCGACGCCCGACGACGTGGGCCCGACTGCAAGGTCGGCCTTGTCGTCGCCATACGCCTGCGCGAGCAGGTTCTTGCCGAGGTCGGGCTTGCCCTGGTCGTCTTTTTCGATCACCACCAGTTTCTTGCCGGCCACGATCATCGTGCCACCGGTGGCGTAGTCCAGCCCCATCATGAAACCGGTGGCGGTCTGCTTGCCGTAGGCCTCGAGCGGACCAGTCTTGCTGTAGATGTGGGCGATGCGGATTTCCTTGCCCTGCGCCAGCGCGGCCAGCGGCAGCGCGAGCGCGGCCAGCGCGGTGGCCGTCAGTGCGCCGCGGCGAGTGAACGACAAAACGGGTCTTGGCATGCATGTCTCCTGCGGGTGCCAGTGAACTTGGAATGACCAGGCCGTGTGGCCTCGCGGGTTTCGCATCACGCAAAGCGCATGCCGGTCGCGCCAAAGGGCGGGGAAACACCGAGATGTGGCCGCAAGTCAACGTGTTGCGAGGTCGCCTTGAGCTGGCAGCGCGGCGGCACTGACCAGTTGTCGGACAACTCCGGGTGAGTCCCTGGCTGGAAATCGGTCACCCGGGTCTATCGTGCGCTGCAGGTCGGCGGCTCGCCGCGGGCTGCCGGGCCCAACACAACAGGAGACAAGCCATGAAGCGCAGAGCCCTTCTGCAATCGCTGGCGGCCGCCCCGGTGGTATCGGCGCCGTGGGTCCAGACCGCGCGCGCACAGGAGATCACGCTGCACGGCGCCGTGCAGTTCAACGACGACCATGCGTTCAACAAGGCACTGCTGAAGTTCGAGGAGCTGGTCAAGAAGTACTACGGCAAGCCGATCACGTTCGTGCTTCACCGCAACAGCGAGCTCGGGCTCGAGAAGCAGTACTTCGAATACATGGCGCAGGGCAAGGCGGTCGACTACGGCATCGTGTCGCCGGCGCACATGAGCACGTTCTCCAAGGCGGCGCCCTTCATCGACGCACCGTTCCTGTTCCGCGACCTGAACCACTGGAACAAGGTGCTCGACGCCGACCTGCTCAAGCCGGTGGCCGATGAGGTGCACAAGAACGCCGACGTGATGCTGATCGGCTACGCCGGCGGCGGCACGCGCAACATCTTCGTCAACAAGCCGGTGCGTAACCTCGCCGAGATGAAAGGGCTGAAGGTGCGCGTGCAGGGCGCGCCGATCTGGAGCAAGACGTTCAGCGCGATCGGCATGAGCCCGACCGTGATCGCCTACAACGAGGTCTACAACGCGATCCAAAACAACGTGATCTCGGCCGGCGAGAACGAGGCCGCCGGCGTCGAGGCGATGAAGTTCTACGAGGTCGCACCGCAGCTGTCGATGACACAGCACGCGATCACGATCCGCCCGATCTGCTTCTCGGGCAAGACCTTCGCCAGGCTGCCCAAGGACCTGCAGGACGCGATCGTCAAGGCCGGCAAGGAAGCGGGTGCCTACGGCCGCCAGGTCGAGAGCTCGGAAGACTCGGCCAAGCTCGACACGCTTGAGAAGGCCGGCAAGCTCAAGCGCGTGACCTTCACCGATCGCGAGCAGATGAAGAAGCTCGCCGATCCGGTGATGTCCGCGTATGCCAAGGAGATCGGCGCCGACGCGATCTACGACAAGATCAACGCGCTGAAGTAGTACCCATCAACCGACGAGGAGGCCTGGCGACGCTCCACGGGCGTCGCCGTTTTGTTGCATGCAAGCGTTCAGAACCTTCACCGCGTGGTACAGCCGGCTGCTGTCGTGGCTGCTGGTGTTCGCGGTCGGCATCCTGGTCGTGCCGGTCAGCCTGCAGATCTTCTCGCGCTACACCGCGCTGATTCCGGCCTACATCTGGACCGAGGAGATGGCGCGCTTCCTGTTCGTCTGGATGGTGATGATCGGCGCGATGGTCGGCGTGCGCGACAGCGCGCACTTCGAGGTCGACGTCTGGCCGCAACTGTCGCCGCGCGGCACCGCGCTGCTGAAGATCGTGACCAGCGTGTTCGTGCTCGCGTTCGCGCTCGTCTTCATCTGGGGCGGCTACCTGTTCACGCGCTTCGCGTGGCACCGCATCTCCGAGCTCGCCGAGTTGCCGCTGTGGATGATCCACATCGCGTGGCCGCTCACCGGGCTGACGTGGATCGTGTTCCAGGGCGAGCACGTCGCCGATGCGGTGAGCGTGCTGCTGGGCAAGGCACCCACCGAGGTAGCGGCATGAACGCCGCACTCGACCCGCAGACCGCGGCCCTGATCCTGTTCGGCATCTTCTTCGGGCTGATGGTGCTGCGCGTGCCGGTGGCGTTCGCGCTCGGATTGGCGTGCCTGCCCATCTACGTCATCGAGCCGCACCTGGACACGCAGGGCCTGGTGCAGGAGACCTTCAACGCCTACAACTCGTTCATCCTGCTGGCGGTGCCGTTCTTCCTGCTGACCGCCAACCTGATGAACGTGGGCGGCATCACCGACCGCCTGGTGCGCTTCTCGCGCGCGCTGGTCGGCCACTTTCCCGGCGCGCTGGCGCAGGTGAACGTGGTGCTGTCGATCTTCTTCGCCGGCGTGTCGGGCTCGTCGACGGCCGACGCGGCGAGCCAGAGCAAGATCTTCATCGACGCGCAGACCAAGGAGGGCTACGACCTCAGCTTCTCGGTGGCGATCACCGCGGTGTCGGCGGTGCTGGCGGTGATCATCCCGCCGTCGATCCTGATGATCGTGTGGGGCGGCGTGCTCACCGTGTCGATCGGTGCGCTGATGCTGGCGGGCATCATCCCGGGCCTGCTGATCGGCTTCGCGCAGATGGCCACCGTGCACGCCTACGCCAAGCTGCGCAACTACCCGAAGTACGAGCGTGCGACCTTCAAGGAGGTGATCGCGTCGACGCTGGTGTCGGTGCCGGCACTGGTGACGCCGTTCATCATCGTCGGCGGCAAGATCTTCGGCTGGTTCACCGCCACCGAATCGGCGGCGATCGCTGTGCTGTACGCCGGCGTCCTGTCGCTGCTCGTCTACCGTGAGATGAACCTGAAGGGCCTGTACGACGCGTTGCTCGACACCGGCAAGTTGGCGGCGGTGGCGCTGTTCTGCGTCGGCACCGCCAGCGCGTTCGGCTGGCTGCTCGCCTACTACCAGATCCCGAAGGCGCTGCTGGCCGGCGTCACCGGCTGGGGCATGGGCCCGACGGCCGCGGGCTTCTTCATCGCCTTCGTCTTCCTGGTGGTCGGCTGCTTTCTCGACGCCATTCCCGCGATCATCATCGTCGGCACGATCCTGCAGCCGCTGGCGCAAAGCGCCGGCATGGACCCGGTGCACTTTGCGATCGTCGGCATCGTGTCGCTCGCCTTCGGTCTGGTGACGCCGCCGTACGGTTTGTGCCTGATGATCTCGTGCGCGGTCGCCAAGATCCGCATCGTCGACGCGCTGAAAGACACGATGATCATGTTGGTGCCGATGCTGCTGGTGCTGGCGATCATCATCATCTGGCCGAGCGTCCCGTTGTTCCTGCCGCGGCTGTTCCCGCCCGGCTCGTTGTAGAAGGACCTGTCATTCATGCAAACGATCGGCTTCATCGGCGCGTCGGGCCTCATGGGCCACGGCATGGCCAAGAATCTGCTCGCCAAAGGGCACCCGCTGGCGATCGCGGCATTCCGCAAACGCGAGCGGGTGGCCGACCTGCTGGCGGCAGGCGCCAAGGAGTTCGCGAGCCCCGCTGCGCTGGCGCGCGAATGCAGCGTCGTGTTCCTGTGCGTCACCGGCTCGCCGCAGGTCGAGGCGGTGGTCGCCGGCCCCGACGGCCTGCTGGCCGGCGCGTCGAAGGGGCTCACGATCGTCGACACGTCGACCAGCGAGCCCGACTCGACGACGCGCCTGCGCGAGCTCGCCGCCGCCAAAGGGGTCGGCTACGTCGATGCGCCGCTGGCGCGCACGCCGGTCGAGGCCGAAGCGGGCAAGCTCAACGTGATGGTCGGCGCCAGCGCCGAGGATTTCGCGCGCGTCGAGCCGCTGCTGAAGTGCTTCGCCGAGAACATCTTCCACGTCGGCGGTCCGGGTTCGGGCCACATCATCAAGTTGCTGAACAACTTCG
>DASTZF010000328.1:0-8611 GCA_035764445.1 Burkholderiaceae bacterium
GAAGAAGAAGCTCGCGCGCTGAGGCAGCCCCCGCGACGGTGCTCGCTCAGGGCTCGACCTTCATCCTGCACCACAGCTCGTTCTTGCCTTCGCGCAACAGCATGTCGCCCTTCTTGGCGACCACTTCGAGACCATCCTTGCTGTTGACGAAGTGGCCGTCGTGCGCCGACTTCACACGCTGCAGCGTGTAGTCTTTCTCCCGCAGATGCAGCTGCGCCTTGCGTGGCGTGAAGTCGACCTTCACCTCAAGATCCTCGCCGCACACATAGGTCGCCGGGCGCGCTCCCGCCGCGTCTGCAGCGATCGCCAGCGCCGCGCAGACACTCCAGCCGAACCAACGCATCGATGCCTGCATGGCCGTTAGCGCTGCTCGCTGTGCGCGAGCGGCGCCGACACCAGGCTGATCGAGCCCGGTGGCGCGCCCTTCCACAACTTGCGCAGGTGTTCCAGTTCCAGGTCGTAGATGCGGTTGACGCGCACCAGTTCGGCCTCCTGTGTCTGGATCAGATCGCGCTGCGCGCCCACCGACGCGTCATTGGCCTCGAGCTGCTGCTTCAACCGCGCCGGCAACTGCCGGCCGCGATAGAACTCGGCTTCCTCCTTCAGCGGCCTGCGCTCGATTTCGAGTTCCTTGATGCGCTGCTGCGACGCGCGCATCGCCACCCGCACTACTTCCAGCGCCGACTCGCGCGCCTTGCTGTGGGCGGCTTCATTGGGAAAGCGATTCTTCAGGTTGCGATCGCGCCGCACGGCGTCGTTGTAGGCCGCCCTTTCCTCCGCCGCCTTGCGCTCCTGCGCGTCGCGGTCGGCGCGCTCCTCGGGCGTCAGCGTGGGCGGCACGATGCGCTTGAGTGAGCCATCTTTGTTGAGCACACGCTGTTCGCGATCGCTGCACTCGGCAATCGGGCGGTCGGCCGTGCGCGTCCTGCCCCTGTCGTCCAAGCAGGTGTAGATGCTCGCGCCGGTGGCCGCCTGCTGCGCCCGCGCCGGCAATTGCCACCACGCCAGCGCGATGCCGAGCAGCAACCACGCACTCGCGACGGCGACACCGCGTGTGTCCGGCGAGGCGACGCTGTGTTCCTGCCGACGCTCCAAGGCCAAGGTGGTCAGACTCCGAATCGGTCCCGATAGGCCGCCACCGAGGCGGCGTGGGCTGCGAGCGTCCCCGCGCCCGCTGCACGAAGATACCCCAACAGGTCAGCCAATGTAGCGATCGCCACGACCTTCAAGCCAAGTTCCGTCATGACGTACTGCACGGCGGAGTGCGCCTTGTCCACCCCACCTTCGGCCGCGCGCTCCTGGCGATCGAGTGCGACGGCCACCGCCGTTGGCTCGGCGCCCGCGCCGCGTATCCAGCCCACCGATTCGCGCACGGAAGTCCCCGCTGAAATCACATCGTCGATCACCACAACGCGGCCGGTGAGCGGCGCGCCGACCAGCGCGCCCCCCTCGCCGTGGTCCTTGGCTTCCTTGCGGTTGTAGGCAAACGGCACGCTGCGCCCGAGCCGCGCCAACTCGATCGACACCGCAGCGGCCAGCGCGATGCCCTTGTAGGCCGGGCCAAACAGCATGTCGAACTGCACGCCGGAGTCGAGCAGACGGCGTGCGTAGAACGAAGCCAGAGCGCCGAGCTTGGCGCCGTCGTCGAAGGCTCCCGCGTTGAAGAAGTAGGGCGACAAGCGGCCGGCCTTCGTCCTGAACTCGCCGAAGCGCAGGGCGCCGACTTCGACCGCGAAGCCGACGAATTGGTGTGCCAGCGCGTCGGGCGCTGCGGTGGATGCGTTGTGGTCCATGCTGGGAGTCGCCGTGGGGTTTCGCCTCGTCACGCTCAATCTGAACGGCATCCGTTCAGCGGCCAACAAGGGCTTCCTGACGTGGGCCGAAAAGGCGGGCGCCGATTGTATGTGCGTGCAGGAGGTCAGGGCACAGCACGCCGACGTGACCGGGCGCTTCGATCGCATTGGCGCGCTGAACGGTCACTTCCACTTCGTGCGGCGCAAGGGCTATTCCGGCGTCGGCGTCTACGCGCGCAAGCAGCCGAGCGACGTGATCGTCGGACTGCGCAACCGCGAGTTCGATACCGAAGGGCGCTGCGTCGAGGCGCGCTTCGACCATGCGCGGCGTCGTTTCAGCGTCATCAGTTGCTATCTTCCGAGCGGCAGCGCGGGCGAGCACCGGCAGCTCGCCAAGTACCGTTTTCTCGAGGTGATCTACCCGCATCTGCTGCGGCTGAAGAAGGAGCGCGAGTTCATCCTGGTGGGTGACGTCAACATCGCTCACCAGGAGATCGACCTCAAGAATTGGAAGAGCAATCGCAAGAACTCGGGCTTCCTGCCCGCGGAGCGCGCGTGGCTGACCCAGCTGTTCGCCAAGGCGGGGCTGGTCGACGTGTTTCGACGCCTCAACGACAAGTCCGAGCAGTACACCTGGTGGAGCAACCGCGGCCAGGCGCGCGCCAACAACGTCGGTTGGCGACTCGACTACACCTCGCCACACCGCGCGTGGCCGGCAGAGCGCGGCGTGAGTCGATCTATCTCGAGCAGCGTTTTTCCGACCACGCGCCGGTCACTGTCGACTACGACGTTGCGCTCTGAGGTCAGCGGACCGCCGTGCGTGATCGATGCGCGTGAATCGATCACTGGCGGCGCGATCGTTACGCTGTAACGGCGATCACAGGCATTCGGCCGGCGCCAGACTTTGGGTCAAGCGCGAGCCAAGTACTCGCACACAGTCTGCCGGGAGCAACCATGTTCACGCGCTCGACCCTGCCACTGCTTGCTGCCCTCGTGTTGCTGGCCTGCGGTTCGGTCGCCGGGGCCGAAGCATTCGACCCGCACACGACGCGAACCAGCTGGATGTCCAGCCACAGCCAGCCGCTGTCATCGAACTATGCGTTACGCAGCATCGGGCGCGACAGCATCCAGCCCGGGTTGCAAGCCAGCGGCTTGCTGCGCGCGGTGACTGCAGCACCGTGGTTCGACGGCTCGGCCAGCCAGCCGCGCCCGGCGAACCGGCTGAATTTCGATCGCGCCGCCGATGACGTTCGCGCCGGCAGCAGCGCCCTGCTCACGCTGGGCCGGCTCAATCTGAACGAATCGCGCGGCCCTTCGCTGGGTGGCGCGTCGCAGGCAGAGCTTGAACGCGAGCTCACGCAACTGCGCGAGAGCATCAACCGTGTGCGCGCGGCGCCGCAGGTCTCGCTCGGCATGCGCGTCAAGTTCTGACGGCGCTGCGCGCAATCAGCCGCGCGCCATTTGCTGTCGCCGTTTCAGCTGCGCGAGCAATCCGCCAGCGCCCACCAGCTCGAGCAGGAACGCCGGGATCGGTTCGCAGGGCAGCAGCGGGCCGCGGTCGCCGAGTTCGCGGCCAGCGGGGTCGGCGACGCAGCGCACAAGGCCACTGTGCAAGTCGAACGACACACGTTCACCGTCGGCGATCGCCTCCGCGTCGCGGCAGATCAGCAGCGGCAGCCCGACGTTGAAGGCGTTGCGATAGAACAGGCCACCGAACGATGGCGCGATCACCGCCGCGATGCCCAGGTGCACCAGCGCCGACGCCGCCTGTTCGCGCGACGAACCGATACCGAAGTTAGCACCCGCGACGATGACGTCGCCGCGCCGCGCCTCGAGAGCGAGCTGCGGACGCACCGACTCCAGGCAATGGCGCGCAATCACTTCGGCGCTGTACCTCATCCAGCAGCTCGGTGCCAGCGCGTCGGTGTCGACGTCGGCCGGCAAGCGCCACACGCGGTGGCTGCTGGCTGGGTCGCCGTTGCGGCGCCCACGGTGCAGCAGACCCGACGGGCGCGCGTCCATCAGCGAGCGCTCTCCGCCTCGGTGTCCCACAGCACCTCGCGCGGATCGGTGATGCGCCCGCGTAGCGCGGAGGCCGCCACCGTGTATGGCGAAGCGAGAAAGACCTGCACGCTGTCGGGTCCGAGCCGGCCCTTGAAATGGCGCGCGATCGAGCTGATCACCGTGCTGCCCTCGGGCACCGCGTCGCCATGCCCTGCGCACAGGCCGCAGGCGGCGGGCAAGATCTGCGCTCCGGCCTCCTGCAGCCGTCGCAAGACGCCTTCGCGCTCCGCAATGCCACGGTCGTGCACGCTGGCCGGCGCCACCAGCAACCGCACGCGCGGGTCGACGCGATAGCCGGCGAGCACGCGCGCCGCGGCCCGCAGGTCTTCGAGCTTGGCGCCGGTGCAGCCGCCGATGTGAGCCACTTGAATGGTGGTGGGCTCGATGTCGGCGACGTCGCGCGCGTGGGCCGGCTTGTGCGGCAGCGTGATCTGCGGTGCCAGCGTCGAGGCGTCGAAGTTGTGGCGCACGCCCGGCGCGTCCTCGTCGCTGTGCCACGGCTCGATCTCAACATCGCCCACGCCGGCCTGCCACAACCAGGTGCGCGTCTCGTCGTCGGGCGCGATCAACCCGACCTGGGCGCCGAGCTCGGCGCTCATGTTGGCGAGCGTCATGCGCTCGTCGATCGGCAGCGCGGACACCGCCTCGCCGCAGTACTCGATCGCATGCCGATGTCCGACGTTGACGCCGAAGCGGCCGATCATCGCCAGCATCATGTCCTTGGCGGTGACGCCGAGTGCCAGGCGCCCGCTCCAGCGCATGAACAGCGTCTGCGGCACCTGCACCCAGATCTCGCCGCTGACCAGGACGCCGAGCATCTCGGTGCTGCCGATGCCGAGCATGTAAACCCCGAACGCGCCGGCGGTACAGGCATGCGAATCGCCGCCGACGCCCAACATGCCCGGGCGCAGATGGCCATGGCGCGGCAAGACCACGTGCGAGATGCCGATGCCGTCGTGCACGTGCGGCAACGCGTGCTCGCGCGCCCAGTCGCGCGCGATGCGCACGGTGCGGCGCGCGTCCTCGTCGGCTTCGGGGACGTAGTGGTCGATCACCAGCACGACGCGATCGCGGTCCCAGATCGGCGCTCCGAGCTCGGCCAGCATCGGCCCGAAGCGGCGCGGGCCACCCGAGTCGTGGAACATCGCGAGGTCGACGCGGCAGGTGACGAACTCGCCCGGCACGACCCGCGCGCGACCGCTGGCGCGCGCGATCAGCTTCTGGGCCAACGTCAGCGGCTGCGCGGGGATCGTCATCTCGCTGCCGGCGCGCCGCCTCGCATCACTGCACAGGCGCCGCGTGGGGCTGGCTGACCCACACCTTGGCGTCGACGCCGCCGACGCGCGGCAGCTCCATGCGGTAGCCGTAGCGATCGGGCCGATACAGCCCCAGCAACCACTGCACCGGGTGACCTCGGGTATCGAACACCAGCCGCTGCACCGACAACAGCGCCGAGCCGACCGCGACGTCGAGTTGCTGGGCCACCTCGGCGTCGGCCAGGCGCGCCGACACGCTCTGCGTGGCGCGCCCGATCTGTGTGCCTGCGCGCTCCATCAGCACGAGGATCGGCTTGCGTGCCAACTCGCGCCGGCCGAACGGCGCCAACGCCTTGGGAACGTAGGTCGTGATGTGCGACAGCGGACCCGCGCGCACCACCCGCACGCGCTGCGCCTTCTGCACCGGCGAGCCGGGTGTGATGCCCAGCGGTTCGGCCATCGCGGGCGGACACGGCACGATGCGCACCGAGAGCACCTTGACGGTGACGCCGGCGGCGCCGCCGGACAGGTTCTCGAACCAGGCGCCGACCCGCTCGCCGTCTGCCGACTCGTTGCCCACCGTCGCCGGCGCGGGGCGATCGAACGGCAACGGCACCGTGCCGCGACCCGGTGTGCGCTGAATCAGATGTTCGGCCGCCAGCCGTTCCAACGCTTTGCGCACAGTGACACGGGCCACGCCGAATTCGCGCATCAACGCGATCTCGCCGGGCACGCCGTCGACGAATCGGCCCTCGTGCAGTTGCTCACGCAGCACCAGGTAGATCTGGTGGTACTTGGGCAGCGGCAGGGCGGCAGTCACGAAGCGCGACCGTACTGAGGTCCCTTTGTTCTGTCAATAGGACAATTAAAGCATGCCCGCGCGCGGCCGATCTGGTGTCCGTTGCCTGCATTGTTTTGCCGGTCGCATCGGCGCCCGAAGGCCTACGCTGTCGACCATCATGAATCGCACCTCCCATCCCCTTGCCGCTGCGCGGTCCGTCCAAGCCCGCCACGTCGCTGCCGACGCGATCGAGTGGGAGGAATTGCCCTCGCTGATGCTCGAATCACTGACCCACGGCACGGCGTGCCCTCGCCGCGCGCGCGGGCTTGGCTGCGCGGGCTTGGCGCGACGCGGGCGCGTCGCTATGGTCTGCCCTGAACGCCGACAAGCGGTCGGCGCAGGGGTCCGCGCATGAAGGCTGAAGGGATCGATCGCCGGCACGCCGTGCTGGCCTCGTGGGGTGCGTGTTCGCTGGCGGTGTGGGGTGCCACGGCGCGCGCCACGACCGCCGCCACGATGCAGGCCTGGCCGTTGAACGCGCCGCAACGCACCGGCATCCACGACGTGGCCCCAGCTCCCGACGGCGGCGTGTGGTTCAGCGCGCAGCGCAGCGGACATCTCGGTTGGTTCGACCCCAAGACCGGCAAGGCCGAATTGGTCGCGCTCGGCTCTGGGTCGTCGCCACACGGCGTGATCCAGGGCCCCGACAAGGCGGCGTGGCTCACCGACGGCGGTCAGCAGGCGATCGCGCGCGTCGGCTGGCCCGACCGCCAGGTGCGCCTGTTCAAGCTGCCCGACGGGACGCCCTACGCGAACCTCAACACCTGTGCGTTCGACGGCGAGGGCAATCTCTGGTTCACCGGCCAGGCCGGCGTGATCGGCAAGGTCACCGTCAAGACGGGCGAGGTGATGGTCAAGGACGCGCCGCGCGGCCGCGGACCCTACGGCATCTGCACGACGCCGCGCGGCGACGTCTGGTACTGCTCGCTGGCCAACAGCTTCATCGCACAGATCGACCTGAAGAGCGGCGAATCGCGCATCGTCGAGCCGCCCACCAAGGGCCAGGGCGCACGCCGCGTGTGGAGCGACAGCCACGGCCGCATCTGGGTCAGCGAATGGAACTCCGGGCAGGTGTCGATGCACGACCCGCGCGCTAGAGTGGCCACAGGCCTCTGGAAGACGTGGAAGCTGCCGGGCGACAACCCACGCACCTACGCGGTCTACGTCGACGACAAGGACATGGTGTGGCTGAGCGACTTCGGCACCAACGCGGTGGTGCGCTTCGATCCGCAGAGCGAGAAGTTCGACAGCTGGCGCCATCCGCGCGAATCGGCCAGCGTGCGCCAGATCCTCGGCCGCCCCGGAGAGGTGTGGTTGCCCGAGAGCGGCACCGAACACATCGCGCTGATGCGCACGGCCTGATCCACGCAGCAGGCCCGTGCGGGCGTCAGCCCAGTGGGCGCACGCCGATCAGCCAGCCGTGCAGCCAGTAGGCGAACACGAACCACAGCACGGCGCCGACCGCGATCGTGACCACCGTCGGCACGGCCTGCCCCGGGGTCGGCTGGCGTCCCGCCGCGCGGTCGCGCGCGCGCAGCGACCGAAAGCACCAGATCGACCACAGCAGGAAGCCCCCGAACAGCAGCAGGTCGGCCAGCGTGCGCGTGGCCAGCAGATGCGCGAACGCCCACACCTTGACGCCGAGCACCATCGGGTGGCCGACCCAGGCCTTGAAGTGGTTGCGCGGCACGTAGGCTGCGCTGATCAACACGATGCTCGCGAGCGTCAGCAGCGACGCCAGCGGCCGCGTCCAATCTGGCGGCGACCACAGCACCACTGGCGAGCGACGCGCAATCGCGAAGCCCCAGATGATCAGCACGAAGCCGATCGCCGAACCCAATGAATAGAGCCCGCGCCAGACGCGCTCGCCGCGCTGTGCGATGAAGCGGCTGCGCACGCCGTCGGCGATCATGCGCGTGGAGTGCAGGCCGAGGAACAACAACAGTCCGATCACGAGTGCGGTCATGCGGCGGTCCAGGAGTCGATGACGCCGCGCATCATGCCAAGGTCAGGCGTCGGATGGCGTGACGCGATCGCCTGGGCATCGCATCACACCTTGCCGGCCGGGCTGCGCACGAAGGCCGACCACACGCGCGCCAGCGCCGCGGAGCCGTCGCTGCCCTGCACGGCGGCGAATGCCTTGACCGCGTCGTCCTTGCGGCCGGCCTGCCACATCGCTTGCCCGAGGCGCAGCCGCGCTTCGTCGACGCGCTTGAGGTTGCCCTTGGCCAGGCCCTGCTCCATCAGCGTGATGCCCTTGGAGGCCTGGCCGGAGGTGGCATACGCAAAGCCGACGTTGACCAGCGCGTCGCCCTCGCGAGCGCTCTTGGCAGACGCTTCGGCCCGGCCGAGATCGGTGCTGTCTTTCTCGGCCGCCTTGCTCGCGCGCTCGCGCAGCGCGGTGTGCGCGGCGGCATCCTTGCCGTTGCCCAGCAGCGACAACGACAGTCCGCGGTCGACCACCGTCAGTGCCTCGCCTGGATAGCCGGCCTGCAGCGCGAGCTGCGCCAGCTCGACGTACTCGTCGGCGCTGCGCATCAGGTTGGTCGCCAGACGCAGGCGGTACACGTCGATCCACAGGCGCTCGGAGAACCCGGGCTGCTTGGTCACGCGCGTCAACAGTTCGCTCCAGTATTCGGGCTTCGGGTGTACCGCGG
>DASTZF010000329.1:0-7253 GCA_035764445.1 Burkholderiaceae bacterium
TCGGCCCCGGAGACATGGGTCACGGAGAAGCCGAGCGACTGCAGCAGCTCGCGCGTGAGTGCGGACACCTCGCGATCGTCTTCCACCAGCAGCACGTGCAGCGGCATCACGGCGGCGCTTCCCGTTCGTCGGGCTGTGGCGGCGGGGTCTTCAGCGGCAGCCAGCATTCGAAGCTGCAACCGCCGTGGCCACGCGCGCGCAGTTGCAGCTCGCCGCCATGCACGCGGGCAATCGCGCGGCACACCGCGAGACCGACGCCGACACCGGGCCGCGCGCGCGCGACCTGGTTCGATGCGTTCGCGTCGACGGCGTCGGCGCCGCGCTGGAAGACGTCGAACACCCGCTCGCGCCAAGCCGGCGCGATGCCGGGCCCGCGGTCGCGCACCGCGAGCACCGCATGCTCGCCGATGCGGCGCACCAGCAGTTCGACCGGGGCATCGTCGTCGCTGTACTTCAGCGCGTTGTCGACCAGGTTGTCGAGCAGCTGCGACAGCAGCATCGCATCGCACCACAACAACGGCAGCCCGGGCTCGAGTCGGGCGCGCACGAGGCGCTGAGGGCGGCGCTCGCGCACGCGCCGCAGCACGGTGCCCACCAGCTCCTCGGCCGACTCCCAGTCGCAGCGCAACTGCAGGCCGGGCGCATCGAGGCGCGCCAGCTGCAGCGTGTTGTCGGTCATGCGCGACAGGCGCGAGGCCTCGTCGAGCACGGTGCGCACCAGGCGCTCGCGCTGCTCGACGCTCAAGCGCGCCGATTGCTGCTGCAACGACGACGCGGCACCGATGATGGTGGCCAGCGGCGTGCGGTGGTCGTGCGCGATGGCCGCCAGCAGCGCGTTGCGCACCTCTTGCGTCTGCGCGCGCTCGCGCGCCAGCGCCTGCTCGCGCGCGGACTGCACGCGCTCCAGTGCCACTCCCATTTGATTGCACAGCGCTTGCGCATGCGCCAGCAGCGCCGGGTCGCCGTTGTCGATCGCGTCGTCGATCAGTGCGGCGCCACTGCAGGCAGCGCGACCGTGCATCGGCAGATACCAGGCCGGCAGCTCGCGGTGGCGCTCGGTGCCGGGCCCCATCGCATGGCCCTGACGCAGGCAATGCCACAGGCCCGCGAGCTGGTCCGCATCGGCCGCTCCAGCGAGCACCGCGTGCTCGGGATCGTTGCCCTGCGGCAGCGCGCCCTTCAGCACCAGCAACGTGACCCTACGGCCGGTGAGCGACGCCAGCGCGTCGCGCAGGCTGCCCACGTGCAGCAGCGGATCGTCGGCATCGCGCAGCGTCTCGACCCATTGGCGCAGCTGTTCGGCGCGGCCTGCCGCGCGCTGCAGCGCGGCGGCGTGCTGGCGCAGGCGCGTCATCAGCGCCGCGACGATCGCGCTGACCACCACCATCGACACCAGCAGCACGGCGTGCTGGTGCAGCTCGATCGCGAAGGTGCCGCGCGGCGGCACGAAGGCCCAATTGAAAGCCAGCGCCGAAGCGAGCGTGGCACCGATCGACAGCCAGGCAGGCAACCACAGCCCCGCCAACACCGACGTCAGCACGAACACCAGCGCCAGGTTGGCCAGATCGAGCTGGCCGTCGAACAGCAGCATCGCGACCCAGCCCGCGACCCAGGCAGTCGCTCCGAAGCCGAGCGTCACCGCCGAGCGCTGCGCGAGACCGGTGGCTTCGTTCATGCCGCCCACGATAGCGGCCGGCGCATCAGGATTTCGTCAAGACGCGTGAACGGCCGTCCTGCGGATCACCACCTGTTGCGCAACTCGCGCAGCTTCAGGAACACGGTGCGCCGGTCCGGCTTGTCGGGCAGGTCGGGGAATGCCTCGCGCAGCTTGGCGATCACACCGGGGCTGGTCAGCCGGAAGAAGGTGTTGTGCTGCTTCTCATCCTTGAGCGTCGTGACGATCGAGGTCTGCGGATCGTGGCCCGTGACCCCGGGCAGCAGCGCCTTCGCGGCCTCGTTGTCGGGCTCGCGCGACAGCGTGAACTTCAGGTTGTTCTCGATGTAGTCGTGCCCCGGGTAGAGCAGCGTGTCGTCGGGCAACGTGTCGAGCTGCTGTGCGAACGTCTCGTACATCGCACCGGGGTCGCCGCCGTTGTGGCAGTTGCCGGCGCCGGCGTTGAACAGCGTGTCGCCCGAGAACAGCGCCGGCTTGTCGCCGCCGTGCGCGCGCAGGCAGATGTGGCAGAACGTGTGGCCCGGCGTGTCCATGCATTCGAGCTCGACCGAGCGGCCGACCTTGATCACGTCGCCGGCCTTCACGCCGCGATCGACGCCGGCGATCTTGCCGCCCGCCTTGTGGTGCGCGATCACCTTGGCGCCGGTGGCCGCCACCACCGCCGCGTTGCCACCGGTGTGGTCGTGGTGCTCGTGCGTGTTGAGGATCTGCGTGATGCGCCAGCCATTCTTCTTGGCCGCCGCCAGGCACTTGCCGTGGTCGAGCGGGTCGATCGCCAGCGCCTCGCCGGTCTCGGGGCAGGCGATCAAGTAGTTGAAGTTGCGCAGCGAGTTGGCGGTCCAGATGCGTTCGACGATCACGAGGTGCTCCGTTGCTGCGGTCATTCTAGGAATCGGCGATGACCCTCGCCGTCCAGCGGACGCCCGGCAGCCTGCTCGCTCGACTCAACCCACCCGCTGCCAGGTCAGCGTCCGCGTGACCGGGGTTCCGTCCCAGGCGTTGGTCTGCAACTCGATGATCAGCGAGTCACCCCGCACGGTCATCACCCGCGACAACACCAGCCCGACGTTGCCGTTGCTGATCGCCCCCAGCAACCGCTGCGTGACGACGCCGGTCGCGTCATCGACGGCATAGGTCCCGAAGTAGGCGTCGTAGCCGCCCTGCGCCTGCGTGTTGTTGCTGGCACCGATAGGGCCATCGACGGGCGCCGTGCTGCGATCGCGCTTCATGAACTGCGCGGAGAAGTTCCCTGCCCGGTCGTAGATCAGCAACGCGATCGGGTCCGAGCCGAGGGCAGGATCAGCGTGCGGCTGCCCGCCGGCGATGTCGATGCGAGACAGCAGGCGCCAGGTTCCGGGCAGCGTGGTCGACAGCGGTGCGTCGTCGGCGCGGTCAGGGACGGTCATGCGATCTTTGGATCGGGCAGAGTCGGGCTTCACGCCGTCGGCTGGTGCAAGAACGGATCTGCTGGTCCATGGGCTCCGAGACGGACGGGCGCGATCGAAATCCACAGCCGCGAGGGTTCGAACGACGCCAGCTCGATCGCGGTCCCCGCGCTCGCTGCGGCCGCAGTCACCGCATCACGCATCGGCCCGGTGCCCAGGCCTGCGCGCACGCACGGCCCACGCGCGGGCGACGAGCGCGATGCCGCCGGACTCGCTGGTCGGCAGTCTCGCACGCAGCACCTCGCGCAGCTGGGCGCGTCGGTCGTCGGCGAGTGACATCAGGTACGCCGGCGCCGGCCCCTGGCCACCGAGAAACGGCGACCAGTAGTCGTCGAAGTCGGCGAAGTCGGTCGCCACCTCCAACGCTTCGATCTGTGTACCGACGAGGCCCGCGCCATCGAAAGCGGCCTGCAATGCCTGCGGCCTGCACAGTGGGAAGCGAACGCCCTCGTGCAGCGCTCGTGCCGACGGGTCGAGCAGCACCGCGGCATCCCAGAAGTGCCGGATCAGCTCCATCCGGTCGGCGTAATCCCAGACGTAGGCGGCGATCGTGCCGTCGGGCACGGCCACCCGGGCCATCTCGGCCAGCGCCGCGGGCAGGTTGGGCACGAAGTTCAGCACCAGGCCCGAGACCACATGGTCGATCGTCGCGCCGGCCACCGGCAGCGCGTCCGCGCTGCCGCGAACGAGTTCCGCCCGACCGCCGAGACTGGCCGCCGCAAGCTTCAAGAATCCCTCCGACGGCTCGACACCGACGACACGCGCGGGTGAGCAGTGGTCGACGATCGCCGCACTCAACGCACCGGTGCCGCAACCGACGTCGAGCCAGCGCCCGTTCGCCGGTGCAGCGAGCCACGACAGGAAGACGGGCGCCATGCGCCGGCTCCAGCGACCGATGTACTGCTCGTAGGGACTGCCACGTTCCCAGGTGTCCGACACGCGAGGCTGGCTCATGGTGACTCCTGCTGGCGCGGCTCGACCACCAGTTCGACCGCCACACCCGATCGAACGGTGTTGTGCACCTCGGCCACCGCGTCGGTCTGACGCAGCAGGTCGGCCACTGCTGCGGCCGACGCCGTGGAGTCGACGACGGCGCGGTAGCGGATGCCGGTGGCGGCCAGTCCGATGCCCGGGAACTCTGCGGTTGCCTCGACCTCGACGCCGTCGATCGCGATGCCGAGGCGCGCCGCCTCTCGATAGAGGTCGTTGCAGTAGCAGGTGGCCAGCGCGAGCATCAGGAACTCGCCGCCGTTGACGGCCGAGCCGCCGGACGTTTTCGCGGACACCGCCAGCGCCTGCGCGACTGCGCCGGTGCGCACGGTCACTTCGTGCCGGGCGCCGAAATTGATGACCGTGGCCGAGATCTGCATGGTGACTTCAGTGCGCTGACTCTCCGACGCGGTTCAAGCCGCGTGCCTGCGGCGCTGGCTCGCTGCCGCCTTGGCCTCGTCTTGCCTGGCGCGAAGCCGCGTCAGGCGTTCGATCAGTTCATAGGGAATCGGCTGGTCGAGCGGAAAACGCAGGTTCCCCTTTTCGCCCACGTAGCGCGCCACCGCCTGCTGCAACCGGGCATCGCCCGCGATCGGCGGGTAGAAGCCGATGTGATGCGTGAAGGCGGCGAAATACACGAGGATGCCGTGGCCCTTGAGCGCGGGCATGCGGTAGCTGATCACCTCGGTCGCCTCGGGCGCCGCCGCGCGGGCCGTGGCGCGCACCTTGCGCAGTACAGCCTGGACCTCGGGCGGGAAGCCCGCGATGTAGTCGTCGACGTCGGCAGGGGCGCGGCTCGTGGCCATGCGTCGAATGCTAGCGCGCCGGCGCGCGGCGCGATCTACAGGTGGGCATGGAACTGCGGTGCCTCCATCCGGTCGTGGATGCCATCGACGTAGATGATCGACAGCCGCGACAGCTCTTCGTCGGACACGCCGCTCAGGCAGCCGAGGTTGACGCCGACCATCTTGCCGATCGGCGTCTCGGTGCCGACGCCGAACGGCCGGACGCCGCAGTGCCTGCAGAAGTAGTGCTGGTTCTTTCTGCTGTTGAAAAGGTACCGCGTCAATTCGCTCTCGCCGGCAAGCAGGCGAAAACCCTCTTCGCGCGCCACCGCGGGCCAGAAGCGCGTGCGCCGGCAGATCGAGCAGTTGCACCGGTAGGTGCTCTGCGTGAGATCGAGGTCGGCCTCGAAGCGCACGGCGCCGCAGTGACAACTGCCTTGGTAGGTCTTCAGCATGAAGCCATTGTCACGCTGCCGAGACAGTCTTGGCGACGATCCAATGGTTCTTGCCGAGCCGGCGGATGCACTCGAAGCCCTGCCGCTCGCCCCAGACGCCGTTGTGCCGCTCGACGAGCGCGGCGAAATCGGGCCAGGTGGCCGGACCGAGCGGCTTGACGACCAGGTCAGGCATCGCGCTCCACCTGCACCACCTCGACTCGCGGCCCTACGACAACAGCGCGCGCAACTCGGCGCCGGCAATCGACGTGGCGTTGGCGAAGCCGCCCACCCATCGTGCCGACCGCAGCGCGATCGCGAACAGCGAGAAATCCGAGAAGCCGAAAATCTCGGCGCTGTCCGCAAAGCGCGCCAGGTAGCGCTCGCGTGCCGACGCGTACCGCGGCGAATCCGGTGCCAGCTGCCGCGCCTGGCCCTGCAGGCTCACACGCGGCAGCTCGCGCGGTGACCGCGCGGAGCCCGCAATGGCGACGATCAGCAGCGCGACGTCGGGGTTGGCCAGCATGTCGGCCGTGTGCGTGGCCAGGCGACTGACATGCACGACGACGCCCTCGCCGTGCGGGAGCAGCGCATACGGCACCATCGACACCGCGGGCTTGCCCCGATGCAGCGTCGCCAGCGCGGCGATCGGCTGCGACTCGATCAGCGAGCGCAGCAGCGCGGCTTGGTCGCTCTGCATGACGAGGATCTCGTGATGATGCAAGGTTGTCAGCGCGCTGAGGCGAGCGTCGCCGGGTCGGCGTCGACGACGATCGGAAAGTGATCGCTGAGTAGCCGCCATTGCGGCCCGTGCGCCACCTCGACCTGCAGCCTGCGCTGGGCCCACGAGCGCGGAACGAAGCAGTAGTCGATGTGAAACGGCCGCTCGGGCTTGCGCAGGAAGTGGTGGGTTGCATGCGGCTCGCCGCCGAACGCCACCCGATTGAACTCGTGGTACGCGCTGACGAGCCCGGCGTCGTGCAGCCGCGAAAAGCCGGTCGTCCACCACTTGACGCGTTGCGTCGGTTTGTCGAACACAGGGTTGCCATTGAAGTCTCCCGCGACGACGGTCGGCCCGCGACGCAACAGCCCCGGATACGCCGACAGGCCGTTCAAGAAGGCCTGGGTGTAGCTCGGTGCCGGCCAGGTCCACACCGCGAGCAGATTGAAGCCGACCGGACCGCTGATGCGCAGCGGCACCACGCAGTTCGGCAGCTCGGCGCGCTTCACGCGCCTGAGCCTGTACGCGCCGAAGCATCGCACCTGGATCCCGAGGCGCGACGCATTGGACGGGAACCAGAGCAGTTGCGCCGACTCGCGTTCGGGCGCCAGCGCCTCGGAGATCACGGCCAGATCAGGCTGCAGCCCCTCGAGCGCGGCCAGCTTCTTCGCCATCGGCCCGCGGCAGCAGTTCCAGGCGACGATGCGCATCGGCTTGCGTGCTGCTTCAGTGCCGCAAGGGGACCGGTGTGCCCTGGTGGAACGACAGCTTCCAGGTCTCCTGATCGCGCCGCCACAGCGAGCTGCGCAGCGCGACGACAGGCGGCGCCCCGCTGTGCGTGGTGCGATAGCGAACGTGCGCGAAGTCCGGCGGCAGCAGGCGGATCAGAAAGTCGCTCGCCTGAACCTGGACTGCAGGCTCCTCGCGCAGCCGCGTCAGCGTCTCGGCGCGTGACCAGATGTGCCCCGAGCTGCCGAACTCGACGAACTCGAGCGCCAACAGGTCCTCCACCCGTTCCGACTTGCGCACGCCCGCATCGAGCAACGCCATCTCGAGGTCTCGCAGAAGCTGGATCGTTTGCTGCGGCGTCATGTGGGTCTCACGCTCGAGCCACCCGCACAAGGCACGCGAAGTCTGACGCTGAGCGCAGGTGCATCTTGCCGTCACTGTCGCCGGCCGTCCAGGCGCGGCTCACCGATTCGT